>NZ_JAESJS010000009.1:330808-519943 GCF_017891705.1 Staphylococcus sp. GDY8P196P | reverse complement strand
TCCCAACTTGTTGGGTTAGTGATTCTTATGCTTTCGAGCAGCAGAGAGAAAGTCAACAATGTACACCTGTGATGAAAATTTCTATCAAAAGGATGATAACCATTAATAATAATTCGAACTCACTATTTAATAAATTAAAAGAAACGAAATTAGCCTTTTCGTTTGAAGCCTTAAATATTGAAAACTGGAATCAAGCATATGAAGCTATCAATTTTATGTTTAATCACGTCACTTTTAAAAGTAGATTAGCTAAAAAAACACCAAAGAAACACGGCTATTTTGTTGCGATATGGCGTAAAAATGATCAAGGAAACAACGTACCTTTTAATTATGATGAGATGGAAGATAAATTAGTTATTAATATATTAGATGGTGTGAAAAAAGGACAATTCATTTTTCAAAAAGAAATTCTTATGCGCAAAAATATTTTAAGTTCTGAAAAGCAAAAAGGGAAGATGGCTTTTCGTGTTTATCCAAGTTGGGAAAAAGACTTAAACAAAACTGCAAAACTTACTCAAAAGTGGCAACTCGACTATTTTGTAGATTTATCATATGATGTCGATGAACAGAAACTAATTGAATTATATACATAGTGTTGATTCGAGCTGTTTAATATAGACATCAGTCATTTTCGTACGCTATAAATACGAAAACTAAATGAGGCAAACGGATTTATTTTGATAAAAGTCAAATTGTAGGTAATTAATTACCATTATTACTGAAAATACCTATGGGATACTACTATTGAAAATTAAGCTAAATAATAAAAATAACGCTATATATAAAGCCTATAAATAAAATTCTAAAAAATTATTTACAGGCTCCAATACTAGGATCTTGTTTTAATTGTTTTGATTAGCATTCAGTCATTTTCAGTACGTATGACATGTGTATTGAAATCTGTTTCTGTATGGTGTGTGAGCAAATTATAAATATGTGTTGAATGGATTTCTCGTTCAAATAAATGCGCGTTTTGTTGATTTATTTGCGTAATAAAATGACGTTCTGGAAATTTTTGTTTTAAGTATTTTAAATATTGTTGACCCTTTGCTGACATACCAAGAATGTGCACTGCATTTACAGCGTTATGTTTATGGTTTTGTTGAAAGTTTAGTAAAATATTCATTAAAATACGCTGTATATGTGTATAAGTATACCTTTTTGTTTTAATGAGTGACATGAAATGCTCAAATGATGTAGCATATCTAATTTTATCTAATATGCGATTTTCTAATCCTTCGGACATCGTATAGATATTTTTCAGAGATTGTGGCGTATGACTTAAAACAGCATATTTAATATATGGAAACGTATCTTCTACAGTTGCTTGTGGTTCTTGATAGAGCTGTTGTATTGAGTCGGGAACAACTGATTTCCATTGGTCGTTATGGGCTTGTATTGCATTGCGAATGGAAGTGCCACTAGCGAAATCTAAATTTGAAATATTGGAATCATGGTGGTGACTGCTTTCTCTTGGTATCGTCCAAGGTTTGATATGAGGTGCTAACTTTTGAATCGCTCGCATATAAGAAATACCTAATGTATTATTGGGTGAAGATAATAATGTATGATTGTTTAAAAGTTCACTTAATATTCTTGGATAACTTTTGCCTTCTTTTAGTTTCTTAATAAATTCAGGCGATTGTTCTATTTTAGAGATATTTTGTAGCAATTCATGAAATGAATCGATGTCACCTGATTCACTACCAAATGATAGATGATCTGCATCAACGTAACTCGCTATTTGGACAGCTGTTTCTGCAAAATATTGGCCTGCTGATAATGCAGCTACTGCTGGTAATTCAATGACTAAATCCACTGCACTCAATGCCATTCGAGTACGTGTAAATTTATTATATATGGCAGGTTGACCTCTCATAACAAAATTACCACTCATAATGGCTATAGATATTTCAGAAGCAGTTATTGACTTTGATGTCTGGGCATGGTATAAGTGACCATTGTGGAAAGGATTATATTCAGTGACTAGTGCAACGCTTTTCATTTGCAATTCTCCCTTTCAGAATTCATTATAGATATTGTATCAGATTAATTTGTGTTAAGAAAAAATCTTGACAACTTTTGTCTATAAAGTTAAAATAAATTTTGTGCTTGTTAGAGGTGAAGCCATATGAAATGGTCAATAACACAATTAAGAAAATTCCAAGATAAACCATTTGAGTTCCATCAAACGGTGAATTTTGATCATTTAGTAAAATCATTAGATTTAATAGATTTATCTGATATTGATGTTGAGGGTGAACTAACTGTCAAATCAAATGAAGTCATTGCAGATATGCATATAACTGGAACCTATACGATGGCGTGCGCGCGTACGTTAGTACCAGTCGAAGTGCCTATTGACATAAAATCACAAGAAATTTTTGATTTGGAAGGTAACGCGTATATAGGTGATGACGAAGAGGATGAGCATTATCATGATGCCACAGACGGCATGATTAATCTAAAAGATATTGCTGAAGAACTTGTTATTATAGAAAAGCCAATGCGTGCTTTTGCAAATAATAGCGATCAGATGCTACGTGAAGGTAATGGTTGGGAAGTTATTGACGAGGAACAAGCGGTTGAGCTTGCTGAAGAAGAGGAAGCTGAGCAAATCGATCCTAGGCTTCAAAAACTACAACAATTATATGACGAAGAGCAATAGCGGATTTAAATAATTTATAGTATAATAGATTATTGAGTCTGAAAATAATTTAGTAATGTATGAATATAAGGAGGATATATCATGGCAGTACCAAAAAGAAGAACGTCAAAAACAAGAAAAAATAAACGTCGTACGCATTTTAAAATTTCAGTACCTGGTATGACAGAATGCCCAAATTGTGGTGAATACAAATTATCTCACCGTGTTTGTAAGAACTGTGGTTCATACAAAGGTGAAGAAGTTGTATCTAAATAATTTCATTTATTTAAAGGCTAATGTTTAGCCGAGATTAATCGTTCATTAATTATTCATATAATAATTTATGAGCGATTTTTTATTTTTAATAGTAATGTTATATACAATTGATGGGTTGTGTAAATGATGATTGAAATAAATGCACAAGTAATATTAGAAAAAATAGAAAATAGTGACAGCGAATGGTTGTATAATCAGTTTAGTGATTATTTTCAAGAAATTTCCTCCTATCACGAGTTAGAAAGATTATTGAAATCATATAATACAATTAGACATGAAAATAAATTATACAAACATATACAACTCAATTATAAAGAAGAATACATATGGTTAGATGTAAAGAAAACATCTGGTATTAGTGTGACGTTAAATAAGTATCATGAAATTATTGGTTTCGTGCTTATTCCTATGAATTTGTCAAACAGACATAAAGAAACGAAATTAAGGTATACGATACCAGTTCTAGACACGTGGTTTGTATACGCTGGTGGTGAAAATGAGCTTGTAAATCATCATTACTCATACAAAAATCAACGTTATGCATTAGACCTGATTCTAGTGAAAAATCATCTGACTTATCATGGCAATCCTAATTGCTGTGAAAGTTATTATAGTTATAATCAAAGTGTGATTGCTCCAGCAAATGGTGTTGTAATAGATATCGTAGACGGTATAGCAGATGCACTACCAGGAGAAAATAATATGAAACATCCAGAAGGTAATTACATCATTATTAAACACACGGACAAAGAGTTTAGTATGATAGCGCATCTTAAACCAAATTCCTTTGAAGTCAGTGTCGGAGAGCAGATAAGACGTGGACAATTAATTGCACGAGTAGGAAATTCGGGCAACACAATGGAACCGCACGTACATTTTCAAATTATGAATCAAAGCAATCCACAATTTGCTAAAACATATAAGTGTAAGTTGCTTGATAATGTTTTGCCTGAAAAAGGTGATATGGTAAGTTATAGTGGAGATAGTATAATATTAGAAAATCAATTTGACTTAGCTAGAAGATGCAAACAATTAAGTTCAAATATAAGACATATATTTAAAATTTGAAATAAAGAGGCTATATTATGGAAATGATAACTTCTGCACAAAACAATAAGATTAAAAATGCAAATAAATTGAAAAAGAAACGTGAAAGAGATAAAACAGGTCATGTGCTTATCGAAGGCGTACACTTAATTGACGAAGCACATAAGAGTAATATCAAAATCCTTCAATTATTTGCTATTGATATCGATAGATTAGATGAACAACTCGTAAATGATGTTGAAGAAGTATATGAAATCAATTTAAAAGTAGCAGAATCACTGTCAGGTACGGTTACGCCGCAGGGGTTCTTTGCGATTATAGAAAAAGTGCATTATGAGGAAAAAACATATCAACAAGTACTGTTACTAGATCGTATCCAAGACCCAGGAAATATGGGAACATTAATACGCACTGCAGATGCAGCAGGCATCGATTTAATCGTGTTAGAAAAAGGAACCGCAGATCCTTATCAAGACAAAGTACTCCGTGCAAGTCAAGGTAGCGTTTTTCATATACCTATTATAACGAGAGATTTAAGTGAATTTATCGAAGGTTTTAATGGAAATGTTTATGGTACAGCATTAGAGCATGCGATTCCTTATAATCAAGTGAAGCATCAAGAAAGTTTTGCACTGCTCCTTGGAAATGAAGGAGAAGGTGTCAATCCTGATTTATTAAAACAAACGACTCAGAATTTAAACATTCCTATATATGGTCAAGCCGAAAGTTTAAATGTTGCAATTGCAGGAAGTATATTATTGTATCATTTGAAAGGTTGACCCTTTGAATGAATTTCGTATATAATAAACACATCAATGAAAAATATTAACCTATAAAAAGACGTAAACTAATAGTAGCAGTTGTTCAAGGGAGATTATTCATAGACTGAAAGATAATCCACTGTGATTAGTTTTTTTCATCTTTTTGGTTACTTAAAGAAATTTAAGTCGGAAATCATTTCCGTTATCAAAGATTACAAGTGTATGCGTGTGCATAAATTTGGGTGGTACCACGGAAAGCTTTCGTCCCAGTTTTAAGGGGTGAAAGCTTTTTTGTATGCAATTATTGATCATTTGAAAATATAGATTTTAAATAGGAGGCAAAGTATGGCGCAAACAGAGGCAATGTCTGAGATTAAACAACAAGCATTAGTAGATATAAATGAAGCTCAAAATGAAAAAGAACTACAAGATGTCAAAGTCAAATATCTAGGTAAAAAAGGTTCTGTGACTGGTTTGATGAAACATATGAAAGAATTATCGAATGAAGAAAAACCAGCATACGGACAAAAAGTAAATGAAGTGAGACAAACAATTGAAGGTGAGATTGAATCACGTCGAGAGATTTTAGCAAATGCAAAATTAGAGCAACAATTAACAGAAGAAAAAATCGATGTGACTTTACCTAGCCGTAAAATTTCAATAGGTGCTAAGCATCCGTTAACAAGAACGATTGAGGAAATTGAAGATTTATTTTTAGGTTTGGGTTATGAAATTGTAGATGGATATGAAGTTGAAAAAGATTATTACAATTTCGAAGCATTAAATTTGCCAAAATCACACCCGGCGAGAGATATGCAAGATAGTTTTTATATTACTGAAGATATCTTAATGCGTACGCATACGTCACCGGTTCAAGCAAGAACAATGGAACAACGTAATGGCCAAGGGCCAGTGAAAATTTTATGTCCTGGTAAAGTTTACAGACGTGATTCTGATGACGCAACGCATAGTCACCAATTTACGCAAATTGAAGGATTAGTTGTAGATGAAAATATTCAAATGAGCGATTTAAAAGGTACATTAGAATTGTTAGCTAAACAACTATTTGGTGAAGACAGAGAAATTCGTCTGCGCCCAAGCTACTTCCCATTCACTGAACCATCTGTAGAGGTTGACGTATCATGTTTCAAATGTGGTGGAGCAGGTTGTAATGTCTGTAAACAGACAGGGTGGATAGAAATTTTAGGTGCTGGTATGGTTCACCCTAATGTTTTAGAAATGGCTGGATTTGATGCATCGAAATATACAGGTTTTGCTTTTGGCATGGGACCAGATAGAATTGCGATGCTCAAGTATGGTATCGAAGATATACGACATTTTTATACAAATGATGTGCGTTTCTTAGATCAATTTAAAGCGGTAGAAGATAGAGGTGAATTATAATGTTTATTTCAAAAGAATGGTTAGAGTCGTTTGTAGCAATTAATCAACCTGTAAATGTTCTTGCAGAAAAAATAACACGCACAGGTATTGAAGTAGATGATATTATTGATTACACAAAAGACATTAAAAATTTAGTGGTTGGCTATGTTCAATCTAAAGCACCCCATCCAGATGCAGATAAATTAAGTTTATGCCAAGTTGATATTGGTGAAGAAGCGCCAGTACAAATTGTCTGTGGTGCACCAAATGTTGATGCAGGGCAGAGCGTCATTGTAGCTACAGTAGGTGGACGTTTACCTGGAGGTATAAAAATCAAAAGAGCAAAATTACGCGGTGAACGTTCGGAAGGTATGATTTGTTCATTACAAGAAATAGGTATTTCGCCAAACCTTGTTCCAAAGCAATTTGAATCAGGCATATATGTATTTACTTCAGATGTCAAACCTGGTACTGATGCACTTACTGCTTTATATTTAAATGATCAAGTTATGGAATTTGATTTAACACCAAATAGAGCAGATGCGTTAAGTATGATAGGTACTGCTTATGAAACAGCTGCACTTTATAATGTGCCAATGAAAAAGCCAGAAACGCAAAGTGAATTAACGAATGAACAAGCCACAAATGAATTAAGTATCAATGTTCAAAATCAGGACAAGGTGCCTTATTACAGTGCTAGAATAGTGAAAAATGTTAAAATTCATCCTTCACCAGAATGGATGCAAATGAGATTGATTAAAGCAGGTATTCGACCAATCAATAATGTTGTTGATATTTCAAATTATGTATTATTAGAATATGGTCAACCGTTGCATATGTTTGATAAAGATCAAATTGGTTCTGATCAAATAGAAGTGCGTCAAGCTAAGGCAGAGGAAAAAATGACAACGCTAGATGATCAAGAGAGAATATTAAAAGATAGCGATATTGTTATTACTAATGGTAATACTCCAATTGCAATTGCAGGTGTGATGGGCGGAGATTTCTCAGAGGTGACTGAAAATACTACAAATGTCATTATTGAAGGTGCGATTTTCGACCCAGTTTCAATTAGACATACTTCTCGACGACTAAACTTACGTAGTGAAGCTTCAAGTCGATTTGAAAAAGGTATTGCAACCGAGTTTGTAGACGAAGCCGTGGACAGAGCATGTTATTTGCTACAACAATATGCAAGTGGAACAGTACTACAAGATCGTGTAGCTGAAGGCGATTTAGGTCAATTTGTGACACCTATTGAAATCACAGTTGAAAAAGTGAACAAAACAATTGGTTTTGAACTATCTAAAGAAGATATTGAAGCGATATTTGTTCAATTAGGATTTGAAACGACACAAGAAGGTAATACACTGACAGTAATGGTTCCTTCGCGTCGTAAAGATATTACAATAAAAGAAGATCTAATCGAAGAAATTGCTCGAATCTATGGTTATGATGAAATACCATCAACGTTACCAGTTTTTGAACACGTAACACCAGGCACACTAAATGATAGACAAGCAAAAACAAGAATTGTAAAAGCGACATTAGAAGGTGCTGGATTAAGCCAAGCGATTAATTATTCACTTGTAGATAAAGCACGTGCAACTGATTTTGCATTGCAGGATCGCTCAACGATATCATTACTGATGCCTATGAGTGAAGCTCATGCCACTTTGAGACAGAGTTTGATTCCACATCTTATTGATGATGTGTCTTATAATGTTGCTCGAAGTAATCATCATGTTGCGCTTTATGAATTGGGCCGTGTATTCTTTGGCAATGGAAAAGATCAATTGCCAGACGAAGTAGAATACTTAAGTGGTATACTAACAGGAGATTATGCTGTCAATACTTGGCAAAGTAAAAAAGAAGCGATTGATTTCTTTGTAGCAAAAGGTGTTGTTGAACGTATTGCTGAAATTTTAGATGTTCAATTTGAATATGAAGCTGGTGAAATAAGTGGATTACATCCAGGCAGAACTGCATTGGTTAAGCTGAATAATGAAATTGTTGGATTTGTAGGGGAATTACATCCACAAACTGAAAACGACTATGATTTAAAACGAACTTATGTATTTGAACTCAATTATGATAAGTTGATGTCAGTTTCCGTTGGTTATATTAATTATCAACCAATTCCAAGATTCCCTGGTGTATCGAGAGATATTGCATTAGTCATTAATCGCGCGATGCCATCAGCCAAAATCGTTAATGTGATTAAAAATAACGGTGGCGACATTTTACAAAATGCAGAAGTCTTTGATGTATATGAAGGTGAACATGTGGCAGAAGATGAAAAATCAATTGCACTTCGTTTATCATATTTAGATACAAAACAAACGCTCACTGATGATAAAGTAAATGAAGTACACGACCGTATTTTAGAAGCGTTACAAGCAGAAGGTGCGACGATTAGATAATATTATAAAGCCTTGAATCTATGCCAAATGTGGCGATGATTCAAGGCTTTGTTTTTTACATTAAGAACGTTTTGGGTTATAAATTATAGTTTATTGATGTTTTTTATTTATTAAATTCAAAGCTTTTGTTCTGTTCGCAAAATGCTTTTTAGTCATAGCGTCTAAATATTGGACACCGTTTTTATCAATTATTTTTGCAGCAGCTAAATCTACTTTATTGCTAGCGCCTTTAGGTAATTCAACTTTTGCATGCTTTGATAGTTGATCCATATTTTTCACAAAGGCATAACGTGAAATAATACTTGCAGCAGCAATTGCAATAGACTTTGATTCACCTTTTGTTTCAAATTTTGTCTTATTTTCAAACGGTAGATTGCTAAGTGCATATCTTTTATATACACCAGGCTCAGCAAATTGGTCAATCACAATATAATCAAGTTCATCCGTGTCAATTTTTGCAACGACATTTTTTATAGCTTCGTTATGTAACACTGCCTTCATTTTAACTTGAGACCAACCGGCTTTTTGTTTCTCATTGTATTTTTCATTATGCATTGTTAATAAAGAATGCGGGATGAAAGTTATAATTTGTTCGGCAATCTCTATAATTTTAGTATCAGTAAGTCTTTTAGAATCATCTACACCAAGTGTTTTTAAAATTTGAGCGTGCTTTTTGGATACATAGGCTGCACAAACCGTTAGTGGCCCGAAATAATCACCACTACCTGCTTCGTCGCTGCCGATACATTGAAATTGATTATAGGAGATGTGTTGTTTAGTTTGTTTGCTTTGATTGTGTTTGGTGTTGCTTTTTGAAGGTATTGATTTATTAGGCAACATAGCGTTTGCTACAGATTCGGCATCTTTACCTTGAAACATTACTTTATTAGAATTGTATATCGTAATAGCGGTGTTACGATATTTCGTCCGTGCTTTCATACCTTGTGAAAGATTAGTCGTATTAAAATCAATTTTAGTCATTAATTGTTGTATTTCTTGGTTTGTTAATTTTTGTACTATATTAGCCATTTAGTGACCTCTCTTTGTTCATATAACTTATTTTAAAATTGGATAATGCATATCATATCATAAATTTAAATAAGTTAGTTATTTATGATATAAATGGCAATATGATATGAAATAAAAATGATTTAAATAATTGTTGTATAATCATTAAATATTTCAAATAGAACAATTCACACCTCTTACAAAAAAATATCTTGTCGTGTATAATAGTTCGTAATAAATATTATAAATTACCAACATATAAATATAAATAAAGTAAAATCATTCAGATTAGAAATAAAATATAAAAGTCAGGAGTTATTATATGGGTGAGTTTAAAAATCGGATTAACGTAACTATAAATGATCAACATTATACAATAGTCGGAGAAGATAATCCTGAGCATATCCGTTATGTAGCACATTTGGTAGATGAGAGACTCAAAGAGTTAGCAAGTAAAAGTGCAGGTTTAGATACAACTAGAAAAGCAATTCTTACTGCGGTTAATATCATGCATGAAAAAGTGCAAGTAGAAGAAGAAAATGACCGTTTAAGACAAGAAATAAATCAATTGAAGCATAGTGAAGATTAATGATTTTTGATTTAGCGATAGTTGTCATCTTCATATATATTGGCATCATTGGCTTTAGAAGAGGCGTGTGGTTATCGACGATACATCTAAGTGCAACTATTTTTGCTTTGTTGATGGCTCAAAAATATTATTTACAGATAGCACAGCGTTTGGAGTTATTTGTGCCATATCCTAAGACACGCGCTTACGATATGAATTTTGCATTTCAATTTGCAGATTTGCAGCAACGATTTGAGCATATTGTCGCATTTGTAACGATAGCGCTGATTACAAAAGTCATATGCTATGGCATTATCGTTATATTCGATTATACCCTTAAACAAAAATTACCGAATATAACAAGCAGGTTATTTGGTATGATGTTAAGTATTATTCCATCAGTAACTATTAATATAATTTTGTTGTATAGTTGTGCCATTTATCCTAATAGGATGATACAGCAACAACTATCTAATTCGATTATAACAGAACATATATTATTACATATTCCGTTTATCTCAATGTTTATCACACAACTATAAAAATAGTGATGTGAAATTTATAGCTTTAAAAAACTAGGAGGTCAAGGCATAACTTAAATACCAAAATGGTTAGGTGATGCTGTCTTGACCTTTTTCTATGGAGTGAAACAAATGACTAAAAAAGAAATTATTCAATTATTAGAAAAAATTGCGGTATATATGGAAATAAAAGGCGAAAACACTTTCAAAATTTCTGCTTATAGAAAAGCCGCTCAAAGTTTGGAAATAGATGAGCGACCTTTAGACCAAATCGAAGATGTTACAGAGTTAAAAGGTATTGGTAAAGGCGTAGGAGAGGTGATTAATGAATATAGAGAAACAGGTCATTCTACGACTTTAGCAACATTACAAGAAGAAGTGCCAGAAGGATTAATTCCTCTACTTAAAATACAAGGACTCGGTAGCAAAAAAATAGCGAAATTATATAAAGCGCTTAATATTGATGGAAAAGAAGCATTGCAAAAAGCGTGTGAAGAAGGAAAAGTAAGTGAGCTAAGTGGATTCGCTAAAAAAACTGAACAAAATATCCTTGAAGCAGTAAAAGCGTTAGGAGCGAAAAAAGAGCGTTATCCAATTGATCAAATGAGAGGACTCAATATAGAAGTTAGCGATTATTTATCCTCAATCGAGTCGATAGAAAAATACGAAGTTGCAGGGAGTTTCCGTCGCTATAAAGAAATGAGTAAGGACTTAGATTATATTATAAGCACAGAACAACCATTAGAAGTTCAAAAAGCTTTATTAAAAATCCCTAACAAGGTTAAAGAAGTAGCAGTTGGAGCAACGAAAATTTCGTTAGAGTTAACCTATGATGATGAAACCATTGGTGTAGATTTTAGATTAATCGAGCCATCTGCTTTTTACCATACACTACAGCATTTTACAGGTTCAAAAGAACATAATATTCGAATCCGTCAATTGGCTAAAGAAAAAAACGAGAAGGTTAGTGAGTATGGTATAGAAGAAGCGGATGGTTCATTAATTCAATATAACAGTGAACAAGAAATTTATAATCATTTTGGAGTAAATTGGATTGCACCTTCAATACGTGAAGATGGTAGTGAATTTGACAAAGATTTAACAGATATAATCAATATCAATGACATCAATGGTGATATTCATATGCATACAACATATAGTGATGGCGCGTTTAGTATTGAAGATATGATAGAGGCTAATATCGCTAAAGGTTACCAGTTTATGGTTATTACAGATCATTCTCAGAGTTTAAAAGTAGCAAATGGACTTTCTGTTGAACGGTTGTTGCGACAAAATGAAGAAATTAAAGCACTAAACGAAAAATATGATGATATTGATATATACTCAGGCATTGAAATGGACATTTTACCTGATGGACGTTTAGACTATGATGATGAAATATTAGCACAGCTAGATTATGTCATTGCAGCGATACATCAAAGTTTCAACCAATCTCAAGAAGATATCATGTTTCGTCTAGAGCAAGCATGTCGTAATCCTTATGTCCGTCATATTGCACATCCAACGGGGCGTATCATAGGTAAACGTGCAGGTTATGGGCCTGATATTGATAAATTATGTGAAATCGCAGAAGAAACAAATACTATTTTAGAAATCAATGCGAATCCTAAACGCTTAGATTTAAATTCAGATATAGTTAAAAAGCATACGAATGTGAAACTAACGATTAATACTGATGCGCATCACGTAGACCATTTAGAGTTTATGAAATACGGTATAGCTACTGCACAAAAAGGATTTGTAAACAAAGAGAGAGTTATAAACACAATGGATCGAGAATCTTTTAAAGCATTTATTGACAATAATATAAAATTGAAGAAATAGAGGGATTGTATGAGACAAAAATCATTAAATGTCCTAGAGTTCGATAAAATTAAAACACTTGTTGAAAAAGAAACAATGAGTGATTTAGGGAGAGAGAAAGTTGTTGAAATGGAACCAGCAACTGATATTCAAACAGTCGAATTTCAAATGAATGAAACAGATGAAATTGCTCAAATATACAATAAACACCGTTTACCTAGTTTGAGTGGATTATCAAAGGTTTCATCACTGATTCATAGGGCTACAATTGGTGGTGTATTAAGTGTTAAAGAACTTAATACAATTAAAAGATTAATTCAAATTCAAAATCAATATAAAACATTTTATAATAATTTATTGGAAGAAGAGGAAGCAGTGAATTATGCTATTCTACATGATAGGATGGAACAATTGCCTGTACTTTCAGAGTTGTATCAACATATTCATCAAAAATGTGATGCTAATGATTTATTCGATAATGCGAGTTATGAACTACAAGGTATCCGGAGTAAAATTTCTGGTACGACGCAACGGATAAAACAAAACTTAGATAAAATCGTAAAACGTCAAGCAAATCAGAAAAAATTGTCAGATGCTATTATAACGGTACGTAATGACCGCAATGTTATTCCTGTAAAAGCAGAATATCGTCAAGATTTTAATGGTATCGTTCATGACCAATCAGCTTCTGGTCAAACACTCTATATTGAACCTTCGTCTATTGTTGAAATGAATAATCAGATTAGTCGTCTGCGCAATGATGAAGCGGCTGAAAGTGAACGAATTTTAACTGAGTTAACAGGTTATGTAGCCGCTGAAGCAAATGCCTGCTTAATTTCGGAAAATATTATGGGACAAATTGACTTTTTAACTGCTAAAGCGCGCTATGCACGTTCAATCAAAGGCACGAAACCTGAATTTACAAGTGAACGAACTGTTTATTTACCTAAAGCATTTCATCCTTTATTAGATCGAGACACGGTTGTAGCTAATACGATTGAATTTGCCGACGATATTGAAACGGTAATCATCACTGGACCTAACACAGGTGGTAAAACAGTAACGTTAAAAACACTGGGACTTATAATTTTGATGGCACAATCAGGGATGTTGATACCTACCTTAGACGGGAGTAAATTAAGCATTTTTGAAAATGTTTATTGTGATATCGGAGACGAACAATCTATTGAACAATCACTATCAACATTTTCATCACACATGAAAAATATTGTTGAAATTTTACAGCATACAAGCAGAAATAGTTTGATACTTTTTGATGAACTTGGTGCTGGAACAGATCCAAGTGAAGGTGCTGCTTTAGCGATGAGTATCCTAGATTATGTTCATGAAATAGGCTCATTAGTTATGGCGACAACGCATTATCCTGAACTTAAAGCATATAGTTACAACAGATCAGGAGTAATGAATGCCAGTGTAGAGTTTGATGTAAATACATTAAGCCCAACATATAAGTTGCTCATGGGCGTGCCGGGCCGTTCTAATGCTTTCGATATTTCAAAAAAATTAGGCCTTAATATGAAAGTGATTCAAAATGCGAAAGCAATGATTGGACAAGATGAACAAGAAATAAATGAAATGATTGCTTCATTAGAGAAAAATTCTAAACGTGTAGACGAACAGAGAATTGAATTAGATAGCTTACTGAGAGAAGCTCAAGAAACACATGATGAACTTGAAAAAGAATACGATAAATATCGTAATCATGAGAAACAATTAATGAGCGAGGCGAAAGACAAAGCCAATCAGCGTGTGAAAGCCGCTACTAAAGAAGCTGATGAGATTATTAAAGAATTACGTGAACTTAGAGACAAAAAAGGTGCCGATGTAAAAGAACATGAGCTCATCAATAAAAAGAAACAGTTAGATGATCAATATGAAGCCAAATCATTGAAACAAAATGTTGAAAAGAAAAAATGGGATGAAATTAAAGTTGGCGATGAAGTAAAAGTTCTAACATATGGGCAAAAAGGTGAAATATTAGAGTTACTAGATGATAATGAAGCAGTTGTTCAAATGGGCATCATTAAAATGAAATTACCTACCAGCGATTTAGAAAAAACAAAAAAGACAAAAGAAGCACCTTCTAAAATG
The DNA here is from genome assembly GCF_017891705.1 of Staphylococcus sp. GDY8P196P. Classification (NCBI taxonomy): domain Bacteria; kingdom Bacillati; phylum Bacillota; class Bacilli; order Caryophanales; family Staphylococcaceae; genus Staphylococcus; species Staphylococcus sp. GDY8P196P. The sequence goes on along the minus strand of NZ_JAESJS010000009.1, from coordinate 505,373 downwards.
GTTAAACGTGAAAATCGTCAAAGTATTAAAATGGAACTAGACTTACGTGGCTACCGTTATGATGAAGCAATGGTTGCCGTTGATCAGTATTTAGATCAAGCAGTGTTAAGTAATTACGAACAAGTATATATTATTCACGGTAAAGGAACTGGTGCGTTGCAAAAAGGTGTGCAAAAACATTTAAAACAACATAAAAATGTGTCATCATATAGGAACGGCATGCCAAGTGAAGGTGGATTTGGCGTGACCGTCGCAGAATTGAAATAAATGTGAGCAAGAGGTATGCAGATTTGCTTAAAGTCTGTTATAATTTCTTCATCATTTGAAATTTAAGGAGGATTGGCAGTTATGGCAATCGTAAAAGTAACAGATTCAAACTTTGATGAAAATATTCAATCAGGTGTCAATTTAGTAGATTTTTGGGCAACTTGGTGTGGCCCATGTAAGATGATTGCTCCAGTATTAGAAGAATTAGCTGGTGATTATGATGGAAAAGCTAATATTTTAAAACTTGATGTAGATGAAAATCCATCAACAGCTGCTAAATTTGAAGTAATGAGTATCCCAACTTTAATCTTATTTAAAGATGGCGAGCCTGTCGATAAAGTTGTAGGTTTCCAACCTAAAGAAAACTTAGCAGAAGTTATTGAGAAACATTTATAAAAGTACAACGCAACGACCTGGGGCATCTATGAATGTCTCAGGTTTTTTCTGTGACTTTTTGTTATTCCAACTGAAGCCAAAGTTGTTTAAAGTGTCTTTTTTCAGAGCCACACTTCCATTTTGAGGATGAAAGCATTTTATGAATAACAATTAAAATATCTAGTTGTTAGATTTTTGATATGGAAATGAATACTTTGGTTTAATGCTAATGTATATTCTATAATGTAGGTAAGAGTTGAAAAGTTTTATTTGCAAACAAGCGTTAATCTCTATATAACTGTTATGCAAATTTTTATAATTACTATTTTAACAATGTACTTTTATTAAGAAAGGAGGGGAACTTAAATGGAAAAATACCAAGAAGATATTAAACAAAAATTAACGGTAGTCCCCACTGAACCAGGTTGCTATTTAATGAAAGATCGAAATGATCAAGTCATTTATGTCGGCAAGGCTAAAAAATTAAGAAATAGATTAAGGTCTTATTTTACAGGTGCACATGATGCTAAAACGACACGACTTGTTTCAGAAATTAGAAACTTTGAATATATTGTAACTTCGAGTGAAACAGAATCTTTACTACTCGAACTTAATTTGATTAAACAATATCAACCGAGATATAACATTTTGTTGAAAGACGATAAAAGTTATCCTTTTATCAAAATTACAAAAGAAAAGTATCCTCGTTTAATCGTGACACGCACAGTTAAAAAAGGCACAGGAAAATATTTTGGACCTTATCCTAATGCTTATTCAGCTCAAGAAACAAAAAAGTTATTAGATAGAATTTATCCATTTAGAAAATGTGATAAAATGCCCGACAAATTGTGTTTATATTACCATATTGGTCAGTGTTTAGGACCTTGTGTTTACCCGGTAGATTTAAATAAATATGCGGAAATGACTAAAGAAATCACTGATTTTTTAAATGGTGAAGATAAAACAATACTGAATAACTTAGAACAGAAAATGAACGAAGCGAGTGAATCGTTAGACTTTGAAAGAGCAAAAGAGTATCGAGATTTAATCCAACATATTCACAATTTAACTAAGAAACAAAAAATCACTACTTCAGATAATACTATAAGAGACGTATTTGGCTACAGTGTGTCAAAAGGTTGGATGTGTATTCAAGTGTTTTTCATAAGACAAGGGAATATGATTAAACGAGATGCTACTATGATTCCGCTGCAGCAAACAGAAGAAGAAGAATTTTATACTTTTATAGGTCAGTTTTATGATTTAAATCAACATATTCTCCCTAAAGAAGTGCATATTCCTAAAAATTTAAACAAAGATATTATCCAATCGGTTGTAGATACAAAAATAGTTCAGCCGATTAAGGGCAAGAAAAAAGAAATGATTGATTTAGCAAATCATAATGCTGAAGTTACTTTAGAGAATAAATTTGAACTCATTGCTAAAGATGAATCACGTACCGTGAAGGCGATTGAAGAATTAGGTGACCGCATGGGAATTCAGACACCTATTCGTATAGAAGCTTTTGATAATTCAAACATCCAAGGTGTACACCCAGTTTCAGCCATGGTGTCGTTTATTGATGGTAAACCAAATAAAAAAGGATACCGCAAATATAAAATCAAAACGGTAGATGGCCCAGATGATTATAAATCTATGAGAGAAGTTGTGCGTAGACGTTATACTCGTGTTTTAAATGAAGGTACTCCATTACCAGATTTAATCATCGTTGATGGTGGTAAAGGTCATATGAGCGGGGTTATCGATGTGCTTGAAAACGAATTAGGTTTGGATATACCAGTCGCTGGGTTGCGTAAAAATGATAAACACCAAACTTCAGAGATTTTATACGGTGAAAGTGCAGAGATTGTACCTTTGAAAAAAAATAGCCAAGCATTTTATTTACTTCAAAGAATACAAGACGAAGTTCATAGATTTGCAATTACATTTCATAGACAAACTCGCCAAAAAACTGGCTTGCAATCAGTATTAGATACCGTCGATGGTATTGGTTCTAAACGAAAAACTAAATTATTACGAACTTTTGGTTCCATAAAGAAAATGAAAGAGGCAAGCATTGAGGATTTAAAATCTTCTGGTTTACCTCAAAAAGTTGCTGAGAATCTTCATCACGCACTATATAACAAATAGATAAAAAAGAATATGGCATGAGAATCATTCTCATGCCCAAAATTTTATGAATTAGTGTTACAATAGCAAATAACAGGAATTCTTTTTTTAAAAGTATATGGAAGCGTTTACTAATTGAGAAAAGTTATCACTTAAATCTATATAATAAAACAATTGTCAAATTCAACTAGGGGTATTACTTCATTGTTTTATACATACATGTTGAAGTTTATATTGCTATAAATATAAAGCGATTGCATAACATGTTGTTGTTTAGTTTTAGTTGATAAGTATCATCACATTTATACTTTAAAAAAAGATACCAAAAAATTAATTGTTTCACAGGGGGGACTTCCTTTTGGCATATTCGAAAAATCAATTCTATTTAAGACGCTTACATTCTTTGTTAGGCGTAATACCGATAGGTGGATTCTTATTAGTGCATCTACTTGTTAACCATCAAGCTACAAAAGGCGTTGAAGCGTTTAACAAGGCTGCTGGATTTATGGAATCTTTACCATTCTTGATTGCATTGGAGTTTATCGTGATTTATATTCCAATTCTTTATCATGCGGTATATGGTGTACATATTGCCTTTACGGCAAAAGAAAACGTAGGACATTATTCTCAATTTAGAAATTGGATGTTTTTATTACAACGTTTGACTGGTATTATAACGTTTATTTTCATCGGAATACATTTGTGGCAAACACGTATTCAGCGTGCATTAGGTGAAGAAGTTAACTTCGATATGGTACATGATATTGTATCTAATCCAATTTGGTTAATTTTCTATATCATCTGTTTACTTGCTGTAACATTCCACTTTGCAAATGGCTTATGGTCATTTTTAGTTACATGGGGTGTTTTACAATCTAAAAGATCACAACAAATCTTTACATGGGTATCACTTGTTGTATTTATCGTAGTTTCATATATCGGAATAAGTGCTATCCTTGCTTTCGTATAATTTAAAAATGTTTCAGATATATTTAGGGGAGTGACTATTTATGGCAGAGAAGAAAATTATTGTTGTCGGTGGAGGACTTGCCGGTCTGATGTCAACAATTAAAGCAGCAGAACAAGGCGCACATGTTGACTTGTTCTCATTAGTGCCTGTTAAACGTTCACACTCTGTATGTGCACAAGGTGGCATAAACGGAGCAGTGAATACAAAAGGTGAGGGTGACTCACCTGCTGTTCACTTTGATGATACAGTTTACGGTGGAGATTTCTTAGCGAATCAACCACCAGTAAAAGCAATGGCAGAGGAAGCGCCAAACATTATACATTTACTTGATCGTATGGGTGTAATGTTCAATAGAACAAATGAAGGCTTGCTAGATTTCCGTCGCTTCGGTGGTACCATGTATCATAGAACGGCATATGCTGGAGCAACAACTGGTCAACAATTAATGTATGCCTTAGATGAACAAGTACGTAGCTATGAAGTGGATGGTTTAGTTACAAAATATGAAGGATGGGAATTCTTGGGCATTGTCAAAGATGATGACAATATGGCTAGAGGTATTGTGGCTCAAGACATGACATCTTCTGAAATAAAATCATTCGGTTCAGATGCAGTTATTATGGCTACTGGTGGTCCAGGTATCATATTTGGTAAAACAACTAACTCAATGATTAATACTGGTTCTGCTGCGTCAATCGTCTATCAACAAGGTGCGATTTATGCAAATGGTGAGTTTATTCAAATTCATCCAACAGCAATTCCTGGCGATGACAAACTACGATTGATGAGTGAATCAGCTCGTGGTGAAGGTGGCCGAATTTGGACATATAAAGATGGTAAACCATGGTACTTCTTAGAAGAAAAATATCCAGATTATGGTAATTTAGTACCTCGTGATATAGCTACACGTGAAATTTTTGATGTATGTGTGAATCAAAAATTAGGTATTAATGGTGAAAACATGGTCTACCTTGACCTTTCACATAAAGATCCGCATGAGTTGGATGTAAAATTGGGCGGAATCATTGAAATTTATGAAAAATTCACTGGTGACGATCCAAGAAAAGTACCGATGAAAATCTTCCCAGCGGTGCACTATTCAATGGGTGGACTTTATGTAGATTATGATCAAATGACAAATATCAAAGGTTTATTTGCAGCTGGTGAATGTGATTTCTCACAACATGGTGGTAACCGTTTAGGTGCTAATTCATTGTTATCTGCCATATACGGTGGAACAGTTGCAGGACCAAATGCGATTGAATATGTCGCTAATATTGAAAAATCATATACTGATTTAGATGATAGTATTTATGAAAAACGTGTTAAAGAAGAACAAGATAAATTCGATAATTTATTGAAAATGAACGGTACAGAAAATGCGTATAAACTTCATAGAGAACTTGGTGAAGTCATGACAGCAAACGTTACTGTTGTACGTGATAATAAAGCATTATTGGAAACAGACAAGAAAATCGTAGAATTGATGGAACGTTACCAAAATATTGATATTGAAGATACTCAAACTTGGAGTAACCAAGCGGTATTCTTTACGCGTCAGTTATGGAATATGTTAGTATTAGCACGTGTAATTACAATCGGTGCATATAACCGAAATGAGTCTCGTGGGGCACATTATAAACCTGAATTCCCTGAAAGAAACGACGAAGAATGGTTAAAAACGACTTTAGCATCATATCAAGGAAAAACAGAAGCGCCTAAATTTACATACGAGCCAGTAGATGTAAGTTTAATCCCACCTCGTAAACGTGACTATTCAAGTAGTTCTAAAGGAGGTAAATAAAATGGCAGATACTAAAGAAGTAAATGAAACTCAAGCGCAAGACGAACAACAAAGCCTACAACAAAAACAAAATACAATTAAGCTCATCATTAAACGACAAGATGATGCAGAGTCTAATCCTTATGAAGAAGAATTTGAAATTCCTTACAAAGAGAATTTAAATGTTATTGCTTGTTTAATGGAAATTAGACGTAATCCAGTCAATAGTAAAGGTGAGAAAACAACACCTGTTATTTGGGATATGAACTGTTTAGAAGAGGTTTGTGGTGCTTGTTCTATGGTTATCAATGGTAAAGCAAGACAATCTTGTACAGCAATTGTTGATCAATTAGAACAACCAATAAAGTTAGAACCAATGAGTACATTCCCAGTTATTCGTGACTTACAAGTTGATCGTAGTAGAATGTTTGATAATTTGAAACGTATGAAAGCGTGGGTACCGATTGACGGTACGTATGACCTTGGACCAGGTCCTCGTATGCCAGAGAAAAAACGTCAAACTGCATATGAATTATCTAAATGTATGACGTGTGGTGTATGTTTAGAAGTTTGTCCAAACGTTACAAGAAACAACGATTTTGTTGGTGCGCAAGCTATTTCACAAGTTAGATTGTTTAACTTACACCCAACAGGTTCAATGACTAAAGATGAACGTTTAAATGCATTGATGGGTGCAGGTGGGTTACAAGAGTGTGGTAACTCACAAAACTGTGTTAACGCATGTCCGAAAGGCATTCCTTTAACGACATCAATTGCTGCATTAAACCGTGAAACTTCTTTCCATATGTTCAAATCATTCTTTGGTTCAGACCACCAAGTAAACTAATATATAATGAAAATGCCAACAAAGTTTAAACTTTGTTGGCATTTTTTTATGAAATATTTTATAGATACAAATTTAATACAGTGATTAAGCTTTAAAAAAGTATATATACTATAATAAAAATTTTAATTTATTAGTGTATTAAAATATTGATATATAGATTATCTGATTATATAAAAATTTTCCATTAGAAATATTGTAAATTTTGTTAAATAGCGAAGCACTGATGTGACTCTATGATTCAATGATGCTAACCTATTGATAAGTATAACATTTGAATTGTCTGCTATTTTGTATTTTAGGTCTTGGAAAATGATTTTGAAAACGCAGCTATGCTACAATAAAAGACAAGTAAATATATAAGGATGAACAAGATATGGAGAAACCAATTGGAGTTATTGACTCTGGCGTTGGAGGTTTAACAGTTGCTAAAGAAATCATGCGCCAATTACCAAATGAAACCATTTATTATTTAGGAGATATAAAACGCTGTCCATATGGACCAAGAGAAGCTTCTGAGGTAAGACAATTTACTACAGAATTAGCTGAAAAACTCATGACGTTTGATATCAAGATGTTAGTGATTGCATGTAATACTGCAACGGCAGTGGCATTAAAACATTTACAAAACTTATTGGCAATACCTGTTATTGGCGTAATTGAACCAGGTGCTAGAACAGCGATTATGACAACAAAAAATCAAAATGTTTTAATATTAGGTACAGAAGGTACGATTAAATCAGAGGCATATCGACATCACATTAAACAAATAAATCCAAATGTAGAAGTATCTGGTGTGGCATGCCCAGGCTTTGTACCTCTCGTAGAACAAATGAGATACAAGGATCCAACGATTACGAGTATCGTTATACATCAAACGTTAAAACAGTGGAGAAATAGCAAAGCAGATACAGTTATTTTAGGATGTACACATTATCCTTTACTTTATCAGCCGATTAATGATTATTTTCACGGAGAAAAAGTAGTTATTTCATCTGGACTAGAAACAGCCAGAGAAGTGAGTGCATTATTAACATTCAGTAATGAACACGCAGGTTATAAGAAACAGCCCGCACATAAATTTTTTGCGACAGGAGAAACAGAACATATCGAACGTATTATTGAAGAATGGTTAAATATGAAAGCAACAGTTGAAAAAATAGAAGTTTAAAGTGAGGCGTAAAAAATGGAAGATATTGTTATTGCATCAAATAATAAAGGGAAAATAAATGATTTTAGAGTTATTTTCCCTGATTATAATGTTATAGGCATTTCAGAACTCATCGAAGATTTTGACGTTGAGGAAACAGGTGACACGTTTGAAGAAAATGCAAGACTAAAATCTGAAGCAGCTGCAGAAGCATTAAATAAGCGTGTTATTGCTGATGATAGTGGATTGGAAGTTTTTGCTTTAAATGGAGAGCCAGGTATATATTCAGCGCGTTATGCTGGAGAAACAAAAGATGATAATGCAAATATTGAAAAACTCCTAACTCAGTTAGGTGATGAAACAGACCGTAGTGCACAATTTGTTTGTGTTATTAGCATGAGCGCACCGGGTGAAGATACAGTACAATTTAAAGGAACTGTACAAGGAGAAATCACACTAAATAAAATTGGTGAACATGGCTTTGGATATGATCCTATCTTTTTTGTAGAAGACAAAAATAAAACAATGGCTCAGCTAACTGCAGAAGAAAAAGGACAAATTAGTCATAGAGGTAAAGCAATAGAACAGCTACAAGAATATCTAGAAGGTGATCAATAATGTCGAAATGGATTATAGTTAGTGACAATCATACTGAACAAGGTGTGCTATTTGATATTATAAATCAGCATGAGGATATAGATGCTGCCATTCACTTAGGTGACTCTGAATTCGCTTATGATGATAGTGAACTCAGTTACTTTTATAGAGTAAAAGGGAATACTGACTTTTATCCTGAGTTTCCAAATGAGCAAACAATCGATATAAATGGTATTAAGGCATTTTTAACTCACGGTCATTTATATCAAGTGAATCGTACAAGAATGCCTTTAGCAGAACAAGCAAAAGCAGCAGACTGTAAATTTGCTTTTTATGGTCATACACATGTTGCTAAACATGAAACAATAAATGGTGTGCATGTCATAAATCCAGGTAGTATTTCACAGTCGAGAAGTAATATTGAAGAAACATATGCAGAATTGCTTATTGATGATACGAGATTAGAAGCAACTTTAAATTTCCGTAATCGAAATCATGAAATCATCAGTAGTGAAAATTTTGTACTCTAAATAAGTGGGGTGAATCTACGTCTAGAAATGATTGAATCGTAGGTTCATCTTCGTATTACTGTAAAGCGTTGAATGTAAGAAACATTTTACATTTCAGTGTTGTAAAAATAGTGCTCACGTTAATGGATTGTACTATTTAAAGAATTTAAATAAATTAGCAATATTATGATAAAAAGTTTACAATAGTGAAAAATCATATTTATTTTTAAGGGATAGAGTATTGCTTTATCAGTGTAAATTAGATATAATTATTCTTGTGTTCAAAAGATAATGTCCTGGTAGCTCAGCTGGATAGAGCAATGGCCTTCTAAGCCATCGGTCGGGGGTTCGAATCCCTCCCAGGACGCTATAACCCGTTGCTATGACAACGTTTCAATCGTGCAGGTGTCAAATATGTGTCAAGAGAAAATTTCTCTGACACGTTGGCCCTGCTCTTTTTTATGTTCATCAAGTAAATGTGTATAAACATCTCCCAGGACGCTAATAACGTAAAATACATAATAAATTATGTGTTTACTGACTAGATCGCTAATATATTAGCGGTCTTTTTTTGTTTTTTTACATGCGCAGTGAACAACATATACTGTTAATTTATGGCTTAATAAAGTTAAACTGCTAATTGCAAAATAGGGTTACTTATGAAATTTGTTATTGAATCAAGTAAATTATACTCAAAATATATGAAAGTTTTGTCAGAAAGTAATGCTTTAGCTAGTAAATTTAAACGCGGCTTTGATCATATAGTTATGGCATAACAATTATTATTATATATTGTTGTAATCATTTAAATTTATTAGTTGCTTAAATTGTATATAGACGATTAAGACAATAAATATGTTTTAGGCTAATGCTAAGTGGTATTGAATATATAACTATAAGGTAATATAATTTAATGATTATTTGCGTTTGCGCTACTTCAATTTGAAGTGGCGCTTTTTTGATGTTTGTATCGAATCAATAAATGCATGTATAAACTGTCAGATAAAAATATTGAGAAATACCACAACAAATATAATCATCGTTAAAGCATTTGTTAATTTTATTTATATATAAATTTTATAAATAAATTCTATTTTGTAAATTGTATGACATGGAATTGCGTAAAATACAGTTGGGCATTCAAAACTGTAAACCAATGTATCTTTTGCTACAGTTTTTACTACTATTTAACGAAGTATGAAATAAAACACAAATTTATATGCAAATGTCTTATAGTTATAGATAACAAACGATACTTAATTAAATAACAAATTAACAGTATCGTTTAAAACATAAAAAGCAGTCATAAGCATTTATCTTATAATAAGGAGTGTTTATAATGGAAGGTTTATTTAATGCAATCAAAGATACAGTACAAGCTGGCATAGCAGGAGACGGTGCTAAATTAGGTACAAGTATCGTAAGTATCGTAGAAAACGGAGTAGGTTTAGCAAGTAAATTATTTGGATTCTAATATAAATATATAAATAATAAAGGAGAAATAAATTATGACTAAATTAGCAGAAGCAATTGCAAACACAGTAGAAGCAGCAAAATCAGGTAACGGTTCAGAATTAGGTACAAGTATTGTAGATATCGTTTCAAGTGGTGCAGGTTTACTAGGAAAACTTTTCGGATTTTAAAAAATAGCAGATTATTTATTCTAAATAATGTAATGAGGAGTGTTTATAATGGAAGGTTTATTTAATGCAATTAAAGATACAGTACAAGCTGGCATAGCAGGAGACGGTGCTAAATTAGGTACTAGTATTGTAGATATCGTAGAAAATGGTGTAGGTTTAGCAAGTAAATTATTCGGATTTTAATTTGAATTTCTATGACGGACTGGCCAAGGTAATAACCTTGGCCTTTTTTGTTTGCTAATATATGAAATATGGTATGATGAAATAAAATTCGACTATGTTTATACATTAACGATGACATAATTAATTGACTTTATTAAGTGAATTCATTAAGGGGTTAGAAAATACTATGAATAAAAGATGTTTGCTTATCGATTTTGACGATACAATTGTAGATTTTCATGATGCTGAAGCATATGCATTTCATCAACTTACAAAAAAATATAATTTAGAAACAGATCAAAATGATTTAAATCAATTTATAACTGTAAACCAAGCACATTGGGAAGCGTTTCAACAAAATCAATTAACAAAAACTGAAGTGTTATGTAAAAGGTTTGAAGTGTATTTTGATTTACATCAAATCAATGTGAATGGGCAAGAAGCGGATGTAATCTTTCGGGATGAACTCGCAAATGCCCCAATAAAGTATTTTATGAATACGGTGGAAACATTGAGCATGCTCAAAAACACTCACGATCTATATATTGTTACCAATGGAGTTTTGGAAACACAACAAAGACGTATAGCAAAAACAGAAATGGGAGATTGGTTTAAAGGTGTGTTTGTATCTGAGCAAACTGGATATCAAAAACCTATGCCAGAATTTTTTGATTTTGTTTTTAATAAAATCGGTCATGACAAAAGAGCTCATGCAATGATTGTTGGCGATTCAATAACATCAGATATTTTAGGTGGAAAAAATGCGGCAATAAAAACATGTTGGTTTAATCCAAGAAATAAAATAAATGATACAGAAATTAATCCAGATTATACTATCGAATCGCTTGATCAATTGTTAGATATAGCAAAATAAAAGAAGCGTGAATTATAATCAGAAAAATTGATTGTAATTCACGCTTCATATTATGTTAATGATAATTTAAGAAATGAAAAAGTTTACTTTATAAAAAACATATACTATATATTAAAAATGCGTGTATCATTATTTAGTGGTATTGGACAGGAAAATCATGGTGTCCAAATAAGTATATCGTGACCGTCTTTATTTTGTTGTTCGATATCTTTAAAGCCATGTTTAATGAAGAAATTTTTTGATTGATTACGAGCAATGACTTTAATAGGTTGACCTTGTTCCTTAGCAAAATCTAGCAGTGCTTCGCCGTAACCACGACCTTGGAAATCACGTAAAACTTCTAATTTCCATAAAATATTATAATCATCAAAATCTGAGAAGTATACTTCTTCAACTTCTCCTTTACGGTATAAAGCCATACGAGCACCTAACCTATCACCGACATATATGCCATAAAATGGTGAGTCCGAACTAGCGTCTATCATTTCACCGCGTAATTCATCTACTAAATATAAATCTTCATTTCCGAAGTTCCTAAAATCTTCAAATAATTCATCTGTTTTGTAATTAATATCTAGTCGTTTAACATTACTCACTTTAGCTTCCCCCTTTGCTTTATTACTAACTATTATACCTTATTTTATTGGATATTTCACAAAAATGAATGCTTAAAACATTTTATGTAAAATCAATATTAATTTGTGCTTTGTTTTAATATATTTAAAGGTACTGATCGTATGTATAAGCATTGGATTACAATGTTGAAAGAGAGTATGTATATTTTCTAATAAATTTATAAGCCGTAAAATTGTCAATGTTGAATATAAACTTTATACTAAATAGGAATAGAGTAACGTAAGGAGAATTACGAATGGATTGTATGACAACGAAACTTAATGAAAAAGATCAATTTATAGCGAATATTAAAAATAGTGATTCAACTTTAGCTAAGTATTATCATCTTGATGCAATGGATGAACAAAATTATAAAAAAAGACTACTTTCAGAAAATAACGGAAGAGAAGCGTCTCTAGCCAAAATCATTGAAGCATATATGGATGATTTAACATTAGATTATCAACAAAATAAAAATTTAAAAGCGCTTAGTAAAGGTGCGAAAGTTGTAATCGGTGGTCAACAAGCTGGTTTGTTTGGTGGACCTTTATATACGTTTCATAAAATATTTTCGATTATTACATTAAGTGAAAAACTATCGAAAGATTACGATACACATGTTGTCCCTGTTTTTTGGATTGCAGGTGAAGATCATGATTTTGATGAAGTAAATCATACTTATGTTTTTAATGAACATACGGCAACGTTACAAAAAATAAAATATAGTACTATGACGCCTCCAGAATCTAGTGTTTCAAAGTATACGCCAGATAAAGAAGCGTTACATAAAGCATTAAATGAATTTTTCAAAGAATTAAAAGAAACTGAGGCTTCTCCAAAACTACTAAACATGTGTAGAAAGATTATCGATAACTATGATGGTTGGACTGACATGTTTAAAGCGTTATTACACGAAGTTTTCAAACATTACGGATTATTACTGATAGATGCAAATGATAAAGCATTGCGCCGTTTAGAAAAGCCAATGTTCAAGGACATTATTAAAAATCATAATTTAGTTGACGATGCCTTTAGGCAAACACAGGCTCAAACTATCACTGACGGTTTAGATCAAATGATACAGACAGAGACGAATGTACATTTGTTTATGGATGATGGTGGTGTAAGACAACTATTAACTTTTGAAAATGGACGTTTCTATTTAAATAAATCAGAGAAATCGTTTTCGGAACAAGAACTTCTTAATATGGTAGAAACAGACCCAGAAAAATTTTCTAATAATGTCGTTACGAGACCAGTAATGGAAGAATGGCTATTTAATACAGTAGCATTCATAGGCGGCCCTAGTGAAATTAAATATTGGACAGAATTAAGTGAAGTTTTTCGAACATTACAAGTAGATATGCCTATCGTTTTACCACGATTAAGGATTACGTATTTAAATACCAGAATAGAAAAATTAGTAGCACAATATCGATTGAATTGTAATAATATCATTGAAAAAGGAATTGAAGCAGATAAAACAAAGTTTATTAGATCTAAAGCTTCGCAATCTTTTATAGAACAGATTGAAGCTTTAAAAGAACAGCAAAATGATTTGTTTCAATCTCTTCAGGCAGAAGTTAAAGACAATCATGATAATAAGGTATTGTTGAACAAAAATAACGAAATTCACCAAAAGCAATTTGATTATTTAATAAAACGGTATTTATTGAATGTTGAAAGAGAAAATGACATTAGCATGAAACATTTTGAGCTCATAAGTCAAACACTCCATCCAATGGGTGGATTACAAGAAAGAATTTGGAATCCACTTCAAATTATGAATGATTTTGGGATAGATGTGTTTAGTCCCTCCACTTATCCACCACTTTCATACACATTTGATCATATATTGATAAAACCTTAGAGTATCAAGGGAAGCACCCGGTTCATTTAAAAGATGAATCGGGTGTTTTTTTCTATGTTTCAAGAAATTTTGGTGAAATTTGTATAATTAGTGGAGGATAGTGGTGAGATGTGGTAAATTATATATATAAGAAGGTGAGGTGATTATAAATGTTCATGGGTGAATACGAGCATCAATTGGATACTAAGGGACGTATGATTGTTCCGTCCAAATTTCGTTATGACCTAAATGAGCGTTTTATAATTACCCGTGGCCTTGATAAATGCTTATTTGGTTACACTTTAGAAGAATGGCAAGTAATTGAAGAGAAAATGAAAACCTTACCAATGACAAAAAAAGATGCGCGTAAATTCATGCGTATGTTCTTTTCAGGTGCTGTTGAAGTGGAATTAGATAAGCAAGGGCGTATAAATATTCCTCAAAATTTGAGGAAATATGCCAATTTGAGTAAGGAATGTACGGTAATAGGTGTCTCAAACCGTATTGAAATTTGGGATAGAGAAACTTGGAATGATTTTTATGATGAATCAGAAGATAGTTTTGAAGATATTGCCGAAGACTTAATTGACTTTGATTTTTAAATGGAGGCGTTAAATTGTTTCATCATGTCAGCGTTATGCTAAAAGAAACTATAGATTATTTAGATATTAAAGAAGATGGCATATATGTCGACTGTACATTAGGTGGAGCAGGCCATGCCCTCTATTTATTAAATCAAATTGGAGACGAAGGTAGACTTATTGCAATTGATCAAGATACAACAGCCCTTGAAAATGCAAAAGAAGTATTGAAAGACCATATACATAAAGTTACCTTCGTCCATAGCAACTTTAGAAAATTAACTGAAATTTTAGATGATTTAAATATTGAAAAAGTAGATGGCATTTATTATGACTTGGGTGTGTCTAGCCCCCAATTAGACGTACCTGAAAGAGGTTTTAGTTATCATAATGATGCGAAATTAGATATGCGTATGGATCAAACCCAATCATTATCAGCGTATGAAGTAGTTAATGATTGGTCATTTGAAAAATTAGTGAGAATTTTTCATCGTTATGGCGAAGAAAAATTTTCGAAACAAATTGCTAGACGAATAGAACAAAATAGAGCACAAAAGCCAATTGAAACAACTTTAGAACTGGTGGATGTTATTAAAGAAGGAATACCTGCTAAGGCAAGACGAAAAGGCGGGCATCCTGCTAAAAGGATTTTCCAAGCAATTAGAATTGCAGTTAATGATGAATTGTCTGCATTTGAAAATTCATTAGAACAAGCAATCGAGCTTGTGAAAGTGAACGGAAGAATATCTGTGATTACGTTCCACTCGTTAGAAGATCGCCTTTGTAAACAAATGTTCCAAGAATATGAAAAAGGCCCCGAAGTGCCAAGAGGCTTACCAGTTATTCCAGAAGCTTATACACCAAAATTGAAAAGAGTTAATCGAAAACCAATTATTGCTACAGATGAAGATTTAGAAAAAAATAATCGAGCGCGTAGTGCCAAGTTACGTATAGCTGAAATACTAAAATAAGGAGTGATTTTTGAGTGGCAGTAGAGAAGATATACCAACCGTATAGTGGAGCAGAACAACAAATACCACAAACGCAACCGTCGCCTCATCCCCAGAGTCAACCCCAGACAGTTAAGCGTAAAGTAATTGTCAAGCTAACTAAGTTTGAAAAGATGTTATACATAGGACTTATAACAGTGATTGCTTTAATAAGTATTTATATGCTATCTTTAAAAATGGATGCGTATGAAACTCGAGAAAAAATTGCAGATTTAGATACAAAAATTGAAAAACAATCTAGTGAAAACAGCGCAATAAAATCTGAAATTAAAAAGAACTCCTCATATGAACGCATTTACGATAAGGCCAAAAAAGATGGAATGAGCCTTAAGAACGATAATGTAAAGGTAGTGCGTAATAATGGCGAAGCGAAGAATTAAATTAAAGAAACCGAAGTTTTCAATTAAAAAAAGTAAAATAGGGGCAGTCCTACTCATTCTTGGATTTGGACTGCTCTTTTTTACGTTGGTTTTAAGATACTCATATATTATGTTGACAGGACACTCTTCTGGTGAAGATTTAATTATGAAAGCGAACGAAAAATACTTAGTAAATAGTCAGCAGCAACCAGAACGAGGTAAGATTTATGACAGAAATGGCAAAGTGTTAGCGGAAGATGTGGAACGGTATAAAGTTGTGGCAGTTGTTGATAAAAAAGCAAGCGAAGGCAGCGATAAACCTAAGCATGTAAAAGACAAAAAAGAAACTGCAAAAAAACTTGCGACAGTGATTGGTATGTCAGCAAAAGAAATTGAGAAAAAACTAGATAATAAAAAAGCCTTTCAAGTTGAATTTGGTCAAAAAGGCACAGATTTAACGTATCAAGAGAAAGAAAAAATTGAAAAAATGAAACTTCCTGGTGTGACGTTATATCCAGAAACTGAAAGATTTTATCCTAATGGAAACTTTGCATCTCACTTGATAGGTATAGCTCAAAAAGATCCAGATAGTGGAGAATTAAAAGGTGCTTTAGGTGTTGAAAAAATATTTGATAGCTATCTTTCAGGACAAAAAGGTGCTTTATCGTATATTCATGATATTTGGGGGTATATTGCACCAAACACCAAAAAAGAAAAAGTGCCTAAACGTGGAGATGACGTACATTTAACACTTGATTCAAATATACAGGTTTTCGTTGAAGAAGCGCTAGATGGCATGGTTGAACATTATAAGCCAAAAGATTTGTTTGCCGTAGTGATGGATGCGAAAACAGGAGAAATCTTGGCATTTAGTCAAAGACCAACTTTTAATCCAGAAACTGGTAAAGATTTTGGAAAAAAATGGGCAAATGATTTATATCAAAACACATATGAACCAGGGTCAACTTTTAAATCTTATGGTCTAGCGGCAGCAATTCAAGAAGGTAAATTTAAACCTGATAAAAAATATACTGCTGAACCTAGAGAAGTAATGGGCTCTAAAATATCTGACTGGAATAAAGTAGGTTGGGGAAAAATCTCAATGTCTACTGGTTTCACGTATTCTTCAAACACTTTAATGATGCACTTACAAGATTTAGTTGGCTCAGATAAGATGAAAGAATGGTATGAAAAATTTGGTTTTGGTAAATCTACTAAGAGTATGTTTGATGGTGAATCTACGGGCGGTATAGCTTGGGATAATGAAGCACAGCAAAAAACATCCTCATTTGGTCAATCTACAACCGTAACACCAGTCCAAATGTTAAGAGCGCAATCCGCTTTTAATAATGAAGGTAAAATGCTGCAACCATGGTTTGTAGATAGCGTGAGCAATCCTGTTACTGATGATACTTTTTATAAGGGTAAAAAAGAGTTTGCAGGAAAACCAATTACGAAAGACACTGCTAAGAAAGTGCGTACTGAATTAGACAAAGTTGTAAACAGTGAAGATAGTCATGCTAAAAACTATCAAATTGATGGTTATGACGTAGCAGGTAAAACAGGTACAGCACAAGTTGCTGACTCTGATAATGGTGGTTATGTTCAAGGGGAAAATCCATACTTTGTAAGTTTTATTGGTGATGCACCTAAAGATGATCCAGAAGTAATAGTGTATGCTGGTATGAGTTTAGCACAAAAAAATGACCAAGAAGCTTATGAAATGGGTGTAAGTAAAGCGTTTAAACCTATTATGGAAAACACATTGAAATACTTAAACGTAGGAGATAAAAACTCTAAAGATAAATCTGATGTGAAGTATAGTAAAGTGCCAGATGTTCAAGGTCAGGAAACGCAAAAAGCACAAGATAAGGTGAATGGTAAGTCTCTCGAACCAATTGTCATAGGAAGTGGAGATAAAGTTGTTAAACAATCAGTATCACCAGATAAAGAAGTGCTACCGAATAGTAAGGTATTATTACTGACAGATGGGGATATAACTATGCCAGACATGACAGGTTGGACTAAAGAAGAAGTGATTGCTTTTGAAACCTTGACGCAAACAAAAGTAACTACAAAAGGTAGTGGCTTCGTTTCTAATCAATCTGTTAGTAAAGGACAAAAAGTTGATAAAAAAGATAAAGTAGAAGTGACGTTATCTGCAGAAGCGGTTAATGGTGAGGCTTCGACGACATCATCCAAAGAAAAAGAATCATCCAAAGATGATTCTAATAAAAAAGATGATAATAACTCAGATTCAAACAGTGACAAACAAAGTGAATAAAAATTTATTGTATTTCTGACGTCACTGGTAAAACATGTTAAAATGTATCATTTGAAAATTGATGCGAGGTAGTAATTTAAATGTTGAATACAAAATATAATTTTGAAATTTGAAACATACTTACTGCCTCGTTACATATAATTTATAAGTCGCACTTAGCATTAACGATATCAATCCAATTTAATATTAAAGGAGCATAATATGGTTTATTTACTAGCGATCATTGCACTACTAATAACATTTATATTAGTCCCTGTATTGATACCAACACTAAAGCGAATGAAATTTGGACAAAGTATAAGAGAAGAAGGCCCTCAAAGCCATATGAAAAAAACAGGTACACCGACGATGGGAGGATTAACTTTCCTACTTAGTATCATTGTCACATCAATATTAGCTATTATTTTTATGGATAATGCAAATCCGATTATATTGTTGTTGTTTGTGACGATTGGTTTTGGATTAATTGGTTTTATTGATGACTATATCATTGTTGTTAAAAAGAACAATCAAGGATTAACGAGTAAACAAAAATTCCTTGCTCAAATCGCTATTGCAGTTGTTTTCTTCATATTAAGCCAAGTGTTTAATCTAACAGACTTTTCAACGGGAATTCATATTCCATTTACAGGTTTAGAAGTACCATTATCAATTGCATATGTAATTTTCATTGTATTTTGGCAGGTTGGTTTTTCTAATGCGGTCAATTTAACAGATGGATTAGATGGACTTTCTACTGGGCTTTCTATTATTGGATTTATTATGTATGCGCTTATGGCATATATCCAAGGTGCAAATTCTATTGGCTTGTTTTGTATTATCATGATTTTCGCATTACTTGGATTCTTACCTTTTAATTTAAATCCCGCTAAGGTATTTATGGGAGATACAGGTAGTTTAGCTCTAGGCGGTATTTTTGCTACAATTTCAATTATGCTAAATCAAGAATTGTCACTTATTTTTATCGGTTTTGTATTTGTAGCTGAAACATTATCAGTTATGATTCAAGTCACATCATATAAGCTTACAGGAAAAAGAGTTTTCAAAATGTCACCACTACATCACCACTTTGAGCTAGTAGGTTGGAATGAGAGAAAAGTTGTTACTGTATTTTGGACAGTTGGTATTATTTCAGGTCTTATTGGCTTATGGATTGGAGTGAATTAAATTGCTGAAATATACAGGTTTAGAAAATAAAAATGTATTAGTAATAGGATTAGCAAAAAGTGGGTATGAAGCTGCGAAATTGTTACAAAAACTTGGTGCAAATGTCGTTGTTAACGATGGCAAAGATTTAAGCCAAGATGCACATGCAATCGATTTAGAAAATATGGGTGTCAAAGTTGTTGGTGGAGCGCATCCATTTTCCTTACTTGATAATGAACCCCTCATTTTTAAAAATCCAGGTATTCCATACACGGTTCCGTTAATTCAAGAAGCGGAACGTCGAGGATTACACATACTTACTGAAGTAGAACTAAGTTATTTAGTTTCCAAAGCGCCCATTATTGGCGTGACTGGAACAAATGGAAAAACAACGGTCACTTCTTTAATAGGTGATATGTTTAAAAAAAGTAGAATTACTGGTAAATTATCTGGCAATATAGGTTATGTAGCTTCAAAAGTGGCACAAGAAGTAGAAGAAGAGGATTACCTTATAACTGAACTCTCTTCATTTCAATTACTAGGTATCGATCAATATAAGCCGCATATATCGATTATTACAAATATTTATTCTGCACATTTGGATTATCATGAGAATTTAGAGAATTATCAAAATGCAAAAAAACAAATATATAAAAATCAAACTGAAGAGGATTATTTAATATGTAATTATCATCAACGTCACCTGATTGAATCAGAATCCTTAAAAGCAAAAGTGTATTACTTTTCTACACAACAAGAGGTTGATGGTATATACGTAAAAGATGGTTATATTACATTTAAAGGTTTCCGACTTATTCATAAAGATGACTTAGTATTACCTGGTGAACACAATTTAGAAAATATACTCGCAGCTGTGTTAGCGGCACTGTTAGCAGGGGTTTCAGTAAGAGCCATAATAGATAGTTTGACAACTTTTTCTGGTATAGAGCATAGACTTCAATATGTAGGTTCAAACAAAACCAATAAATATTATAATGATTCTAAGGCTACCAATACTTTAGCGACACAGTTTGCTCTAAATTCATTTGAACAACCCATTATTTGGTTGTGTGGTGGTTTAGACAGAGGCAATGGATTTGATGAATTGATTCCATATATGAATAACGTCAGAGTGATGGTGACCTTTGGTGAGACGCAAGAAAAATTTGTGAAATTAGGCGAGAATCAAGGTAAATATGTAATAAAGGCCACAGATGTAGAAGATGCAGTCGATAAAGTACAATCAGTTATTGAGCCTAATGACGTTGTATTATTATCACCAGCTTGTGCAAGTTGGGATCAATACAATACATTTGAAGAGCGCGGAAATAAGTTTATTAAGAGCTTCCAAGCGCACTTACCTTCACTTTAAAGGTTGTGAAATAAATGTCAGATAAAGTTAGTGAATTTGATTCTGAATATTTAAAAGAGAAACGTGCAAAACGACGTAAAAAACAAAAACAAATCCAATACGCAATCTTCGGTATTTTGCTATTTATTATTTTACTGATTCTTATTTATATGTTCACGCCATTGAGTAAAATCAACTCGGTGACAATTGAAGGTAATGACAATGTATCTAAAGCTTCTATAAAAAAAGCGATAGATGTAAAAGATGACTCTAGAATGTATACCTATAGTACTTCATCAGCTGTTAATAATTTAAAAAAGAATAAATTAATAAAGCATGCAGAAGTAACTAAAGTATTGCCGAATAAGGTGAAGGTTAAAGTGACAGAAAGCCAAATCGTTGGTTTAGTTAAAAAGAAAGATAATTATGTACCGATTCTTGAAGATGGAACAGAATTAGAAAATTATGAAGAAAGTAATGTAACAGATGACGGTCCCGTCCTTGAAGGATTCAAAAAAGAGAAAAAAGAAAAAATAATACAAGAATTAGCAAAAATGCCTACAAAAGTGCGTAGCATGATCGCCGAAGTGCAATATGACCCGCAAGAAAATTTGCAAAACCAAATCAAGTTATATACGACAGATGAGATTCAAATTGTGGGTAATTTGAATACTATTGCAAATAAAATGAAGTATTATCCGCAAATGTCACAGTCGTTAGAACGTGATGAATCAGGAAGCTTAAAAAAATCAGGCTACATTGATTTGTCAGTTGGTGCTTCTTTTATTCCTTATAGTGGTGGAAGTACTACTAAATCAACAAGTGATCAAAATGTTGACAAAGGAAACACAGAAGAAGATAAGGCGAAAGACGAGTTACAAAGTGCCTTAAACAAGATAAATAAAGAATCAGACAAAAATAATTAAAAAATTTAGACAAATACATGTGTTTATAGTTCACAAGCGTCAAAACGTATTGTAAACTGTTAATAGTGTGAACATGAATAAGTTATTGTCAGGAGGTGCCTATCTATGGAAGAGCATTATTATGTAAGTATAGATATCGGTTCGTCAAGTGTTAAAGCGATAGTGGGCGAAAAATTTCACAATGGAATAAATGTGATAGGTACAGGACAGACCTACACAAGTGGTATAAAAAATGGTCTTATTGATGATTTCGACATCGCAAAACAAGCGGTTAAAGATACAATCAAAAAAGCCTCTATTGCATCAGGCGTCGATGTTAAAGAAGTATTTTTAAAACTTCCAATTATCGGAACTGAGGTATTTGATGAGTCAAATGAAATTGAATTTTATGAAGATACTGAACTAGATGGTACACACATTGAGCGTGTACTTGAAGGTATTCGTGAAAAAAATGATGTACCCGAAACAGAAATAATAAACGCTTTCCCAATTAAATTTGTTGTGGATGGCGATAATGAAGTGTCAGATCCTAAAGAACTCATTGCAAGACATAGTTTGAAAGTTGAAGCTGGTGTTATTGCGATTCAAAAATCAATTTTAATAAACATGATTAAATGTGTAGAATCTTGTGGTGTAGATGTATTAGATGTATACTCTGATGCATATAACTATGGCTCAGTACTTTCGGCAACTGAGAAAGAACTTGGCGCATGCATTATTGACATTGGTGAGGATATAACACAATTGGCATTTTACGAAAGAGGAGAGCTTGTAGATGCTGATGCTATAGAAATGGCTGGTAGAGATATAACGGAAGATATTGCAAAAGGTTTAAATACTTCTTATGAAACGGCTGAAAAAATCAAACATCAATATGGTCACGCTTTCTTTGATTCAGCGTCGGATCATGATGTGTTTACTATTGATCAAATAAATAGCGAAGAAGAAGCACAATTTACTCAAAAAGATTTGGCAGATGTGATAGAAGCACGTGTGGAAGATATATTCTTTAATGTGTTTGATGTATTACAAGAGTTAGGTCTTACAAAAGTAAATGGTGGTTTCGTTGTAACAGGTGGTTCGGCCAATTTACTAGGCGTTAAAGAATTGCTGCAAGACATGGTAAGTGAAAAAGTAAGAATTCATACACCATCCCAAATGGGCATAAGAAAACCAGAGTTTTCTTCAGCGATTTCAACGATTTCTAGTAGCATTACTTTCGACGAATTACTAGATTATGTTACAATAAATAATCATGACAGTGAAGAATTTGAAGAAGAAGTCATAGAATCAAATGATCGAGAAAATAGTACGAAGTCAAGCGGATTTGATTGGTTCAAAAAGAAATCAAACAAACAAGAAGAGCCACATACATCAACTTCTGATATAGAAGAACCAGAAGCGTCTGAGGCATACGAACATGAAGACAACATAGAACAAGAAGAAAGTAAACCTCAAGACAAAGAAGAAAGTAAGTTCAAGAAACTTATGAAATCTCTATTCGATTGATTGGCCACTAAAACTAGGAGGAAATTTAAATGTTAGAATTTGAACAAGGATTTAATCATTTAGCGACGTTAAAAGTCATCGGTGTAGGGGGCGGCGGAAATAACGCTGTTAACCGAATGATTGATCATGGTATGAATAATGTTGAATTTATTTCAATCAATACGGATGGACAAGCTTTAAACTTATCTAAAGCTGAGTCTAAAATCCAAATTGGTGAAAAATTAACACGTGGTTTAGGCGCTGGTGCAAACCCTGAAATTGGTAAAAAAGCTGCCGAAGAATCTCGTGAGCAAATTGAAGATGCAATCCAAGGTGCTGATATGGTATTCGTAACAGCAGGAATGGGCGGCGGTACTGGTACAGGTGCTGCTCCAGTTGTAGCAAAAATTGCAAAAGAAATGGGAGCGTTAACAGTTGGTGTTGTTACACGTCCATTCGGGTTTGAAGGCCGTAAGCGTCAAACACAAGCAGCTGCTGGTGTAGAATCAATGAAAGCTGCTGTTGATACATTAATCGTCATCCCTAACGACCGTTTATTAGATATTGTTGATAAGTCAACACCAATGATGGAAGCATTTAAAGAAGCAGACAATGTATTACGTCAAGGTGTTCAAGGTATTTCAGACTTAATCGCTGTTTCAGGTGAAGTTAACCTTGACTTTGCAGACGTTAAAACAATTATGTCTAACCAAGGTTCTGCATTAATGGGTATCGGTGTATCTTCTGGTGAAAACCGTGCTGTAGAAGCTGCTAAAAAAGCTATTTCTTCTCCATTATTAGAAACTTCTATTGTAGGTGCACAAGGTGTGCTAATGAACATTACTGGTGGAGAGTCATTATCATTATTTGAAGCACAAGAAGCAGCAGACATTGTTCAAGATGCAGCTGATGAAGATGTTAATATGATTTTCGGTACTGTGATTAACCCAGAATTACAAGATGAAATCGTAGTAACAGTCATTGCTACTGGATTTGAAGATAAACCTTCATCTCAAGGTCGCAAAGCTTCAAATACTGGATTTGGCAACAGTGCATCATCTGGAAGTACAACTGCAAAAGAAGATTCATTCTCTTCTAGTGCATCACAAACGACAGACAGTGCAAATGAAGGTAGAACACATACTACAAATGAAGATGATATTCCTAGCTTTATCAGAAATCGTGAAGAAAGACGTTCTAGAAGAACTAGACGTTAATCTCGAATGGACTTCTTCTTCTGTTAGTTTTTCATAATAATTAATAATAATTTAGACAATATAAAATATATAAATGTCATCAGGTCCAAAGATCTGATGACTTTTTTGAATTTAGAAGTTGGCATATCATTTGTTGTGAACTACATTATTATGTAGAAAAATATAGTTTTCAATTATTTAGAATCTCCCGAATGTCTTTAGATAGTTTATAAATGTTGAATAGCTGGAGGTTTATAGCATGCAAGAGAAATTTATCAAAGATCGTCATATTTTAAAATATGACGATAATCAATTAAAGAATGTGAAATTGGGTATAACAACAAGAGAAGAAGGATACAGCCATTACCCGAAAGATGCATTTAATATGGCTAGATACATTAATGATGATCAAGATAATGTAACGAGGCACCAAGCGTTACTTGCTTCTGTAATTCAGTTTCCGAGAAATCAATGGGTTTTCCCGATTCAAACACATGAAAATAAGGTAGTTGAAATTACAAACAAAGATAAAGGTACTAATATTGATAGTCTTTCTAATGGATTACATGGTATAGATGGTATGTATACATTTGAAAATGACATTTTATTAACTATGTGTTATGCAGATTGTGTACCAATTTATTTTTATAGCGAAAAACATCACTTTGTAGGCTTAGCTCATGCAGGTTGGCGTGGCACAGTAGGTCAAATTGTCAATCAAATGTTAAAATGTATACCATTTGATTGGAACGACTTAAGCGTTGTTATTGGACCAGCAACTGCAAATTCATATGAAATTAATGATGATATTAAAAGCAAGTTTGAGCAATTACCTATAGATGCTCATCAATATATCGAAACAAGAGGTGACAATCGTCATGGCATAGACCTAAAAAAGGCGAATGCTATGTTGTTAGAGTATGATGGTGTTCCGAAAAATAATATTTATATAACGAATTATGCGACATCGGAAGATTTAAATTTGTTCTTTTCATATAGAGTAGAGAAAGGCGATACAGGTCGTATGTTAGCTTATATTGGTCAATAACTAAGAGGTGTATAAAAATTGGATGTACAACAAAGTTTAGCGCAAATAAATGAACAATTGAAAATACATTGCGAAAAAGGTAATATTACAACAGTCCCGCACGTGATAGCAGTGACAAAATATGTTACAATAGAGCGAGCTAATGATGCTTATCAAGCAGGTATTAGACATTTTGGTGAGAATCGTTTAGAAGGTTTTCAACAAAAGAAAGCAGCTTTACCAGACGATGTAGTCATGCATTTTATCGGTTCTTTACAAACAAGAAAAGTTAAAGAGGTCATTAACGATATCGACTATTTTCATGCTTTAGATCGTCTGAAATTAGCAAAAGAGATTAATAAAAGAGCTGAACATAAAGTGAAATGTTTTGTTCAAGTCAACGTTTCTGGAGAAACGTCAAAACAAGGTATCGCTTTAGATGAGGTAGATACGTTTATTAAGGATTTAGAGCAATATGAAAACATAGAAATAATTGGTCTTATGACGATGGCACCTTATACGGATGATGAACCGTATATTAAAAATTTATTCAAATCATTAAGAGCAAAGAGAGATGAAATTAAAGCGCTCAATTTAAATTATGCACCATGCACAGAATTGTCAATGGGAATGAGTAATGATTACCATTTAGCAGCCGAAGAAGGTGCATCATTTGTGAGAATTGGGACTAAACTTGTAGGAAAAGAGGAGTGAGCCCCGTGGCTTTAAAAGATTTATTTAGTGGTTTTTTCGTAGTTGAAGAGGAAGACGATGATTTACAAGCGCCACCTGAAGAAGAACAAGATAGACAACAAGCGCAGTCTCAAACAAATTATAATAATCAACAAAATGACAATACAGAAAGACAACGCATACAGTCCGTACCCAAAAAACAACCAACAAGATTACAACAATCAACCGGGGAAAGGAAGTATCAAATGAATAACAGTGCACCTAAAAATAATAATAGGAACGTTGTGAACATGAATAATCAAGATCAAAACAATTATGGTTTTACGCAAGAAAGTTCTAAAATGTGTTTATTTGAACCACGCGTCTTTTCAGATACTCAAGACATTGCGGACGAATTAAAAAATCGCAGAGCAACTTTAGTGAACTTACAACGTATTGATAAAGTATCTGCAAAAAGAATTATCGATTTTCTAAGTGGTACCGTTTATGCAATTGGTGGAGACATTCAACGTGTAGGTTCTGACATATTCTTATGTACGCCAGATAATGTTGAAGTTGCAGGAAGCATAACAGACCAAATCGAAAATATGGAATACCAAGGTGAATAGAGGTAAACATTCATGGATATAGGTTTATTAGCAAATATATTTCAATTTATTTTATTCTTGGTTCAAATTTATTACTTTGGGATGATTGTATATTTCTTTATGTCATGGCTTCCAGGCGCACGTGAAAATAAATTCGGTCAATTTTTATCAAAATTGTATGAACCGTTTTTAGAACCATTCCGTAAAATTATTCCACCTATTGGCATGATTGATATTTCATCCATTGTTGCAATAATTGTACTTGTATTATTCCGAACTGGTTTAGAAAATATTTTTAATTTAATTTTAAATTATTTAGTGTAAGTTTTGTATTGAGGATAAAATGATATTTGAATAAATTATAAAATAAATGTTAAGCACCTAACGTTAAAAACGCGAGGTGCTTTAACTTATATTTGGAGTGAAATCACATCGATATTTATCAACATTTTAGAAAAGAAGAACATGAATTAATCGATCAACTCATCGATAAGTGTTATCGTGCCAACGACCAGTTTGCACCAGTATTAACTTCCTTTTTAGATCCCAGAGGCCAATATATATTAAATGTTGTAGTTGGTAGTTTTCAAGATTTAGAAGTTACTTTTTATGGTGGGCCATATGCTGAGAGACAAAGAGCCATCATAGCACCAGATTACTTTCAACCTGAGGTGGAAGATTTTGAAATCATTCTTTTTGAAATCGATTATCCTCAAAAATTTGTCACACTTCAACACCAACATGTCTTGGGCACAATTATGTCATTGGGAATCGAAAGAGACCAATTAGGTGATATTGTTGTAGATAATCGCATACAATTTACTTTGACAAAGCAATTAGAATCATATATTA
Organism: Staphylococcus sp. GDY8P196P; assembly: GCF_017891705.1. Taxonomy (NCBI): domain Bacteria; kingdom Bacillati; phylum Bacillota; class Bacilli; order Caryophanales; family Staphylococcaceae; genus Staphylococcus; species Staphylococcus sp. GDY8P196P. The sequence continues at coordinate 478,105 of NZ_JAESJS010000009.1, read as the reverse complement.
TATTGGAATTAAATAAAATTAAAGGCGCGACAGTTAAACTAAATGCGCTACCAATAAAAGATATGATACAATCAGTAGAGAACTGGCACTCATCCGAAACAACCGTAACTGGTTTACGTTTAGATGTCGTTCTAAAAGAAATGATTCGTAAATCTCGTTCCATTAGCAAACAGTTAATCGAAAAGAAACGTGTTAAAGTTAATCATACGATTATTGATTCTGCAGATTTCCAACTGGATAAAGGAGACTTACTATCTATTCAAGGTTATGGCAGAGCAATGATTACTGATATTGGTGGAAAAACAAAAAAAGATAAAGTACGAATTTCCTACAAAACTTTATTTAAATAAGTTATACTTATAAAGTGTAGAACAACCGAATTTTAACGACTAAAATAAGCAATGATACCATATAAGATGAAATTTTATTTATGATATTTAATGAAATTACAAAATAGTGTATGATAGAAGGAGGATAATGACGCATGGCTTTTACACCAAGTGAAATAAAAAACAAATCCTTTACTCGTGTGAAAACGGGTTTTGAACCAACTGAAGTTGAAAGTTATCTAGAACAGCTCAGTAATGAAATTGAACGTTTAAAAGAAGATAAAGCACAACTAGAAAAAGTTGTCGAAGATAAAGAAACAAATATTCAATCTTATAAAGATGTGCATCAATCTGTGAGCGATGCATTAGTTCAAGCGAAACAAGCTGGAGAAGAGACGAAAGCAGCAGCCAATAAAGATGCAGAGGCAACAATTGCTAAAGCAAAAAGCGAAGCAGATCGTATTGTCAATGATGCAGTTGAAAAAGCTCGCCGCCTTTCTTTCCAAACAGAAGATATGAAACGCCAATCTAAAATATTTAGATCTCGTTTCCGTATGTTAGTAGAAGCACAGTTAGATTTACTTAAAAATGATGATTGGGATTATTTATTAAATTATGACCTTGATTCTGAACAAGTAACACAAGAGAATATTAATCATTTAAATGAAAATGAATTAACTGAAGAAGAAAAAGCGATGAAAGCAAAAGCTGAAGCAGATAGTACGGTAGAGGCGGATGCAGAAGCAACAGATAACAGCGGTTCAACAGATAATGAGAATAATAAACAATAAACAGCAGACGCGTAAGAAACAGTCGATATATTCAAGCGAGTTAGGGATAGTGTGAGCCTAATATATATTTGTTTCTTATATCACTGTAGTTTTAACTGAATAACATGCAATGAGAGAACTCTAAGTTGAGTTAATCAGGGTGGTAACGCGGTATATATCGTCCCTGTTAATTGAACTTAGAGTTCTTTTTATTGTTAAATACTAAACAAGTCAGAATATTGTAATAAGGAGTGTAGGAAATGGACTACAAAGATACGTTATTAATGCCGAAAACGAATTTTCCAATGCGTGGAGGATTACCGAATAAAGAGCCAAAAATCCAAGAAGAATGGGATGCTAATGATATTTATCAAAAAGCATTAGACAAAAATAAAGATAACGAACATTATATTTTACATGATGGTCCACCATATGCAAATGGTAACTTACATATGGGACATGCGTTAAATAAAATTTTGAAGGATTTTATTACGCGTTATAAAACAATGCAAGGTTTCTATACACCATATGTTCCTGGTTGGGATACACATGGGTTACCAATTGAACAAGCGCTTACTAAAAAAGGTGTTAAGCGTAAAGAATTATCAATTGCTGAATTTAGAAGAAAATGTGAAGCATTTGCGTTAGAACAAATAGAAAATCAAAAAAAAGATTTTAAACGCCTTGGTGTTAAAGGAGATTTTGCTGATCCATATATTACATTAAAACCGGAATATGAAGCTGCACAAATTCGTTTATTTGGTGAAATGGCTGATAAAGGTCTTATTTACAAAGGTAAAAAACCAGTTTATTGGTCACCATCTAGTGAATCATCGCTTGCTGAAGCAGAAATTGAATATCAAGATAAGCGTTCGCCATCTATTTATGTAGCATTTGATGTTAAAGATAGCAAAGGTATTGTTGATGAAGATGCAAAATTCGTTATTTGGACTACTACACCTTGGACATTACCATCGAATGTTGCGATCACAGTACACCCAGATTTAATTTATGGTCAATATAATGTGAATGGTGACAAATATATCATCGGTAAAGACTTAGTTGCTAATGTTGCTGAAGCATTAGGATGGAACGAAGATGCCATTGAATTAGAAAAAGAATTCAAAGGTAGTGACTTAGAGTATATCGAAACACAACATCCTTTTGTTGATCGTGTGTCACTCGTGATTAATGGATTACATGTGACAACAGATGCTGGTACAGGGTGTGTTCATACGGCACCTGGACATGGGGAAGACGACTTTGTAGTAGGTCAAAAATATAACTTGCCTGTTATTAGCCCTGTAGATGATAAAGGTGTATTTACAGAAGAAGCCGGTCAATTTGAAGGTATGTTCTACGATAAAGCGAACAAAGAAATTACAGATTTATTAAAAGAAAATGGTTCATTATTAAAATTAGAATTTATTACTCATAGTTACCCACATGATTGGCGTACTAAAAAACCTGTTATTTTCCGTGCAACACCACAATGGTTTGCCTCTATTGATAAAGTACGTCAAGATATTTTAGATGCAATCGAAGATACACACTTCAAGGTTGATTGGGGTAGAACTCGTATTTATAACATGGTAAGAGATCGTGGCGAATGGGTTATATCACGTCAACGTGTTTGGGGTGTACCATTACCAGTATTTTATGCGGAAAATGGCGATATTATTATGACTAAGGAAACTGTTAATCATGTTGCAGATTTATTCCAAGAACATGGTTCAAATGTATGGTTTGAGCGAGAAGCTGCAGAGTTACTACCTGAAGGGTTCACACATCCAAGCAGTCCAAATGGTGTGTTTACAAAAGAAACAGATATCATGGACGTTTGGTTCGATTCTGGATCATCACACCGTGGTGTATTAGAAGAACGTCCGGAACTTTCATATCCTGCTGATTTATATCTAGAAGGTAGTGACCAGTACCGTGGTTGGTTTAACTCTTCAATTACAACTTCTGTTGCTACGAGAGGAATTTCACCATATAAAATGTTACTTTCACATGGATTTGTGATGGATGGTGAAGGTAAAAAGATGAGTAAATCATTAGGTAATGTCATTGTACCTGATCAAATCGTCAAACAAAAAGGTGCAGATATTGCGCGTCTTTGGGTAAGTAGTGTAGATTATTTATCAGATGTGCGTATTTCTGATGAAATTTTAAAACAAACTTCTGATGTATATCGTAAAATTAGAAATACCTTAAGATTTATGTTAGGTAATTTAAATGATTATAATCCTTCAACAGATGCAATTGCAGAATCTGAGCTATTAGAAGTAGATAAATATTTATTAAATAGATTACGTGAATTTACTGCGAATACGCTAGACAATTACGATAATTATGATTATTTAGATATATATCAAGAATTACAAAATTTCATTAACGTTGAATTAAGTAATTTCTATTTAGATTACGGTAAAGATATCTTGTACATTGAAGAGCAGAATGCACATAAACGTCGCAGTATGCAAACAGTGTTGTACCAAATTGTAGTAGACATGACAAAATTATTAGCGCCTATCCTAGCGCATACGTCTGAAGAAGTGTGGTCACATATCCCACATGTAGAGGAAGAAAGTGTTCATTTAACACGTATGCCTGAACGTGTAGCAGTTGATGCTGAATTCATGGAAAAATGGAATACATTTATGAAATTGCGTGACGATGTGAACCGTGCTTTAGAAGTTGCGCGTAATGAAAAAGTAATTGGTAAATCATTAGAAGCCAAAGTGGTAATCGGTAGCAATGATAACTTTGATGCGACTACATTTTTACAACAATTCTCTGACCTACAACAATTATTTATTACTTCACAAGCGGAGGTAGTTGATAAAGTTGAAAATGGAGAATCATATCAATATGGTGATATCCACATTGAACATGCTCACGGAGAAAAGTGTGAACGTTGTTGGAACTATAGTGAATCATTGGGTTCAGTAGGTGAATTAGATAACCTATGTCCACGTTGTCAAGCAGTAGTTAAAACACTTGTTTAAATATTGATAAATGTTAAAGTAAGAACATGGCAAATACGTTATTCATAAAATATTAAACGGTTTTGTTCTGATGTATTTAAATAGAATTATAAAAAGTGCGATATGTATTTTTACATTAAAACAAGTTATGACTAATATTTTTGAAAAACCTGAGACATCAGTACGATGTCCCAGGTTTTCTTTTCGCTAATATAAAAATGAAACGAGTTATTTCACGAATCCAAAAGTAAGATTAAAATGAGCATATTAAAATTTAAAATTAAATAAATCAGATATAATGGATGCAATAAGCAATTAGAAAGGTGTTAAATATGTTCCATAACGAAAGTGCCCATTTTGTAAATGGCATTATATTAAATGTAAGAGATAAAGATGAAATGAAAAAATTTTATGGAGATATTATTGGATTAAATGTAGTAAATGAATCATATTCTACAATTCAATATGAGGTTGGTAATCTGAATCACTTCATGACACTTAATCAAATCAATATGGGAAGAGAACCTCTTGTTTCAGAAGCAGGTTTATTTCACTTAGCGATAAAATTACCATCTAAAACAGACTTAGCAGACTTGCTTGTGCAATTCAGTGAATATAAAATACCTATCAATGGTGGCGAACACGACATTTCAACTTCATTATATTTAGAAGATACGGAAGGAAACGGCTTGGAGTTTTATGTAGATAATCCCATTGATGAATGGTCTATTGAAAATGAAAAAGCAGTTTTAGAAACAAAACCATTAAATGTACCTAAATTACTAACTTATGTCTCAGATAAGAAGTGGCAAGGTATTCCTGATGAAAGTATTATTGGATATATAAATTTAAAAACAATTCGATTAAATAGAGTTAAGCAATATTATAAAAATTACTTTGGTTTGGTACCTTCTTCTATAGAAACTGACAGTGCGGTTTATTTAGCTTCAAATGGTTATCACCAACATCTCGTAGTGAATAATTGGTTATCAAGTGTAAAACGTATAGAAAATCATAGAACTTATGGTTTAGCGTGTGTAGATTTTCATTTTCCAGAAACAACACATAAATTATTAGCTGGACCTGATGGTATTCAATTTAGGTTTAATTATTATTCCGTACTCTAGAATAATGTCTATTTTAATAACATTTTAAAAAATCAACTTATTATTTGAACTGTAACTTTTTTTATAAGTTTGATTAGGATATAATGAGAGTTGTTGTAAAAAGCGACCGCACGAAGAACAAATAGGAGGTACAGACATGAAACGTCAGTACTATATTGGTATTTCTATATTTATAACAATTGTTATACTTATATTAGATCAAATCACAAAATTTATAATAACTAAAACAATGCAAATTGGTGACTCATTTGAAGTAATCCCTAATTTTTTGAGTATCACTTCACATAGAAATAATGGTGCAGCATGGGGGATTTTAAGTGGAAAGATGGCTTTTTTCTATATTATAACTGTCATTATTCTGATCATACTCATTGTCTTTTTTATAAAAGAAGCGAAGCATAATTTGTTAATGCAAATTGCTATAAGTTTATTGTTTGCTGGTGCTTTAGGTAACTTTATTGATCGTGTATTAAATGGTGAAGTTGTAGACTTTGTTGATACTTATATATTTAGTTATAATTTTCCAATATTTAACGTAGCTGATTCTAGTTTAACTATAGGCGTCGTTTTAGTAATAATCGCATTATTAAGGGATATGAGGACAGAAGAATAGGAGAGATAGTGTATGGAATTTCATGAGTTTAATATAGATGACCCAGCTAATGTAGGACAACGAATAGATAAATTATTGCCTGAATTTAATACTGAATGGTCACGTACTCAAATGCAAGATTGGATTAAAGAAGGCCTGGTTAAAGTCAATGGTAAAGTGATAAAATCCAATTATAAAACTAAGTCAAATGATAAAATTATAGTAACTGAGAAAGAAATTGTTGAGGCAGATATTAAACCAGAAAATCTTAATCTGAATTTTTATTATGAAGACGATGATGTCGCAATTGTATATAAACCTAAAGGTATGGTAGTACATCCATCAGCAGGTCATTATACGGGTACATTAGTAAATGGACTAATGTATCAAATGAAAGACTTATCTGGTATAAACGGAGAGATACGTCCAGGAATTGTACATCGTATTGACAAAGACACTTCCGGGTTATTAATGATTGCAAAAAATGATGTTGCACATCGTAGTTTAGTAGAACAGTTGATAGATAAATCAGTAACGCGTAAATATATTGCATTGGTACATGGTAACATTCCACATGATTATGGTACTGTTGATGCACCTATTGGTAGAAATAAGAATGACCGCCAATCTATGGCTGTAGTTGATGATGGTAAAGACGCGATTACTCACTTTAATGTATTAGAACATTTTAATAAATATACGTTAATAGAATGTCAGTTAGAAACAGGCCGTACTCACCAAATTCGTGTGCATATGAAATACATTGGTTACCCTTTAGTAGGAGATCCCAAATATGGTCAGAAAAAAACATTAGATATTGGTGGTCAAGCATTGCATGCTGCAGTAATCGGTTTTGAACATCCAGTTACACAAGCGTATATTGAAAAGACAGCACCTTTACCAGAGGAATTTGAGCAACTCTTAAATGATATTCGTAAATCTGATAATTAATAATGCTTTGCTAAGTTATATCGTGAATTTTAGATAATACCATGATATATAAATGGGATTGGAACAGAAATCTAATTTTATTAATTAGATTTCGTTATCTCACCCCAACAAGGATGACTAGAAGTGAAAAAATGATTTAAAGGCAAACGATCGCTTTTATAAAACGAACGATATTCTAATATAGACTTGCAACGATATGTTATTCATGATAATATAATGACAGTTTAATAAAGAACGAACGTCTTTAATTGAAAGTCCAGAGAGGCTTCGAAGACATGTAATGAAAATAGAATATACAAACAAAGTATTTAAGTTATAACAATAGCTAAAGCCATCGTAGTTTTTCGTAAAACGCGATAAAAGTCATAATCACAAGTACAAAAATGGTTATGATGGAGAAATCATCTAAGTTTTAGATATGTCTCTACATTTTGTTTGTAATATTTTATTACGCTACCTCATGTCTTCTGAAGATGTGAGGTTTTTTAATATCATTAAGATTAAGGTAGGTGCCCAAAATGTCAGAACGCGTAATTATGGATGAAGCAGCAATACAAAGAACCGTTACACGTATTGCACACGAAATCTTAGAATACAACAAAGGTACTGATGAATTAATTTTATTAGGCATTAAAACAAGAGGGGCATTTTTAGCACGACGTATCCAACAAAAAATTGAACAAATTGAGGAAATAACTGTCCCAACAGGTACGATTGATATTACACAATTTAGAGATGATTTAGAACAGACAATAGATCAAGTTGCAGAACAGACGTATGAAATTGATGTCAATATAACAAATCAAGTCGTGATTATTGTGGATGATGTTCTATATACTGGGCGTACAGTTAGAGCATCGCTTGATGCAGTACTTCAATATGCAAGACCTAGTAAAATAGGATTAGCAACGCTTATTGATCGTGGACATAGGGAGCTTCCAATACGCGCAGACTTTGTTGGTAAAAATATACCGACCGCTAGAGAAGAAGCTGTCTCGGTTTTTCTTAGTGAAATAGATAGTAGAAATGCAGTTGTAATTGAATAAATCAACACCTTTTAATTCAGTACGAGAGACTGAAAAAGGGAAGAGAATCATGTGGAAGTCAAAGGCAAGTTTCTAGGAAGCCACACTTCAAAATATAGTTATATTATAAAAACATATACTATAGATTCTCTCCATATCATCTGAACTTAATTTAAGCTAAGTATTCAAACAGCAATGCTAACGATTTAAGTCGTAATGTTGTTTGGACAAGCTGAATTTTGATTTGAGGATAGTTACTTTTTAAGTCTCTTTACATGAAAACAATGTAAAGGGACTTTTTTTATGAGAGGAAGCGGAAAGTCATGGAAAATGAAACAATGTTTGAACGGACAGCTAAACCAGTATTAGATGTACGAGATAAACCTAAGTTAGGACAATGGGCATTTCTAAGCACTCAACATTTATTTGCAATGTTTGGATCGACTGTCCTCGTACCATTTTTAACTGGATTACCGATATCATCTGCTTTACTAGCATCAGGGATAGGGACATTATTATATATATTAATTACACAAGCGAAAATACCCGCATATTTAGGTTCAAGTTTCGCATTTATCACACCAATCATAACTGGATTGAATTCACATAGCTTAGGTGACATGTTAGTAGCATTGTTTATGAGCGGAGTGATGTATGTGCTTATTGGATTAGCTATTAGGTTAAGTGGAACAGGGTGGCTTATGCACTTACTTCCCCCGGTTGTTGTTGGACCAGTTATTATGGTGATTGGTTTGAGTCTGGCTCCTACTGCAGTCAATATGGCGATGTTTGAAAATTCAGGAGATATGAAAGGCTATAACTTAAGTTATTTAGTAGTAGCAATGATTACGCTGCTGGTGACGATTATAGTTCAAGGATACTTTAAAGGTTTCTTGTCCCTTATACCTGTATTAATCGGCATTATAACGGGGTACATTGTGTCAATATTTATGGGGCTTGTTAATTTTAAACCTGTAGCTGAAGCAAAATGGCTGCAACTTCCAGAAGTGTACCTACCATTTAAAGATTACACACCATCATTTCATCTAGGTTTAGTACTTGTCTTAATACCAATCGTTTTTGTGACAGTTAGTGAGCACATTGGACATCAAATGGTGATTAACAAAATCGTAGGAAGAAATTTCTTTAAGGATCCAGGATTAGACAAATCAATTATTGGTGACGGAGTGTCAACGATGTTTGCAAGTATTATAGGTGGCCCACCAAGTACAACATACGGAGAAAATATAGGTGTTTTAGCTATCACGAAAATTTATAGTATATATGTTATTGGAGGTGCTGCAGTCATCGCTATAATATTAGGTTTTGTAGGCAAATTCACAGCATTAGTTTCATCTATACCAACCCCTGTTATGGGAGGTGTATCGATATTACTTTTCGGAATTATTGCAGCAAGTGGTCTGCGAATGCTTGTAGAAAGTGAAGTTGATTTTGCAAGTAACCGAAATCTAGTCATCGCATCAGTCATATTAGTTATAGGTATTGGCAACCTAGTCTTCAATCTGAATGGTATAGGTATAAATTTAGAAATTGAAGGGATGGCATTAGCAGCATTGGCAGGTATTCTACTAAACTTAATTTTACCGCAAGAGATTGAGTCAAATAAATAAACGTCTATTTCAATACTAGGAGGCTGAAAAAATGGATAACTTACTATCAATGGAACATCTAACTACAAATGAGATTTATGAACTAATAGAAATTGCAAGTGGTATTAAAAATGGATCATTTAAACCACATAATTATGAAGACAAATTTGTAGCAAACTTATTTTTTGAAAATTCTACCCGTACGAAAAGTAGCTTTTTAGTAGCAGAGCAAAAATTAGGATTAAAACTGATTGATTTCGAAACGAGCACTTCTTCTGTTCAAAAAGGTGAGAGCTTATACGATACGTGTAAAACATTAGAACAAGTAGGTGCAGATGTTCTAGTAATTAGACATTCAGATACAACATACTATAATGATTTAAATTCACTTAAGTTACCGATTATTAATGCAGGTGATGGTAGTGGACAGCATCCAACACAAAGTTTATTAGACCTAATGACAATATACGAAGAGTATGAAACCTTTAAAGATTTAAATATATTAATATGTGGAGATATTAAAAACTCCCGTGTAGCGAGAAGTAACTTTCAAAGTTTAACCGCACTCGGTGCAAATGTGATGTTCTCAAGTCCAGAAGCGTGGAGAGATGACACTTTAGAAGCACCTTATGTTGATATAGATAAAGTCATAGAGGACATAGACATTGTCATGCTACTTAGAGTACAGCATGAAAGACATGGTGATGAAGAAACAATGAATTTTGAAAATCAAAATTATCATGAAAATTTTGGTTTGACAAAAGCGCGTTATAATCGATTGAAGTCATCTGCAATTGTTATGCATCCCGCGCCTGTCAATCGCGGTGTTGAAATAGATGATTGCTTAGTAGAAGCAGAAAAATCTCGCATCTTTAAACAGATGGAAAATGGTATGTATACACGTATGGCAGTAATTGAGTATATATTACAAACAAAGGAGGCAGCAATAAATGAAATTGCTAACTAATGCGAAAATCTTAGAAAATGGTGAACTTAAAACCACTTCAATTTTAATAGAAGGTAAAACCATAAAAAAAATTGCGTCAGACATAGAGGTTGATGCCGATGTTGAAATCATTGATTTAAAAGGACACTTTGTTGCTCCAGGTTTAGTTGATGTTCATGTACATTTGCGTGAACCAGGCGGTGAACATAAAGAAACAATTGCAACGGGAACACAAGCAGCTGCAAGAGGCGGTTTTACGACAGTTTGTCCAATGCCAAATACACGACCTGTACCTGACTCTGTTGAAAATTTAGAACGTTTAAACAAATTAATCGACGAAAATGCACACGTCAGAGTTTTACCATATAGTGCAATCACAGTTAGGCAAGCAGGTACTGAACATGTTGATTTTGAAGCTTTAGCCCAGTTAGGCACATTTGCTTTTACTGATGATGGCGTAGGTGTACAACAAGCAAATATGATGTATGAAGCTATGCAACAAGCAGCTAAAGTGAATAAAGCAGTCGTTGCTCATTGTGAGGATAATAGCTTGATATATGGCGGCGCTATGCATGAAGGGGAACGTAGTAAAGCATTAGGCATACCGGGGATACCTAATATTTGTGAAGCGGTACAAATTGCGAGAGATGTTTTGCTAGCTGAAGCAGCAGGTGCACATTACCATGTCTGTCACGTATCTACAAAAGAAAGTGTACGAGCTATAAGAGATGCTAAAAAGGCAGGAATTCATGTAACAGCAGAAGTGACACCGCATCATTTATTATTAACAGAAGATGATGTGCCTGGTGATGATGCAATTTATAAAATGAATCCACCTTTAAGAAGTAAAGCAGATCGAGCTGCACTAATCGAAGGATTATTAGATGGGACAATTGATTGTATTGCTACAGACCATGCGCCACATGCGAAAGAAGAAAAAGCACAACCAATGACAAAAGCGCCTTTCGGCATTGTTGGTAGTGAAACAGCATTTCCATTATTGTATACACACTTTGTAAAAAATGGTAACTGGTCATTGCAACAATTGGTTGACTATTTAACGATTAAACCATCTCAAATATTTGATTTACCTTATGGAAGATTAGAAGAGGGCGGTTTAGCTGACCTTACTGCCATTAATTTAGAAGACGAGAAAGAGATTAGGGCAGAAGATTTTGCGTCAAAAGGGTCAAACACACCATTTATAGGTGAAAAAGTATACGGAACTCCAGTATTAACATTGGTAGAAGGTGAAGTTAAATTTAAGGAGGAAAAGTAATGTTGCAAAAACGCTATTTAGTTTTAGAAGATGGAACATATTATGAAGGTTATCCATTAGGATCGGACCATTTAACGAAAGGCGAAATAGTATTTAATACGGCTATGACTGGGTATCAAGAAACGATATCAGATCCATCTTATACAGGGCAAATTATTACGTTTACTTATCCATTAATAGGAAACTACGGAATTAATCGAGATGATTTTGAATCTTTGATACCAACATTGAATGGTGTTGTTGTCAAAGAAGCAAGCACATATCCGAGTCATTTTCGCATGCAAAAAACATTCCACGAAGTGTTAAAAGATTATGATATCCCAGGTATTTCAGGTGTGGATACACGTAGTATTACTCGAAAAATTAGAAACTATGGCGTTTTAAAAGCAGCTTTTACAGATGACAAGGCAGATATTCCACAATTAATAGAAGAGTTGAAAGTAATTGAATTACCTAGAGATGAAGTGAAAACAGTGTCTACCAAAACACCATATGTCTCTACGGGTTATGATTTAAGTGTTGTACTTGTAGATTTTGGTAAAAAACAAAATATTGTGAGAGAACTTAATTTACGTGGTTGTAATGTTACAGTTGTATCTTATGATTCGACAGCAGAAGAAATTATTAGAATGTCACCAGATGGAGTCATGTTGTCTAATGGACCTGGTGATCCAGAAGAAGTCAAAGTTGCAATTAATATGATTAATGGTATTTTAGGAAAAATTCCTTTCTTTGGTATCTGTTTAGGCCATCAATTATTTGCACTTTCACAAGGCGCTAGATCGTTTAAAATGAAATTTGGACATAGAGGGGCAAACCATCCTGTGAAAGATTTAAAGAGTGGGAAAATAGCATTAACTAGCCAAAATCATGGTTATGCGATCGATAAAGATTCATTAGCCAGTACACCTTTAGAAATAACACATATAGCGATTAATGATGGTACAGTTGAAGGTTTAAGACACCAATCATTACCTGCGTTTTCAGTACAATATCATCCTGAAGCAAGTCCTGGACCTACAGATTCAAATTATTTGTTTGATGAATTTATTAAAATGATGCATGACTTTAAAGAAAAGGAGATTTTGACAAATGCCTAAACGTAACGATATTAAAACGATTTTAGTTATAGGATCTGGACCCATTATTATAGGCCAAGCTGCAGAATTTGATTATGCGGGGACACAAGCATGCTTAGCATTACGAGAAGAAGGTTATCGCGTTATATTAGTAAATTCAAATCCAGCTACAATCATGACAGATAATGAAATTGCTGACAAAGTCTACATTGAACCTTTAACGCATGACTTTATTGCACGTATTATTCGTAAAGAACAACCTGATGCGTTGTTACCAACATTAGGTGGTCAAACAGGGCTTAATATGGCGATTCAATTACATGATAGCGGTGTATTAGAAGCGAACAACGTACAATTACTAGGTACTAAATTGGCTTCTATTCAACAAGCGGAAGATAGAGAATTATTTAGAGACTTAATGAATGAGCTAGATGTTCCAGTTCCAGAAAGCGATATCGTCAATACTCTAGAACAGGCGTTTGAATTTAAAGAAGCGGTAGGGTACCCATTAATTGTGAGACCGGCTTTCACGATGGGCGGTACTGGTGGTGGTATTTGCCATAATGATGAAGAGTTTAAACAAGTGGTAACGAATGGCTTACATTACAGTCCGGCAACACAATGCTTAATTGAAAAATCAATCGCAGGTTTTAAAGAGATTGAATATGAAGTGATGCGAGATAAAAATGATAATGCCATCGTTGTATGTAACATGGAAAATATAGACCCAGTCGGCATACATACTGGCGATTCAATTGTAGTAGCACCTAGTCAAACTTTATCAGATGTTGAATATCAAATGTTACGTGATGTGTCGTTAAAAGTTATTCGTGCTTTAGGCATTGAAGGTGGTTGTAATGTACAACTGGCATTAGACCCACACTCAATGAAATATTATATAATTGAAGTGAACCCACGTGTGTCACGTTCATCAGCTTTAGCTTCTAAGGCTACAGGCTATCCGATTGCAAAATTAGCTGCAAAAATAGCGATAGGTTTATCATTAGATGAAATGTTGAATCCAATCACTAAAACTTCTTATGCTGCATTTGAACCGACGTTGGACTATGTTATTTCAAAAATCCCACGTTTTCCTTTCGATAAATTTGAAAAGGGTGAACGTGTGCTCGGTACACAAATGAAAGCAACTGGTGAGGTAATGGCGATTGGCCGAACATATGAAGAGTCTTTATTAAAAGCAATTCGCTCACTCGAATATGGCGTGCATCATTTGGGATTACCAAATGGCGAAACATACGATTTAGATTATATAAAAGCGCGTATACAAGACCAAGATGATGAGCGCTTATTCTTTATAGGAGAAGCGATAAGAAGAGGTACATCTTTAGAAGAAATACACGAAATGACTAAGATTGATTACTTTTTCTTAAATAAATTCTTGCACATCATTGATATAGAACATGACTTAAAAGTACACAAAGGAGATATAGATTATTTAAAATTTGCTAAGAGTTATGGGTTTAGTGATCGCGTTATTGCACATCGTTTTGATATGTCAGAATCAGAAGTTTATAACTTAAGAAAACAACATAATATTTCACCAGTATATAAAATGGTAGATACATGCGCAGCAGAATTTGAATCAGCTACACCATATTACTATGGCACGTATGAACAAGAAAATGAATCCATTATCACTGAAAAAGAAAAAATATTAGTCTTGGGATCAGGGCCAATAAGAATCGGTCAAGGTGTCGAATTTGATTATGCAACTGTGCATGCTGTGTGGGCTATTCAACAAGCTGGTTATGAAGCTATTATCGTCAATAATAACCCTGAAACAGTATCTACAGACTTTTCAATTTCAGACAAATTATATTTTGAGCCATTAACAGAAGAAGATGTCATGAATATTATAAATATTGAACAGCCAAAAGGTGTAGTAGTACAGTTTGGTGGTCAAACTGCGATTAATTTAGCAGATAAAATTGAAAAGTATGGTGTGAAAATTTTAGGAACGTCACTCGAAGATTTGAATCGTGCGGAAGATCGTAAAGAATTTGAGGCACTGTTACATAAAATTGATGTGCCTCAACCTAAAGGCAAGACAGCAACGTCAACTGATGAAGCGCTCAATAATGCACGTGCAATCGGTTATCCTGTAGTAGTTAGACCTTCGTATGTATTAGGTGGACGTGCAATGGAAATCGTGTATAACGATGAAGAGTTAATCAATTATATGAATCAAGCAGTGAAAGCGAGTCCGGATCATCCAGTATTAGTTGATAGATATCTCACAGGTAAAGAAATTGAAGTCGATGCTATTTCTGATGGTGAAACGGTAATTATTCCAGGGATTATGGAACATATTGAACGCGCTGGTGTCCATTCAGGTGATTCGATTGCGGTATATCCTCCACAATCTTTGACACCAAATGAACTTAAAACATTAGAAGATTATACAATTCGCTTAGCGAAAGGGCTAAATATCATAGGTCTAATCAATATACAATTTGTCATTGCACATGATGGTGTTTATGTTTTAGAAGTGAATCCTCGTGCAAGTCGTACAGTTCCTTTCTTAAGTAAAATTACGCATATTCAAATGGCACAGTTGGCCATGCGCGCTATTGTAGGTGAGAAAATTAAGGATTTAGGTTATAACGAGGGCGTTCAACCATATAGTGAAGGTGTCTTTGTTAAAGCTCCGGTATTTAGCTTTAACAAATTGAAAAATGTAGATATTACCTTAGGACCTGAAATGAAATCAACTGGGGAAGTCATGGGGAAAGATTTAACCATGGAAAAAGCATTATATAAAGGTTTGACAGCAAGTGGTATGGAAGTAAAAGATTATGGTACGGTATTGATGACCGTAAGTGATAAAGACAAAGATGAAATTGTGAATATCGCGGCTCGCTTAAATGAAGTCGGCTATAAAATATTAGCTACTGAAGGTACTGCTAAAAAATTAGAAAATAACCATATCACTGCAGAAACTGTAGGTAAAATTGGTGGAGAAAACGATTTATTATCACGTATACAAACGAATGATGTTCAAATTGTGATCAATACGATGACAAAAGGAAAAGAAGTTGAACGTGATGGTTTTCAAATTAGACGTGCCTCTGTTGAAAATGGCGTACCATGTCTAACTTCATTAGATACTGCAGAAGCATTAACATCCGTTATAGAAAGCATGACTTTCACGATGAAAAATATGTAAAATATAATTAAAAAACTGAAATAATTTTTATGCTTTAATGCAAAGAAATGCTATTGGCAATAGACGGCTAGGATAAAAATATATTTATGAAATTTTTCTCTTAGTCGTCCTTGTCAGTATGAAAAAAATTCCAAAATATTATTGCTGTCATATGTCCATACACGCTTGGCAAATATAATAAAATAGCTATAGATGAGAGGCGATATATATGCAAAATAATCTACCTATCATTGCTTTAGATTTTGAATCAGCAGAAGCGGTTACACAATTTTTAAATCAATTTGATGAACCTTTATTTGTCAAAGTTGGAATGGAACTTTTTTATCAAACTGGGCCTTCATTAATCACTGATATTAAGAAACGTGGTCATAGCATATTCTTAGATTTAAAATTGCATGATATTCCTAACACTGTTGGTAAAGCAATGGAAGGCTTAAGCAAATTAGATGTCGATTTAGTAAATGTACACGCAGCTGGTGGTTCAGAAATGATGAAACGTGCTGTAGAAGGTATTAGAAAATATAACAGTAATATTAAAATTATTGCGGTTACACAATTAACGTCGACTACAGAAACAATGTTGCGTGATGAACAAAATATCCAAAGTACAATGGATGAAGCAGTGTTGAATTATGCTCGTCTAGCTCAATTATCAGGATTAGATGGCGTTGTATGTTCACCACTTGAAGCAAATTTAGTAAAACAGGAATTAGGTGAATCTTTCTTGAAAGTGACACCAGGCATCAGACCAGAAAACACTTCTTCAGATGATCAACAACGTATTACGACACCAGAAAAAGCAAGTGTTTTAGGCGCTACACACATTGTTGTAGGACGACCGATTACACAAAGTGAAAATCCGGTAACGAGTTATCAAAAAATTAAAGAAAGTTGGTTGAAAATCACATGACTAAATCAATTGCACAAGCATTGTTAGATATAAAAGCTGTATCATTATCTCCCAATGATCCGTTTACTTGGAGTTCAGGTATTAAATCGCCAATATACTGTGATAATCGCATCACACTAGGTTTTCCTGATGTACGTACTCATATTAGAGATGGCCTGCAAGCATTGATTGAAACACATTTTAAAGATATTGAAGTTATATCAGGTACTGCAACAGCCGGGATTCCACATGCAGCATATGTCTCAGAAGTGATGAACTTACCGATGAATTACGTTAGATCAAAAAGCAAAAGTCATGGTAAACAGAATCAAATTGAAGGTGCATCAAGTGAAGGTAAAAATGTAGTAGTTATAGAAGATTTAATATCTACAGGTGGCTCTTCAATAACTGCAGTAGATGCACTAAAAGCTGCAGGTGCAAATGTATTAGGTGTAGTAGCAATCTTTACTTATGGTTTGAAAAAAGCAGATGACCAATTTGCACGAGCTGATATACCCTTCTATACATTAAGCAATTATAATGAACTAATTGAGGTTGCTAGAGAAAATGGAGAAATTTCTGAAAATGATATTACTACATTAGTTGATTGGAGAGATAACTTGTCATAAAATGTTAGATGGAGGGGATGTTATGACAAAAGACTCAAATGTAGCTTATAATCATTTTGCTCATTTAAATAAATTCCTCAAAAAATCAGAAGACTATAGAGCACAAACAACTTCAGAAGATGAAAATAAATGGTTGTTTAACGCTACAGAATCAAATATTTATAAAAAATCAAAATTAAATCTAAAGCAAAAAGGACATATTAAATAAACAATTTATGTAAATATATTATGAGAATTTGAGACAACATTAAAAATTTATTTAATTAAATTGCTTGAAAAATGCTTAAAAGACTTTTATATATTGATAAAAGGTCTTTTAGGCATTTTTTAATATATAAATATATTTTGTTCATATTTAGTTCACAAAATAGGTTTTAAATAATGAGTATCATATGAAATTCCAAGATAGAAAGGAATGAATGAACTTGAATCAAAAAAAATTTGATATTGTTGCACTATTTTTACTCATTGGTGTGTTTATGGCAGCTTTAGACAACGGCATTATTAGTGCAGCGTTAACCACTATAAATCAATCTTTTGAAATTTCAGCACAAATGGGGTCATGGGGCATAACGATTTACACATTAGGTATGGCTGTAACTACACCTATAGCGGGTAAACTTGCTGATATGTATGGTCGTAAAAAAATATTTGTTATTGAAGTCATTTTATTTGGTTTAGGATCATTGTTAGTTGCTTTAAGTCCAAATTATACAATATTTATTATTGCACGATTAATTCAATCATTTGGTGGAGGCGGTTTATTTGTAATCGCTAGTTCACATATTATAGCTACTTACACCAAGGAAAAACAAGGTAGCATGCTTGGTGGGTTAGGTGCAATGAATGGTATTGCTTCGGTATTAGGTCCAAATATAGGAAGTTTATTAATTAACGTAAGTGGAACACGGCATTGGCTATTCCTGATCAATGTGCCAGTGGCAGTAATGATTGTTATTTTTATGATTCTTAAAATGCCAGAAACACAAGAAAAAGTTAAAACTAAAATTGATAAGTACGCCATCATTATATTTTCATTTTCAACGTTGCTGATGATGTTTGCGATTAATAATATACAAACGAATAACATTGCTAGTAGTATACTTAGCTTTTCAGTGATTGGTTTATTTATATTGGCAATCATTGGTTATGGTATTTTGATTTTAGTAGAATATAAAAACGAAGCAACTGATATAGATGCATTCTTACCTTTCTATTTATTAAAAAAACCAGCTTTTTCAGTAGTATTGATTATGGGCGTTTTATCAGGGATGTTAATTGGTTCCATTATTTTCATTCCTTCCTTTGTTGAAAATGTATTGCATGTTAAAGCTGAGAACAGTGGCTATTGGATGACACCCTTAGCGTTAGCTTCAGGTATTGGCGCGTCAATGGGCGGGAAGATTGTTGATAAAAAAGGCCCGATATTTGCATTAGTGATTGCGAGTATCATTAGCATGATTGGGTATGGAGGCTTAGCCTTTTTAACTTATTCAATTACGCCATTTTTAATATTTTCAATTATCGCAGGTTTAGGTTTTGGTTTTACTATTGGTGCACCAATGACTGTATTAGCAACTAGATCAGCACATTCAGATAAAAATAATAGTACTGTAATTGGAACATTATCCGTTTCTAGACAAGTCGGCATAACAATTGCACCGACTATGTTTACGACATTCATTCAATTCGGATATAGCCAAATGGGTAGTAAAATTAAAGAAAGTATAAATTCAGCCCATTTTGGTTTTAAAGATATACCCGTTTCGTTAATGAAAACGATGGAACATAATTCAGGCAATCTTACTAAAATATTAGAACAAGTGAATCAAATTTCTAATGATACATTAAGACATGCAATTACAAATGGCATTGAGGATGCTACACACCTAGCGTATATGCCTATATTTTTAACTGCAGTTATTGCAGCTTTTATTATTTTGCTACTTGTAACGCTTTTTAGTAAAGAATTTAAATAAAAATTTGATAAACTGGTGAAATCGTAAAGAAAGATTAAAAAAAGATTAATTGTAGAAAGTAACGTAAAAAACAGCAACGCAGTATGGTAGACAAGGTTTTAATGTCTACTTTACTGCGTGTTTTGTTTAATATAATACAAAAATGATTGAAATGATTAATGTTATTAAAATGATTAAAAAGTATCGTTATAAAGTTATGATATAAAATGGATTAACGAATCATAATTTTAATGATGATAAAGCCAATGAGTATCACTAAAGCGGCAATCAGTAATGGAATAATGTAATAAAACATGAAATACCTCCAATTATATTTGTATTTATTTTAACTATAAATATTTAAAAGTAAAGTGATTTTATGGTTTTAAGCCGTCAAAGCTTTCAATATTACACACTTTACAAATTAATGTTGCAAACTACATGAAGTGGTATATTGAAATGGGTTGTGTTACATTTGCAATTATACTATGTAACTGTAACAAATGTTATATTTTCATTTATTTTGGTTTTAAATAGATTTGTGAGTATAAAAAACAAATTTGTAAAATTAAAATGAGGCATGATTTGAATACACTTTTTTAGCTTACCTTATTTAATTTTATATTATCAAATGTAAGGGGATATGATATGAAACGTATGAAGCAACTTTTAAAAAACCATACTAAAAATATTATTGTATGCTTAATTGGCGCATTTGTAAGTGCGATTGCTGTAAATTCATTTATATTAGAGTCTAATTTAGGTGATGGGGGTACTGTGGGTATGTCATTAGCATTAAAATATGCCTTTGGTTTTTCACCAGCGATATCCTCATTAATTATTAATACATTGGTCATTATTGTAGGCTGGCGTTTTTTAAGTACCAGAACAGCAGTATATACGTTTATTGCTAATACAGCGATTTCAATCTTTTTAGATTTAACTGAAAATTTTAAGACAGGTATTGATAATTTTGTAATAAATGCTTCGTTTGGTGGCGTTTTAGTAGGTGTAGGTATTGGATTAGTAATTGCTTCTGGTGGTGTGATAGGTGGGACATCAGTCATTGCTAAGATGCTAAATAAATATTTTGACATCAAAACATCGCAAGGCATTTTTGTTTTAGATGGATTAGTTGTCTTGTCTTTTTTATTTGTCTTACCTTTAGAAAACGTCTTATTTACTGTAATTATGATATTTATAACTGAACGTGCTACTGCATTCATTATAGAAGGGTTCCATCCTAAAAAAGCGGTGACTGTGATATCAAGTAGAAATGAGATTATAAGTGATGAAATCAATAGCTTTACAGGTAGAGGTTCAACACTTTTAAAGGGTAAAGGTGGTTATGGTAAACATGAAACAAGCATGTTGTATGTTGTAGTTCCACAATCACAAGTAACTAGAGTTAAAAAGCTTGTAAATGAGGTAGATGAAAATGCCTTTTTAGTCATTCATGATGTGAGAGATGTATTAGGTAATGGATTTATAAATTTATCTTAATGATAGATTGGCAAAGGAGCACTTCATGTGACGTGTAGTTAATTGCAAATTTTATTCGTTCGATTTTTTTAAGCATTTGTTTTATTCTAGAATTAAGATGTTTTAAGGAGGCAGTTAAATGGCAATTCCCAAAATAACGACATTTCTAATGTTCAATGGACAAGCAGAAGAAGCAATCAATTTATATGTAGATGCATTTGAAGATGCAGAAATATTAGCGATGGTCAAATATGAAGAAGATGATAAAGAACCCACTGGTGCCGTACAACATGCTATCTTTCGCTTAAAAGATCAAGTTTTTATGGCGATTGATAATATGAATGGTGTCGATGTAGACATGAATCCAGCAATGTCTTTATATGTCACTGTAGATAGTCCGTTAGAAATGGAAAGATTATTCAGTAAATTGAAAAGTGGTGGAGCAATTTTAATGCCTAAAACGGAAATGCCACCATTCAGAGAATTTACATGGATTGTAGATAGATTTGGCGTTAATTTTCAGCTTGCATTACCAGATAAAAAATAAATATTAAAAAGGCTAAGATAAAGTATCATGCACGTGTTACATGTGCTGCTTACTCATAATCTTAGCCTTTTTTAGATTGAAATATGTTACTAATGCTTTAAAGTATTTGGTGTTATCATGTCACCTTCATTTTTTGAATGTGATCGTAATCAGGTGTAGCATAGAGTGTTTTTTGGTGATCATATGTTACAAATCCTGGTTTTGCGCCAGAAGGTTTGTGAACGTGTCTAATTTCAGTGTAATCAACTGGTATTTGACCAGAATTACCAGCTTTTGAAAAATAACCGGCTAGCATAGCCGCTTCTTTAATAGTATTTTCACTTGGCGCATCATTTAAGATAACCACATGAGACCCTGGGATCTCTTTCGTATGAAACCAAAGATGCTGTTTGCTTGCTTTTTTATTCGTTAAATAATCATTTTGCTTATTATTTTTTCCTACAAGTATGGTATCTCCATCAGTTGAAACATACGATTGCAATTGAATGGTCGGTTTCTTTTTCTTATTTTTTTGCTTCCGCTGTTTCATATAACCTTGTTCAGCAAGCTCTTCTCTAATATCATCAATGTCATCCACAGATATGTGTGCGAGTTGTTGTTCTATATTTTCAAAATATGTGATGTTTTCTTTTGTTAAATCGATTTGTCGCGTTAATTCATGTGCACGTGTTTTCAATTTATTATATTTTTTATAATACATTTGAGCGTTTGTAGCTGGTGACTTTGTTGTATCTAAGGGAATGGTTACTTCCTGACCATCATAATAATTGGTAGTCGTCAGATACTTATCACCTTGTTTAATTCTATAAATATTTGCAGTGATTAATTCACCGTATAATTGTTGTATTTCTTTATCCTTAGTACCTTCTTGTTCGTCGATTAATTTACTGAGTTTATTTTGATATTTATGCAGTTGTTGCTGTACAAATTTGACTAAATCATTTGCACGTTGTTTAACGCGTTCTCTTTCTCCTCTAGCATCGTAATATCTATCTAATAAATCATGTAGAGAATCATATTCAACCATATCATCGTAAAATTGATTTAAGTGCATAAAATAGAAATCTTCTTTTCCTGTTTCATGATTCTTATGAAAAACAGGAGTAGGTAATTCCATTGTCTCATTCATAACTGAATTAAATGCCTCTGGTAACGTGTCGGTCGTCATAAATTGTTTACGATTGACAATTTCATTCGTAATTAAAGGACTAAAGCCTTCAAATTGATTTAGCAGTTGCCTAGCGATTTTTCCACTATTGAAATCGATGAATTTTAAAACTTCTGTACCCGTAATACTATATGGATTTGTTTTATTTTGGGTAGGGGGCGCTTCATATTGAAACCCAGGCATAACTGTACGATATTGATTTGTATTTGGAGTTAAATGTTTAAAACCTTCTATAATCTTGCGTTGATCATCTACTAACATTAAATTACTGTGTTTACCCATTATTTCTAAAATAACTGTGCGGTATGTGGTATCACCGATTTCATCTTTACTGTGAATATCTATTTCTACACGTCTATCGTTTCCGATTTGTCTTATAGCTTTAATGAAACCACCCTCTAAATGTTTACGGAATACTCTTGCAAACATTGGTGGTTCAAATGGATTATCATATTTTTTATTCGTTAAATGCATTCTAGCAAAACTAGGATGGATCGAGAGTAGAAGTTGATGGTTTTTACGATTTTGACGTATTACCATGATGATTGTATCGTTTTCAGGTTGATTGATTTTATGAATCCTACCATCAACGAGAAATTGTAAAGATTCTACCATTTTTCGTGTAAATAAACCATCGTATGCCATTACTATCAGCCACCTTATTTTTAGTCATTCATCATATTGTAACATGGTGAAAAGATTTGGTCATGAGCAAAGTTTGTTTGAACGTATGCTATACAACCAAACGCTCATTATGGTATCATAGTTTAATAATAGAAGAATAGCTTAGAGAGGTAGTAAGGCATGGATAATGAGAAAGGTTTGTTGATTGTACTTTCTGGACCATCTGGTGTAGGAAAAGGTACAGTTAGAAAAAAAATATTTGATGACCCAACCACATCTTATAAATATTCTATCTCGATGACGACACGTAATATGCGTGAAGGTGAAGTCGATGGTGTAGATTATTTCTTCAAAACAAAGGCAGAGTTTGAAGCGTTAATTAAACAAGATCAATTTATAGAATATGCAGAATATGTGGGAAATTATTACGGTACACCAGTGCAATACGTAAAAGATACTATGGACCAAGGACATGATGTATTTTTAGAAATTGAAGTTGAAGGTGCCAAACAGGTTCGAAAGAAATTTCCTGATGCATTATTTATTTTTCTAGCTCCACCAAGTTTAGATCATTTACGTGAGCGCTTAGTAGGGCGTGGTACTGAGTCAGACGAAAAAATTCAAAGCAGAGTACTTGAAGCTCGTAAAGAAGTTGAAATGATGAATTTATACGATTATGTTGTCGTTAACGATGAAGTAGAATTAGCTAAGCAACGTATTCAATCCATTGTTGAAGCTGAGCATTTGAAAAGGGAAAGAATTGAAGCAAAATATAGAAAAATGATATTGGAGGCAAAAAAATAATGTTATATCCACCATTAAATGATTTAACATCTAAAATCACATCAAAATATTTAATCGCTACAACTGCAGCTAAACGTGCACGTGAGTTGGACGAGCATCCAAATAGTACACTATTAAACAAATATAATTCAGAAAAAGCAGTAGGAAAAGCTTTGGAAGAAATAGCTGGCGGCGAAGTTTATCCTGAAACTACAAAATAACACTTTCTAAGCGAATATTAAATCATATAATTTTATATTTTTGAAAAGTACACCAGGTTAATGATGTGCACTTCAAAAGTCAGACGCATGTGATGACTTTGAGGTTTCATAGCCAAGGTGTGCTTTTTTAATTTGGGCAATAATTTGTGTATAATAAGCAGTAATCATATTTATATTTAAAGCAATGAAGCTAAAATAAGGTATTGCATAAAATAATTCATTGGCTGAGTAACATAAAATACATTGTGTAGTTATTTGTACGACCTTGATACAGAATTAAAACATTTGTTTATATTTAGGTATATTGAAAAATTCAATATATAAATTACAAAGTTGAACAATTAATAGAAAGATATTAACGATTTGGAGGAAAACTACGATGAAAAATATTTTACTTGCTGTCACTGGTGGTATCGCTGCGTATAAAGCAATAGATTTAACGAGTAAACTCACACAGGCTGATTATAACGTGAGAGTGATGTTAACAGATCATGCACAAGAGTTTGTAACTCCTTTAGCTTTTCAGGCTATTGGTAGAAATCCTGTTTATACGAGTACTTTTAGAGAACACAATCCAGAAGAAATTCAGCATGTTGCTTTAGGAGATTGGGCAGATGCGATTGTTGTAGCACCGGCAACTGCAAATACCATCGCTAAACTAGCAAATGGTATTGCTGATGACATGGTTACATCAACATTATTAGCTACAGAAACACCCAAATTTATCGCTCCTGCAATGAATGTACATATGTATGAGAACAAAAGAACGCAACATAACTTAGCAACATTAAGTTCGGACGGTTATTATTTCTTAGAACCTGGTGAAGGATTCCTAGCTTGTGGTTATGTAGCAAAAGGAAGAATGGAAGAGCCTTTACAAATTGTAGAAAGATTAAATCAGTATTTTAAAAACAACACGTCAGCGACAAAAAACAGTAGATTTAACGGTATGCAAGCATTGGTGACAGCAGGGCCAACCATAGAAGAGCTAGACCCTGTTCGTTATTTATCCAACCGCTCATCAGGTAAAATGGGATATGCACTCGCAGAATCTTTAGCTCAAAGAGGGGCGACCGTGACACTTATATCTGGTCCAACTCATCTAACACCACCTAAGAATGTAGAAGTCATTCAAGTAGAAAGTGCACAACAGATGTTTGAAGCGGTTAAAACGCGATTCGATAAGATGGATATTGTCTTTAAATCTGCAGCGGTATCAGATTATGCTCCAACTGAATTATTAGAACATAAACTTAAAAAACGACAAGGTGATTTGACTGTTACTTTTAAACGCACACCCGATATTTTAAAATACTTGGGTGAGCATAAAGATAAACAATTTTTAGTTGGTTTTGCAGCAGAAACACAAAATATTGAATCATATGCTCAAAAAAAACTAAAAAGTAAAAACGCAGATGTCATCATAGCGAATAATGTTGGCGATCGTACCATTGGGTTTAGCTCTGATGATAATGCATATACTATGTACTATAAAAACGGTGAAACAATATCATTAGGGAAACATAAAAAAGTCATATTAGCGGAGCATATATTAGACAGTTTAGAAACAAGGTGGAAATAAAATGATAGCAAAAGTAATCGTAGATATACCATCTAAAAGTGTTGACTTTACGTTTGATTATTTAATTCCACAAAAATTTCAAGCGATGGTTGAAGTTGGTATGCGCGTGATTGTACCTTTTGGACCGAGAACGATTCAAGGTTATGTTATGGACATCACTCAGCAAACCGACACTAGTATGGACATATCAAAATTAAAAGCAATAAAAGAAATACAAGATATTAAACCTGAATTAACGAAAGAATTAATACAACTTACAGATTGGTATCATACGTATTTTGTTACAAAACGAATTTCTATGTTAGAGGTTATGCTTCCAAGCGCAATCAAAGCCAAATATACTAAAGTATTTGCAGTTAAAGATACTGAAGCCATACCAGAAAAATTGTTGAAACGATTTGATTCGGAAGGACATTATGCATATAAAGTAGCACAAAAAAATGAAGACTTAACGCTCATTGCACCATTTTTAAAGCAAGGTGCAATTCTTGAAGATACGATTTTGTCTCAAAGTTTAAAGAAAAAGAAACAACGCGCAGTGCGCATTGTCGAAGGCTTTAATGATGATACAGTATTAGAATCTTTGGAAAAATCAAAAAAGCAATATGAATTATATGCTTATTTAATTGATGAAAATCATCACGTAGTTTTTTTAAAACAGTTGGAAGAAATGGGTTTTTCAAAATCTAGCATTGAGACGTTAGTCCGTAAAGGCTTTATTGAGAAATATGATACAACTGTAGAGCGAGATCCTTTTGCAACACGGGTATTTGAACAAGATCAAAAGCAACAACTTACACAAGAACAACAAGATGCATATGATGCGATACTCGAGACGATTAATAAAGGTGAACAACGTACATTTTTATTACATGGCGTAACGGGTTCTGGTAAGACGGAAGTTTACTTGCAAACTATAGAAAATGTACTCAATCAAGGTAAACAAGCGATGATGTTAGTGCCAGAAATTGCACTCACTCCTCAAATGGTATTAAGATTTAAACGAAGATTTGGAGACGAAGTAGCAGTTTTACACTCAGGATTATCTAAAGGGGAACGTTATGATGAATGGCAAAAAATTAGAGATGGAAAAGCGAGTGTGAGTGTAGGAGCTCGCTCAAGTGTATTTGCACCTTTCAAAGATTTAGGTATGATCATTATTGATGAAGAACATGAGTCTTCCTATAAACAAGAGGATTATCCTATATACCATGCTAGAGATATTGCACAATGGCGCAGTCAATATCATCATTGCCCTTTAGTATTAGGCAGTGCTACACCAAGTTTAGAGACATATGCACGTGCAACTAAAGGTGTTTATGAACTATTATCATTACCTCATAGAGTGAATCAGCAAGCTTTGCCAGACGTGAATATCGTAGATATGCGTGCTGAACTTGCTTCTGGCAATCGTTCTATGTTTTCAGAAGATTTGCGTAGTGCGATTCAAGAGCGTTTAGATAAAAAAGAACAAGTTGTTTTATTTTTAAATAGACGTGGATATGCGTCATTTATGTTGTGTCGAGATTGTGGCCATGTCCCTCAATGTCCTAACTGTGATATTTCTCTCACATATCATAAGTCTACGGATCAATTGAAATGCCATTATTGTGGTCATCAAGAAGTACCACCTAATAAGTGTCCCAACTGTGAAAGTGAACATATCAGACAGGTAGGCACAGGTACACAAAGAGTTGAAGAACTATTACAAGAAAATTTTCAGGAAGCAAAAATTATTCGTATGGATGTTGATACCACTTCTCGAAAAGGTGCACACGAACAATTATTAGATGACTTTGGTTCAGGTAAAGGGGATATTTTACTGGGGACACAGATGATAGCGAAAGGTTTGGACTTTCCAAATATTACTTTGGTTGGCGTATTAAATGCTGATACGATGTTAAACTTGCCTGACTTTAGAGCTAGTGAGCGTACATATCAATTGTTGACGCAAGTTTCAGGACGTGCAGGCCGTCATGAAAAAGAGGGACAGGTGATTATACAAACATATAATCCTGATCATTATGCTATTAAAGATGTTCAAGATAATGACTATCATTCCTTTTTCGAAAAAGAAATGAATTATAGAAAGTTAGGTAAATATCCACCATATTTCTTTTTAATTAATTTTACGATTGCGCATAATAATATGAAAAAAGTAATGGAAGCTTCTAAACATATACACAAAATATTGTTACAGCATTTATCAGATAAGGCATTAGTTCTAGGCCCTTCTCCAGCAGCTTTATCACGGATTAATAATGAATATCGCTTCCAAATATTAATAAAATATAAAAGCGAACCTTCATTGCACGAAGCATTAAAGTATTTAGATGATTTTTATCATGATCAGTATTTAAAAGACAAATTATCACTGAAGATAGACATCAATCCACAAATGATGATGTAGGTTGTTGTTGTAAATGGATTAATTGCAGTGTATAAAAGGGGAGTCTTAAAATCAGTATTTTATTGGTTTTAAGGCTCTCTTTTTATTGAATATTAAATATTAATGGTTGAATATGATTGATAGATATAGTAAATTTATTTGCTCATATTTTTTTAAAGGAGTACTAGATATGGAGCTGAGAATTGCAAATAAAAATGATATTGAAACAATTATAAAATTAAGAAAAGAACAATTACTTGATCAAGGCATGCATGGTACTGAAGATATTGATGATAATATGAGAGCATATTTTAAAGATGTTTTCGATAAAGGAAACATCTACCAAGTATTTATGATAGATAATCATCAAGTTGTAGCAACAGGAGCTGTTGTCTTCCAACAGATACCACCTGCATATGATAATCATTATGGTGTAGAAGGTTATATTACTAATGTTTATACAACTAAATTATATAGAGGATTAGGTTTGAGTAAACAAATTCTAGAAGAGCTTTTATTAAAGTGTAAAACAGAACAGGTGAATATCGTTAATTTAAAAGCTTCGACTCAAGCAGAGCCATTATATTCTAAAATTGGTTTTATAAAAAATGTATCATCCATGACCATTGACTTAGCAAATAGTGAAGCGAAACAGTAATATATATAAAGCTAATTATTATTATATCGTTTATTTAGTTTAACGTTTTGGATGTTTCTAAATAAACTAAATTTTAATATAAGGTATAAATTTAAGGTTTATTTTATTGAAGAAATAATAAAGTAATGTCTTGCTATAGTTAAAATAAATATAAATATAAAATGAAAAAGTAGAAGTAAGAAGAATGTCATTCAGCTAGTATTTATTTCTTTTTACTTCTACTTTTTAATTAATTCATATTATAAAATATTAAAAAGAATATAAACTGATTAATAAAAATGCTTTCGCATTATAAGTTACAATGATAACATAATATTAATTTATAAAAATTGGTATAGATGTATTATACGCAATTGCTAAACATTTTAATGATTAATATTTCGCGTGATAAATTATGCGATAAAGTTCTCTAGTCATTGATTAAAAGGGGGGATATAAATGGAATATAATCAGTTTGAACAACCTATCGGTAAGTCATTAATCGATTTCTCTCAACCCAAAACACCAACGGCTGATGTGTTAGAAGGGAAGTATTGTAGATTAGAAAAATTAGCTTCAAAACATATTAACCCTTTATTCACTCATTTTAAGGAGCAAGAAGATGCACCTAATTGGACGTATTTACCAGACGCGCAGCCTAAAAGTTATGATGATTTTGCAACCTATATAAAAAATAAAGTACAAACAAAGGATCCATATTTTTTTGCTATAATAGATCAATTTGATAATGATGTAGTAGGTATTTTATCATTACTTAGAATAAATGAACCAAATGCAACAATTGAAGTTGGTCATATTCATTATGCTAATAAAATGAAACGAACACGTATTGCTACAGAAACACACTACTTATTAGCAAAATATATCTTTGACACTTTGGGATATAGAAGGTATGAATGGAAATGTGATGCATTAAATGAGCCTTCTATAAAAGCAGCCAAACGACTTGGCTTTAAATATGAAGGTTTGTTTAAAAATCATACTATTTATAAACAAAGAAGTAGAGATACATACTGGCTCGCTATGTTAGATGATGAGTGGTCAGTATATAAAACTAAGTTTGAGAATTGGTTGAACGAATATAATTTTGATGAATCTGGCAATCAAATAAATAAGTTATCATTATGATATTACAACATTAACTGGATAATAAATATTTTGTAAACCGTAAGCTTGTATAGGAGGCTTACGGTTATATTTGTGATGACGGAATAAAATTAAAGTGAAAATATATGTGATTTCAGTTCGTGTATTTCATCAAAGCTTGGTGCAAATTTAACTAAAATAAGTTATAATGATATGATGAATTTTTATTAGGAGTAATTTGTATGACAATAAAGCAACTTGTTACAGCAGAAAATCCAATTTTGCAAAAGCACGTGCCGGATGTATCACGATTTGACGAAAACTTAGCTCAATTATTGCTCGATTTAGAAGACACAATGTATGAAGTTGAGGCTTCTGCTATATGTGCCCCGCAAATTGGCATTTTACAAAAGGTAGCTATTATAGATATGGAAATAGATGGATTGTTACAACTTATTAATCCAAAAATCATTCGAGAATCTGACCAAAAAGTAACTGAGTTAGAGGGCTCTATTTCATTACCTGACATTTATGGTGAAGTTGAAAGAAGTAAAATGATTGTTGTTAAAAGTAACGATAAAAATGGAAACGAAGTAGAAATGACTGCATATGATGATATTGCACGCATGATATTGCATATGATTGATCATTTTGAAGGTAAAATTTTTACAGAACGTGCAGATAAAATTTTGACTGAAGCAGAAGTGGAGGCGTATTTTGAAAATGAGTAAAATTATTTTTATGGGGACACCAGATTTTTCAACAAAAGTGTTAGAAATGTTAATTGCAGAACATAACGTGATCGCAGTCGTTACTCAACCTGATCGACCAGTTGGCAGAAAACGAAAATTAACACCACCACCAGTGAAACAAGTTGCAATAGAACATGCGATTCCTGTATATCAGCCTGAAAAACTGTCAAAATCTGAAGAATTAGAGATGTTGATTGATTTAAACGCGGATTTAATTGTTACTGCGGCATTTGGCCAATTATTACCACAACGTTTATTGGATTCACCAAAGTTAGGTGCTATCAATGTACATGCATCATTATTACCTAAATATAGAGGTGGAGCCCCGATACATCAAGCGATTATAGATGGAGAAACACAAACTGGTATTTCTATCATGTATATGGCTAAGAAATTGGATGCTGGAAATATTATAGCTCAAAAAGCAATCGATATTGAACCACAAGATGACGTTGGTGTAATGCATGATAAATTAAGCTTTTTAGGTGCTGAATTATTAAAAGAAACGCTTCCTTCTATCATTAATGGTACGAATGAAAGCATTGTTCAAAATGAAGACGAAGCAACATTTGCATCTAACATTCGTCGAGAAGATGAAAAAATTGATTGGTCAGAACCTGCTGAAGTAGTTTATAACCATATTAGAGGTCTATCTCCATGGCCGGTTGCCTACACAATTATGGATGGAGAAAACTTAAAAGTCTATGCTTCACGCATTGAAAAAGATAAAGACGGTGAGCCAGGTACAATAATAGAGACAACTAAGAAAGCAATTATTGTGGCTACAGGTTCTAGTGATGCGATTGCATTAACAGAGATTCAAGTTGCTGGTAAAAAGAGAATGCCTACAGCTAATTACTTAAGTGGTGTACAATCAACACTCGTTGGGAAGGTATTAAAATGACAATTGAAACTAATGTAAGGTTATTAGCTTTTGAAACACTACAAGATATTATTAATGATAAAGCTTATAGTAATATTATTATTAATGAGGTATTAACAAATAATGAGTTAAATCGAGCTGATAAGAATTTATTAACCGAATTAGTATATGGTACGTTAAAAAGAAAATATACACTAGATTATTATTTGAAACCATTTGTACAAACTAAACTTAAAGGTTGGGTCAGACAGTTACTATGGATGAGTATCTATCAGTATATGTATTTGGATAAAGTTCCTGAACATGCGATTATTAATGAAGCTGTTAATATAGCAAAATATAAAGGCGGCCCACATAACGGTAATGTGGTTAATGGAATCTTGAGAACCCTTATGCGCAGTGAGTTACCAAATTTCAATGAAATTTCGGACGATAAGAAGCGAATTGCTATTCAGTATAGTTTGCCTAAATGGCTTGTTGATCACTGGGTGACACACTTTGGAATAGAAGAAACTGAAGCAATTGCACAATCATTTTTAACAAAAGTGACAACAACTGTAAGGGTTAATTTGACAAGAATTTCAGTTGAACATGTGATGCAACGTTTAGAAGAAGAAGGTTACACTGTAACGCAAGATAATGACATTACAATTTGTTTACATATTAGTGGTAAACCGATTATAGAGTCACGCGTATTTAAAGATGGTTTAGTATCTATCCAAGATAAAAGTTCTATGTTTGTAGCTGACGTGATGAATCTTCAAGATGGCGACCTTGTATTAGATGCTTGTAGTGCACCTGGCGGAAAAGCATGTCATATAGCAGAAAGGCTACATGGTACTGGACATGTAGATGCGACAGACATCCATGAACATAAAATTGATTTGATTGATTTTAACATTCGAAAATTACGATTATCTAACATTTCCGCTTTTAGTCACGATGCGACGGAAAATTATGATAAAGTGTATGATAAGATTTTAGTAGATGCACCTTGTAGTGGCTTAGGTGTACTTAGACATAAGCCAGAAATCAAATACGAACAAAGTCAGCAAAGTATTCAATCTTTAGTGAATATTCAACTAGAAATTTTAAATAATGTGAAACATCATTTACGTCCAGGAGGCACTTTAGTTTATTCAACTTGTACAATAGAACAGTTAGAAAATGAAAATGTAATATATACATTTTTAAAAGAAAATAAAGATTTTGAATTTGATTTATTTGAACATCCAATCAGTGGAGAAAAGGTAAAAACTTTACAAGTGTTACCTCAGCATTTTAATTCTGATGGCTTTTTCATTACTAGGATAAAAAGAAAGGACCAATAAATAATGATAACTGCAGAAAAGAAGAAAAAGAATAAATTTCTTCCCAATTTTGAAAAGCAATCTATATACTCTTTAAGATATGATGAAATGGAAAATTGGTTAAAGGATAATGGGCAACAAAAATTCAGAGCGAAACAAATCTTTGAATGGTTATATGAAAAACGAGTAGACAGCATTGATGAAATGACAAATTTGTCTAAAGAGTTAAGAGCACTATTGAAAGATCATTTTGCAATGACAGTGATGACGACAGTAGTTAAACAAGAAAGCAAAGATGGTACAATCAAATTCTTATTTGAATTACAAGATGGGTACACAATCGAAACAGTATTAATGAGACATGAATATGGTAATTCCGTATGTGTTACTACTCAAGTGGGTTGCCGTATAGGTTGTACATTCTGTGCATCTACACTAGGTGGCTTAAAGCGTAATTTAGAAGCGGGAGAAATTGTATCTCAAGTGCTTACTGTCCAAAAAGCATTAGATGAAACCGAAGAACGTGTATCTCAAATCGTCATCATGGGTATTGGTGAGCCATTTGAAAACTATGATGAAATGATGGACTTTTTGAAGATTGTTAATCATGACAATGGTTTAAATATAGGTGCGCGTCATATTACTGTTTCTACTTCTGGTATTATACCTAGAATTTATGATTTTGCTGACGAAGATATTCAAATCAATTTTGCAGTAAGCTTACATGGGGCTAATGACGAAATTCGTTCTCGATTAATGCCTATTAACCGAGCGTATAATGTTGAAAAATAATGGAAGCCATTAAATATTATCAAGAAACAACAAATAGACGTGTTACATTTGAATATGGTCTATTTGGAGGCGTCAACGACCAAGTTGAGCATGCGAGAGAGTTAGCACATTTAATTCAAAAATTAAACTGTCATGTAAATTTAATACCTGTGAACCATGTACCAGAAAGAAATTACGTCAAGACGCCTAAAGAAGATATCTTTAAATTTGAAAAAGAATTAAAGAGACTAGGTATTAATGCAACTATAAGAAGAGAACAAGGTGCTGATATAGATGCAGCATGTGGTCAATTAAGAGCTAAGGAACGAAAAGTAGAAACGAGGTAATAGTATGCTAAAAGCACAATTTTTTACTGACACAGGTCAATATCGTGATAAGAACGAAGATGCAGGTGGTGTGTTCTATAATAAAACAGAACAACAATTACTTGTACTCTGTGATGGTATGGGTGGACATTTAGCAGGAGAAGTAGCAAGTCAATTTGTAACAGATGAATTGCAACGTCGTTTTGAAGAAGAAAATTTAATTGAACCTAACCAAGCCGAGGATTGGCTGAGAACTACACTAAAAGCGATTAATCGTGAATTATATCAACTCTCTGTTGATAATACAGACTATTATGGCATGGGAACAACTTGTGTTTGTGCGTTAGTATTTGATGATTATGTAGTGGTGGCAAATATTGGTGATTCAAGAGGATATTTGGTTAATAGTAGAGAGATTGAACAAATTACAAACGATCATTCTTTCGTTAATCATTTAGTGATGATTGGTCAAATTAGTGCTGAAGAAGCATTCAATCATCCGCAAAAAAATATTATTACAAAAGTTATGGGTACGGATAAGGTAGTAACACCAGATATTTTTGTAAAAAGAACTAATTTTTATGATTTTCTATTACTTAACTCGGATGGATTAACAGATTTTGCGAGAAATCATATGATTCAAGAAGAATTAATGCAAGAAAATGATTTAGAAACACACGGCCGGAATCTTATTGAATTAGCAATATCTCAAGAAACGAATGATAATGTGAGTATTGTTTTAGCAGAAATTGAAGGAGATAAGGTATGATTGGAAAATTAATAAGCGAACGTTATAAAGTGATAAAAAAGCTTGGCGGCGGTGGCATGAGCACGGTATATTTGGCTGATGACACAATTTTAAATCGCAATGTAGCAATTAAAGCTATTAGGATACCTTCTGGTGAAAAAGAAGAAACAATTAAGCGTTTTGAACGTGAAGTCCACAATTTAACACAACTTTCACATAAAAATATCGTTAATGTTTTTGATGTCACTGAAAATGATGAAAATTTCTTTTTAGTGATGGAGTACATAGAAGGTCCCACTTTATCAGAATATATTCAACAACATCGACCTCTAGACATCAAAACCGTAATCAAATTTACTGAACAAATTATTGAAGGAATAAAGCATGCACATGATACAAAGATTGTTCATCGTGATGTAAAACCTCAAAATATTTTGGTGAATCGTGATCAAACACTAAAAATATTAGATTTTGGTATTGCAAAAGCATTAAGCGAAACGACGATGACCCAAACAAATCATGTTTTAGGGACGGTTCAATACCTTTCTCCTGAACAAGCGCGCGGTGATGTAACAGATAACGGCACTGATATATATTCTATTGGTGTTGTACTGTATGAAATGTTAGTAGGACAACCTCCTTTTTCCGGTGAAACAGCAGTAAGCATCGCTATAAAACATATCCAAGATCCGATGCCTAATGTTTCTAGCAAACGTTCTGAAGTACCACAATCATTGAGCAACGTCGTGCTTAAAGCGACTGAAAAAGATAAGAAAGATCGCTATCAATCGGTTCAGGAAATGCAAGATGACTTGTCTACTGTCCTGACAAAAGAGCGTGAAAATGAATCACCCTATCATTCTGTTGACGCTGACACTAAAACAGTGCCTATTGATAAAGCAGAGATTGCTAATCAGACTCGTGATGAAGATAAAGCAAAAAGCATGAATCAAACCATGCAAATTCCAATTGTTAATCAACAATATTTTCAATCAAATGAGGAACAATTATATACAATGCCTCCGAAAAAAAGATCAAAAAAGAAAAAGTTTTTCTATGGTTTAATCATTGTATTACTGTTGTTTGGATTATTTGGTTTTATGGCCATGGGAATGTTTGGTAATAAATATTTGGAAACACCTAATTTAATAGGTAAGACTGAAAAAGAAGCTGAAGGTATTTTAAAGGATAACAAACTAGAATTAGGCAAAACTACAAGAGCTTATAGTGATAAATATCCTGAGAATAAAATTATTAAAACATCACCTGGTAAAGGTGAACGTTTAGAACAACAAAGTAAAGTAGACATTGTATTATCAAAAGGACCTAAAACTGCAGAAATGCCAAATTTATATGGATTACCAAAAGCAGAAGCATTAAATAAATTAAAAAAATTAGGAATTGATGATGCAAAAGTAGATCAATCTTATACGAAACAAAATGTAGCTAAAGGCTTAATTGAAGCACAGAGTGTTTCGCCAGGTGATAGAGTGAAAATAAATGATAGTGACATTAAATTGACTGAATCATTAGGTGTTAAACAAGTTTATGTGGATGATTATGAGAAAAAATCATTCAAGACAGCTAAATCTGAACTAGAATCTAAAGGATTTAAAGTAGTTACTGTAGAAAAACGCTCTGATAAAACAGTTAAAAAGGACAATGTCATTAGTCAATCACCTAAAGACGAAGAAGTAGATGAAGGTTCTACCGTAGAATTCGTAGTATCTACAGGTAAACCGAAAGCATCAGAGAAAAAAGAAGATAAAGATTCTGAGGAGCAAGAAGATAAGTCATCTAAAGAAGATGATAAACCTCAAACTAAAACATATACAGAAACCTATCAAGTTCCCTATACGGGTGATGATGATGAAAGCCAAGAAGTGAAAGTATATGTGAGAGACAAGGATGACAAAGGATCATCAGCTGCACAAAGCTTCAAAATTAAAGATGATAAAACCGTTACTATTCCAATGACGATTGAAAAAGGAGAGACGGCGGGTTATACGATTCGAGTTGATGGCAAGATTGTAGCTGATAAAGATATTCCTTATGATTTTTAGCGCAACTTAACGAACAAAGTGAAGGGAGTTTAGTTGCGCTTATGCAGAAGCCAAAGGCTTCTGCGAACTGCTTATAAAAAATGACTATAACAGAGTATTATTGCTATCATTCCATGTAGTAATAATGCTCTGTTATTTATTTTTAACTGAAATAGTCTCAAATCGTATTTAAATTAAAAAGCCTTTGCTATAATATAGTATGTAAAGCTTTTAAAAGAGGGGTGCCTAAGTGAAAACAGGACGCATCATAAAATCATTAAGTGGTGTATATCGCGTAGATGTAAATGGCGAAATGTACGACACAAAACCACGTGGATTATTTAGAAAAAATAAATTTTCACCTATTGTTGGTGATGTTGTAGATTTTGAAGTTGAAAATATTACAGAAGGTTATATTCACCATGTTCACGAACGAAAAAATGAATTAAAAAGACCACCAGTTAGCAATGTTGATCATCTAGTATTAGTGATGAGTGCGGTAGAACCTGAATTTTCAACTCAGTTATTGGATAGATTTTTAGTCATAGCACACTCGTATCATATGAGACCTCGCATATTAGTAACTAAACGTGATATTACTCCACCTAGCATGGAAAACAAAATATTACAGACACTAAAAGTTTATGAAGATATGGGATATTATACACAATTTATAAGTGTTGAAGATCATATCGATGAAGTTTTCATGCAATGGGGAGAAGGACTAGTAGTATTAAGCGGTCAATCAGGTGTTGGGAAATCTACGTTATTAAATCGATATTTTCCTGAATTGAATATTGAAACACAACATATATCTAGAGCGTTAAATAGAGGGAGACATACTACAAGGCATGTTGAATTATTTGAACGGAATAATGGCTTTATAGCTGACACACCTGGATTTAGCGCATTAGATTTTAATCATATTCAAAAAGATGAAGTGAAACATTATTTCATGGAAATCAATGAATATGGTGAACTTTGTAAATTTAGAGATTGCAACCATATAAACGAACCCAAGTGTAACGTTAAGCATGAAATAGAAAAAGGGAATATAGCTCACTTTAGATATGAACATTATTTACAATTATTTAATGAAATTGCAAACAGAAAGGAAAGATATTAAGTGGCAAAATTATATCCATCATTATTATCAGCTGATTTTTTACAATTACAAAAGGAATTAAAAGCATTAGAAGATGCAGGTGTTGATGGTGTGCACTTTGATGTGATGGACGGTCAATTTGTTCCAAATATTTCAATTGGATTGCCTATATTAGAAGCCGTTAGAAAGGGTACTGATTTACCAATAGATGTGCATTTAATGATAGAAGAACCAGAAAAATATGTGGAGCTTTTTGCAGCACAGGGTGCAGACATGATTTCAGTACATGTGGAAGCAACACCGCATATTCATAGAGTAATACAACAAATTAAAAATACTAATGTAAAAGCTGGTGTAGTCATTAACCCAGGTACATCGGTGAATACGATTATGCCAGTGCTAAAAATGGTGGATTATGTACTTGTCATGACAGTTAATCCTGGATTTGGCGGTCAAACATTCATTCAAGATAGCATTAGTAAATTGGACGAACTAGTTAAGATAAAAAAAGCATTAAACTTATCATTTGAAATCGAAGTTGATGGTGGCATTAACGATGAAACAGTTGCAACTGTTATCGAACATGGTGCCACTATGTTGGTAGCTGGTTCATATTTCTTTAAACAAAAAGATTATAAACAAGTGACGCAAACATTGAAAGGTTGAAGTCAATGAAAGTCAATTTATTATGTGGTGCAAGAAATTTACCAGAAAATATTTTACAAAATAAGGCAAATGAGTCATGGATAGGGATTGACCGAGGTGCATTAATTTTGATTGAATCAGGTATTATGCCTCAATTTGCAGTCGGTGATTTTGATTCAATAACTAAAGAAGAAAAGGATTATTTGGCTGAAAAACTAGCAATTAATCCATATCATTCTGAAAAAGATGACACTGATTTAGCATTGGGTATCGATCAAGCAATCCATTCAGGCTATAGTGAAATATGTGTTTATGGAGCAACCGGTGGGCGTTTAGACCATTTTATGGGTGCATTGCAAATTTTAGAGAAGCCAGAATATACAAAAAAGAAAATTAATATTAAAATCATTGATCAACAAAATGAAATTTCATATTTATCTGCTAAAGATCATTGTGTTGAAAGAGACTTCAATTATCCATATATATCATTCATCCCAATTACATATCCTACAGTTATTTCATTAGCCAATTTTAAATATGAATTGAAGCAAGCATCTTTACAGCTCGGTTCTACGCTGACAATATCTAATGAATTAATAAAACCACGAGGTACTGTTTCTATTTATTCAGGTAGCGTATTAATGATTAAAAGTAAAGATTGATAAATCGTAGCAAAATTAATTATAAACAAAAAAAGACCAATCCTCCACATAAGGATTGGTCTTTTTCGTGCATTATATTTATTAAACTCTAGTTACTTTACCAGATTTTAAAGCACGTGCAGAAACCCAAACTTTTTTAGGTTTTCCGTCTACAAGAATTCTAACTTTTTGAAGGTTAGCATTCCATCTTCTTTTAGAAGAATTTAAAGCGTGTGAACGATTGTTTCCAGTTGAAGCTTTGCGACCTGTTACGAAACATTGTTTGCCCATGAAAGTACCTCCTTTAATAAATATAAATACACATATCTACTACATACTTGAATAATGTACCACATAAAAAAAATAATGGCAATAAAATGAAAAAAATTTCTTTACATAGCTTCTACTTTTGTTACACTCATTTTATGATATAATTGTAAACTATGGATAATATTGTATTTTTTAATCTTAATATAAAGTTTTAAAGTATCAAAATAAAGTGAGAACCATAAACTAGGAGGCCCAATAAAATGACATTAGAAATTACAAATGATTATGGTAGCATAGACATTTCAAACGAAGTAATAGCTTCAGTTGTGGGTAGTAAAGCGGTAGAATGTTATGGCATTGTAGGAATGGCTTCTAGACAACAAGTAAGAGACGGAATTGCTGAAATTTTAGGTTATGAAAATTATGCAAAAGGCATTGTTGTGAGAGAAGAAAATAGTGTGTTGGATGTTGATATGTATATCATTGTAAGTTACGGTACAAAGATATCAGAAGTTGCAAGCAATGTTCAATCAACTGTCAAATATACATTAGAACAAACATTAAAAGTTAAAGTAAATTCAATTAATATATTTGTACAAGGCGTACGAGTGGATAATGGCAAGAAAAACTAGGAGGACATAACGAGATGGTTAGTAAAATAAATGGTAAATTATTTGCCGAAATGATTATTCAAGGGGCACAAAATTTATCTAATCATTCAGATTTAGTAGATTCATTAAATGTATACCCGGTGCCAGATGGGGATACAGGGACAAATATGAACTTAACAATGACATCAGGCAGAGAAGCAGTAGAAGAGAATTTATCACAGCATATTGGCGAGTTAGGTAAAACATTTTCAAAAGGCTTATTAATGGGGGCACGTGGAAATTCTGGCGTTATCTTATCACAGCTTTTTAGAGGATTTAGCAAAAATTTAGAAAGTTTTAGCGAAATTAATGCAGAGCAATTAGCAGAAAGTTTTAAAGCTGGTGTTAACACTGCATATAAAGCAATTATGAAACCCGTAGAAGGCACAATTTTAACTGTTGCTAGAGATGCTGCGGATGCAGGTATACTAAAGGCACAAGAAACAGAAGATTGCATTGAACTTGTGACATATATTATAGAACAAGCCCAAATTTCTTTAGAGAATACGCCTAATTTATTACCTGTATTAAAAGAAGTTGGTGTAGTTGATAGTGGTGGTAAAGGATTAGTTATCGTTTATGAAGGTTTTCTAAAAGCTTTAAAAGGTGAAACTGTAACTGCAGAAACTCCGAAATTAGATACAGAAACTTTAGTGAATGAAGAACATGACTTCCACGGTGTGATTAATACTGAAGATATTGTTTATGGATATTGTACCGAAATGATGGTTCGTTTTGGGGTAAATAAAAAAGTATTCGATGAAGATACTTTTAGAGAAGAAATGAGTCAATTTGGGGATTCATTATTAGTTATTAATGATGATGAAATTGTAAAAGTTCATGTACATACAGAAAAACCTGGCGATGTTTTTAATTACGGACAACAATACGGTGAATTAATTAAATTAAAAGTTGAGAATATGCGAGAACAACATCGTGAAGTTGTAAAAAAAGAACAAAAAGGTGCAAATACACAACAATCTAATCAAGAAACTTCAACAGTAGACACTGCTGTCATCGCTATTTCTATGGGAGAAGGCATATCAGAATTGTTTAAATCCATGGGTGCGACACATTTAATAAGTGGTGGCCAGACAATGAACCCGTCTACTGAAGATATTGTGAAAGTGATTGAACAATCCCAATGTAAACGTGCAATCATCTTGCCAAATAATAAAAATATTATGATGGCGAGTGAACAAGCTGCATCAATTGTAGATGCTGAAGCTATTGTGATTCCTTCGAAATCTATACCACAAGGAATAGCTGCATTATTTAATTATGATGAATCAGACGAATTAATTGATAATAAAGCACGCATGATTGAATCATTAGAAGTGATAACTTCTGGCTCTGTTACTTACGCTGTTAGAGATACCAAAGTCGATGGTGTAGAAATAAAAAAAGATGCATTTATGGGACTAGTCGAGGATAAAATTGTCACAAGCAATGAAGATGAATTTGAGACTGTTAAACAGTTATTGTCTCAAATGATTACGGACGAAAGTGAAATAATCACTATGATTATCGGTGAAGATGCCAATAGTGATATAACATCTAATATTGAATCCTGGATTGAAACAACGTATCCAGATATTGAAATAGATCAACATCAAGGTGATCAGCCTGTATATCAATATCTGTTTTCTGTGGAATAATGTTAGTTTGTTGATAACGACAAAAATTTCTATCAATATACGTAATTAGGTATGTGTCATATCTGGTTACGTATATTTATTTTGACGCAAAAAAATGGGTGAAGTTAATGTTTAAAGAAGTATATACTAAATAGATGTAAATATCGTAATAATATTCACGGTAAAGAATAATTATTTTCATTATGTTTATATGTGTATTCAATTCACAATAGTGTGCAATTTGTAATAATTTTGAATTAAAAGCAGTACAACTAAAATTAGTTTATAATGTTAACTTAAATTGTTATAATAATATAGGTGCAAATAAAATGTAAGCGCAACACTTTAGAATGATTAAAAATAAGGGTGGGGTATCCATTATGAAATATAAAACAGTTTTCGATATAATTGGTCCAACAATGGTTGGTCCATCATCTTCACATACAGCAGGTGCAGTCAGAATTGGCTTAGTAGCTAAAGATTTATTTAATCAAATACCAAAACAAGTTGATATATATTTGTATGGGTCATTTATGGAAACATATAAGGGCCATGGTACAGATGTAGCACTTGTGGGTGGCTTATTAGGATATGATACAGACGATGATCGAATCCAAAAAAGTTTAGAGACTGCTGAAGAAATTGGCATGAAAGTGAATTTTATTGAAATGGCAGAAGAACGCTCTCACCCAAACACTGCAATTATTAATATGAGAGACGGAGAAAAAGAAATTTCTGTTGAAGGTGTGTCTATTGGTGGCGGTAAGATAGAAGTTGTTGCAATCAATGGTTTTAGTATTGCGATTAGTGGTAACTATCCAGCACTTTTAGTGTTCCATAAAGATACATTTGGTACGATCGGCCGTGTAGCTAATATATTAGGTGATTCCAGTATTAATGTTGGCAGCATGCAAGTTTCAAGAAAAGAAAAAGGTGACCAAGCATTAATGACTTGTGAATTAGATGATGCTATCAATGATGAAATAATAGAAAAAATAAAAAACGTCGATGGTGTAGTGACAGTCTCACTCATGGGAGACGCCTAATGGAGGGATATCAATGTTTAAAAGTGTAAAAGAACTCATTGAAAAATGTGAGACAGAAGATAAAAAAATATATGAAGTGATGCTTGAGCAAGAAATGGAAGTTACTGGTTTATCAGAAGAAGAAGTATATGCACATATGGATAAAAATTTACAAACTATGGAAAATGCATTAGATGAAGGCTTAGAAGGCGTAACTTCAACGACTGGTCTAACAGGTGGAGACGCTGTTTTAATAAAAGAATATTTAAAAACAGGTAAATCTTTATCTGGTGCAACATTATTAGATGCTGTGAGCAAAGCAGTAGCAACAAATGAAGTAAATGCAGCAATGGGTAAAATTTGTGCTACACCAACGGCTGGTTCAGCTGGAGTCGTTCCTGGGGTTCTGTTTGGTTTGAAACCACGATTAGAACCTACACGTAAAGATATGTTGAATTTCTTATTAACTTCAGGCGCATTTGGATTTGTTGTAGCAAATAATGCATCGATATCTGGTGCAGCAGGTGGTTGTCAGGCAGAAGTTGGATCGGCCGCAGCTATGGCTGCAGGTGCGACAGTTGAGCTTGCAGGTGGTACACCACAACAATCTTCGGAAGCTTTTGCAATTTGTTTGAAAAATATGCTAGGTTTAGTATGTGACCCTGTAGCTGGATTAGTAGAAGTACCTTGTGTAAAAAGAAATGCAGCTGGGGCATCTAATGCAATCGTCTCAGCCGATATGGCATTAGCAGGTGTAACTTCCAGAATCCCGACAGACGAAGTAATAGAAGCAATGTATAAAATAGGGCAAACGATGCCTTCAGCGTTGCGTGAAACTGGTCGTGGAGGTTTAGCAGGCACACCGACAGGACAGCGTTTAAAACAAGAAATATTTGGTGATTAAAATGTCAAAAGTCAATTTAATAGAAAGCCCATTTCCATTATCACAAATCAAGGGTTTAGGTCCTAAGCGGTTAGCGGTATTAAATGAATTGAACATTTATACAGTAGAAGATTTAATCTTATATTTACCAACGCGTTATGAAGACAATACTGTAGTTGACTTGAATGAAGCAGAGGATCAAGCGATGGTGACTGTTGTTGGGGAAGTATACTCAACACCCACTGTCGCTTTTTTTGGTAGGAATAAATCTAAGTTGACAGTTCATTTAATGGTTAACAATATTGCAGTAAAATGTGTATTTTTTAATCAACCCTACTTGAAAAAGAAACTAGAACTACACCAAACGGTTACGATTAAAGGAAAATGGAATAGAAATAAGCAAGAAATTAACGGAAATCGAATGTTTTTTAATCAACCAGCAATGGAAGATGTACAATTTGAACCCATTTATCGAATTAAAGAAGGGATAAAGCAAAAACCATTACGTGATATGATTAGACAAGTTTTAGAACATGTTACGATTCATGAGTGGATATCAGATTCATTGAGAGAAAAATATAAATTAGAAACACTAGAAGATACAATCAAAACATTACACCTTGCACCGGACAAAACTTCATTGCTCAAAGCGAGAAGAACTTACGCATTTATTGAATTATTTATGTTTGA
Organism: Staphylococcus sp. GDY8P196P; assembly: GCF_017891705.1. Taxonomy (NCBI): domain Bacteria; kingdom Bacillati; phylum Bacillota; class Bacilli; order Caryophanales; family Staphylococcaceae; genus Staphylococcus; species Staphylococcus sp. GDY8P196P. Next base: position 433,826 of record NZ_JAESJS010000009.1, on the reverse strand, counting down.
ACTTAGAATGCAATGGCTAAATAGGTTGGAAAAAATATCAGATGACGCAATCGAAATTGATTATGATATTCAATTAGTAAGAAATTTTATATCATGTTTACCATTTGAATTAACTGATGCACAAAAGCAAAGTGTAAACGAAATATTTAGAGATTTAAAAGCGCCTATTCGCATGCATAGATTGTTACAAGGTGATGTTGGATCAGGAAAAACAGTCGTAGCTGCAATTTGTATGTATGCATTAAAAACAGCAGGTTATCAATCTGCTTTAATGGTACCTACGGAAATACTTGCAGAACAGCATGCTGAAAGTCTTGCAGAAATCTTTGGTGACAGAATGAACATTGCTTTACTTACAGGTTCAGTAAAAGGGAAAAAACGCAAAATTTTGTTGGAACAGCTCGAGCAAAATGAGATAGATTGTATTATTGGTACACATGCGCTTATTCAAGATGATGTTGTCTTTAATAATGTGGGCCTTGTAATTACAGATGAACAGCATCGTTTTGGTGTCAATCAACGACAATTGCTGAGAGAAAAAGGCGCGATGACAAACGTTTTGTTTATGACAGCGACACCTATTCCACGCACATTAGCAATTTCTGTTTTTGGAGAAATGGATGTATCCTCAATCAAACAGTTACCAAAGGGTAGGAAACCTATTATAACCTCTTGGTCTAAACATGAAGCATATGAAAGTGTATTACAACAAATGTCTGCTGAATTAAAAAAAGGTAGACAAGCATATGTGATTTGTCCATTGATAGAAAGTTCAGAGCATTTAGAAGATGTACAAAATGTAGTTGAATTGTTCGAATCTTTACAAGCCTATTATGGTAAAGGAAAAGTTGGACTACTTCATGGTAAATTAACCTCAGAAGAAAAAGATCAAGTGATGCAACAATTTAGTAATCATGAAATTGATATATTAGTGTCAACGACAGTGGTAGAAGTAGGAGTTAACGTCCCAAATGCAACATTTATGATGATATATGATGCGGATCGATTTGGATTATCGACTTTACATCAATTAAGAGGACGTGTTGGTAGAAGTGAACACCAAAGCTATTGTGTATTAATTGCTTCACCTAAAACTGAAACAGGGATAGAACGTATGAATGTAATGACACAAACAACAGATGGTTTTGAATTAAGTGAACGTGATTTAGAAATGAGAGGACCTGGTGATTTCTTTGGTGTGAAACAAAGTGGGTTACCTGACTTTTTAGTAGCGAATGTTGTTGAAGATTATAAAATGTTAGAAGTAGCGAGAGATGAGGCAGCAGAATTAATTCAATCCGGTGCATTTTTTGAAGATGAGTATCAAAGATTAAGAACATTTGTAGAAGATAATTTACTATATACTAGTTTTGATTAACAAAAACAGCAATTTAGCGTGTCATTTGCTAAACTGCTGTTTTTTAATATTTAAGAGCCTACACCTACTTTAGTCCATGCTTGTGCTACAGATTGTGATTCGTTACTATTATGGCCATATAATTCATCTGCTGCTTGTTTTAAGGCAATTTTGGCATCAGAAAATTCAGCATTGGACGTCAAATATTGAGTTAATGCGAGATAGTATATTTGCTCAGCTTTTTCTTTACCAATTGATTGTATCGTTAGATATGCAGCTTTGTTTGGAATACCACTATTAATATGGACACCACCATTATCTTCAGCGCCAGTATAAAATTGATCCATATGTGCTGGTTGATCGTATTTTTCTGGATCTTTTAAGCTTCTTAAAGCGTCACCATCTTGATTGGGAGTATATACATCTTCACCCATCAGCCAGTTATCAGGGTCAATAAAATACCCAAATACATCTGAGAAAGATTCGTTGAGTGCACCCGATTGATTTACATATTCTAAATTAGCAGTTCTTTCAGTTACCGCATGTGTTAATTCATGAGCAACAATATCTTTAGCGCCTGATAAGGGATTAAATGTTTGACCATCACCGTCACCGTAAACCATATATTGTCCGGTCCATGCTGCATTATTATAGTTCTTATCAAAATGGACAACTGAATTAATATCAGCAGCATTATCGTCGTAACTATTTCTATCGTGTGTATTTAAATAATAATCATAAACTGCTTTTGCGTAATAGTGTGCATCGACGCCAGGACGTTGTTGTTTTTCATCAAAATATTTTGAATCATTTATGATAGGAGAAAATTGATCAGTGGTTCCATTGGCACTTTCAGTATTAATATGTGCATCTGTCGTAGTATCATTTAAAGTATATTGTCCATTGTTGCTAGATACATTAAGTGGTGATTTTTTATCACCATTCACTCCGATACCAGAGCCTTTTTCTAAAGCGTGTTCAATCACATTTTGTTTTTTTAATATTTCCCCAGTGCTAGCATCAACTTGTATTTGCCAATGTGCAGGCTTAGGAGATATGTAATTTAATTCTATATTATATATATATCTTTCTTTTTTACTATTAACATCTAGTTTGTTTTTAGACACTACTTTAAAGCCATCGATGTTTGTAACGTCATTGCTTTTTTTACCAATTGCTTTAAAGGCTAATTTTTCTGCTTGGGAAGAAGATAGTTTCACCGTATTATTAACGTCGATATGTTGTCTGTGTATATGACCATTGATAAGTGATACGTTTCCATCAGAGTTCACATGGACTTTAATTGTGCTATCATTAGCTAAAATATGATTGATTTTTGGTTTTAATTCATAATGTTTAACGCCAGTTGAATCAACACTACTATTGATTACTTTGTATTGTTTAAATGCATTTTTATTAATAGATTCTGTTTTAGTTTTATTTGTATTGAGCACAGATGTAGCGTTGTTTTGTAGGAAATGTTCTACATCTATTTTATTGGAAATTTTTGTTTTAGTTGAACTTTCTAAGTTTTCAGGAACGATACTATTGATTTCTTTTGCGTTACTCTGAGTGGAAAAAGCTGCAAAAAATGTTGCAGATAGCAATGCATTGGTCACTACTTTTTTCAATGTTTACAACCCCTTTGAATTGGAATGAATAATCTATGTATTTCTGAAAATATTTGAATAGTTAAGCGTTTTAAAAACGATAAATTTTATTTTTATATAATTTAACATATTATTATTAAAAGTTATATATTAACTTTAAAAACTTTTTTTGCTTTGGTTATAAAAGTGTTCAGCTTTAACTCAATATAATGGAGAAAGTCTTATGTTTTTAGTTGAGCAATTGAAATAGAAAGTGTTATGATATGTTAGGAATGTTTAAGACTTGGTACTAAAATTAGGGAGTAGTAAACTATGAAGCTAAAAAAACAAGAACGTCGTGAAGCGATAAAAAAAGAAATAGAAAAAAATCCCTTTATTACTGATCTTGATTTAAGCAGTCTTTTTTCAGTCAGTATCCAAACAATAAGGTTGGATCGTACACACTTAAATATTCCTGAATTGAGAAAAAGAATAAAATCCGTTGCGAGAAAAAATCACGAAAGTATTCGATCTATTGATGGAAGTGAAATCATAGGTGATGTGATTAACGTTGAACCAGATCATCAAGCAACATCTCTGATTAATATTGATGAAGATTCAGTATTTACAAGAAATAAGATTGCCAGAGGTCATGTGTTGTTTGCACAGGCCAATTCATTATGTGTGGCACTTATACATAAACCAGTCGTTTTAACTAAAGAAAGTAATGTTTCATTTTTAAAACAAGTTAAATTAAACGATACAGTACGTGCTGAAGCACAAGCTGTCGAAATAACGAATAAATATTTTAAGATAAAAGTAAATTCGTATGTCAAAGATACTTTAGTATTTAGAGGTACATTCAAAATGTATTATACAAGTGAGGATGAACAAAATGGTTAAAATAGCTATCGACATGATGGGTGGCGATGACGCACCTGGCATCGTTTTAGAAGCTGTTGAAAAAGCGGTCAATGATTTTAATGATTTAGAAATTATATTATTTGGAGACCAAAATAAATGTAATATTAATCACGAAAGAGTGGAAGTACGTCACTGTACAGAAGCGATAACGATGGAAGATGAACCTGTAAGAGCAATTAAACGGAAAAAAAATAGTTCGATGGTGCGCATGGCTGAAGCAGTAAAATCTGGTGAAGCGGATGGATGTGTATCAGCCGGTAATACAGGTGCATTAATGTCTGCAGGACTATTTATTGTTGGTAGAATTAAAGGTGTAGAAAGACCAGCATTAGTGCTTACTTTACCTACTGTATCAGGTAAAGGTTTTGTATTTATGGATGTCGGTGCAAATGCGGATGCTAAAGCAGAACACTTATTGCAATATGCACAATTAGGCAATATTTACGCACAAAAAATACGTAATATTGAACAACCTTCTGTAGCATTGCTTAATATAGGAACTGAAGCAGCTAAAGGAAATACATTAACTAAAAAAGCGTTTAATTTAATGGATGAACAACAAGAATTTCATTTTGCTGGTAATGTAGAAGCGAAAGTATTAATGGATGATGCTGCAGATGTCGTTGTCACAGATGGCTATACTGGTAACATGATCCTAAAAAATCTAGAAGGTGTAGCAAAATCTATAGGAAAAATGTTGAAATCTACACTTTTAAGTAGTTTAAAAAATAAATTAGCAGCGTTAGTCTTACGCAAAGATTTAAATGAGTTAACTACAAAAATGGACTATGCAGAATATGGTGGTTCAGTTTTACTAGGATTGAATGGTATCGTTGTAAAAGCACATGGTAGTTCTAATGCCAAGGCATTTTATTCAGCAATTCGTCAAGCTAAGGTTGCTGGAGAATTAAATATAGTAGATACAATGAGAGAAACGGTGGGGTCAAAAAATGGGTAAAACAGCGATTATTTTTCCTGGACAAGGGTCACAAAAAGTAGGCATGGCTAGTGATTTGTTTAATGAAAGTGATGCCGCAACATCAATTCTAAATGAAGCACAAGCACAATTGGATTTTGATATCTTAGAAACAATGTTTGAAGATGCCGAAGGTAAATTAGGCCAAACTGAAAATACACAACCAGCATTACTTACACATAGTACCGCTTTATTAATGGCATTAAAACAAATTGATGCAGATTATACAATGGGTCATAGCTTAGGAGAGTACGCGAGTCTAGTAGCGAGTGGCGTATTAAAGTTTGAGGACGCGGTAAAAATAGTTCGTAAACGTGGACAATTGATGGCAGCAGCTTTTCCTGATGGTGTTGGTAGCATGGCAGCTGTCCTAGGTTTAAATTACAGTGAAGTTGATGACATTTGCAAACAACTTTCAACAGAAGACGAAGTCATAGAACCTGCTAATATCAATGCACCTGGACAAATTGTGGTTTCAGGGCATAAAACATTAATAGATCAACTTGTTGCTGAAGGAAAATCTTTGGGTGCTAAACGCGTCATGTCTTTAGCCGTTTCTGGTCCTTTCCATTCATCCATGATGCAAGTTATTGAATCGGACTTTGCAAATTATATCGAACAATTTGAATGGAACGACGCCAATTATCCAGTGGTACAAAATGTAAATGCTAAAGGTGAAACAGATGCTAAAGAAATTAAAGAGAATATGATTAAACAATTATACTCTCCGGTTCAATTTATAGATTCTGTGACATGGCTACTTGATCAAGGTGTCGACCATTTTATTGAAATTGGGCCAGGTAAAGTACTTTCAGGATTAATAAAAAAAATAAATAGAGATGTTAAGCTTACTTCAATTCAAACATTAGAAGACGTAAAAGGGTGGAATGAAAATGACTAAAAATGCATTAGTAACTGGAGCATCTAGAGGTATTGGTCGTAGTATAGCAATTCAGTTAGCTGAAGAAGGTTATAACGTAGCAGTAAACTATGCAGGTAATAGAGAAAAAGCAGAGGCTGTAGTAGAAGAAGTGAAAGCTAAAGGTGTAGAAAGCTTAGCAATTCAAGCTAATGTTGCCAATGGCGATGAAGTAAAAGCAATGATTAAAGAAGTAGTAAACCAATTTGGTACAGTCGATGTATTAGTCAATAATGCAGGTATTACTAGAGATAATTTATTGATGCGTATGAAAGAAAGTGAATGGGATGACGTTATCGACACTAATTTAAAAGGTGTGTTTAACTGTATTCAAAAGGTTACACCACAAATGTTAAGACAAAAAAGTGGGTCAATCATCAATTTATCTAGTGTAGTTGGTGCAGTAGGAAATCCAGGCCAAGCTAATTATGTTGCAACAAAAGCAGGCGTTATTGGATTGACTAAATCTGCTGCGAAAGAATTAGCTTCAAGAAATATCACAGTTAATGCCGTTGCACCAGGATTTATTGTATCTGACATGACAGATGCATTATCAGATGATTTAAAAGATCAAATGTTGCAACAAATTCCATTAGCAAGATTTGGAGAAGACACTGATATTGCAAATACAGTAGCATTTTTAGCTTCAGACAAAGCAAAATATATTACTGGTCAAACAATACATGTCAATGGTGGTATGTTTATGGAATAGTGTAACTGTACGGACATACCATTTTGAAAATGACTTGATATGACTTATGGATGTATGTCATGCTCTAAGTATGTAATTCATTGAAATACTACTTGTATTTCAATCGATAAAATGGGAAAATATAAAAGTCTATCATAGGCTTTTAAAAGGAGGTGAATCGACGTGGAAAACTTCGACAAAGTAAAAGATATCATCGTTGACCGTTTAGGTGTTGACGCTGAAAAAGTAACTCAAGATGCATCTTTCAAAGATGATTTAGGCGCTGACTCACTTGATATTGCTGAATTAGTTATGGAATTAGAAGACGAATTTGGTACTGAAATTCCAGATGAAGAAGCTGAAAAAATCAACACTGTTGGTGATGCAGTTAACTTTATCAATAGTATGGAAAAATAATAAACAAATATCTGAGTCGTGGATTTTACGGCTCAGATTTTTTCTATTAAAAAGCAGTTAACTTTAGTAATCATATCAATAGTAATCGTTAAAGAGGATTAATGTTCTATAAATGATAAAATGAATGTATGATTAGCAGTTTTCCCTTTAGTTTTATAATAAATTCACGTAAAATATAAAGGCATAAGTATATACAAAATTACTTTAAATTGAGGTGGAAAAGTATTGACGAATCATAAAAAAAAAGAAATGGTTAATGTATTCCAAGAAAAGTTTTCAAAAAAAATGCAAGAATTAAATTTGAATTTTAATAAAGTGAATTTATATCAACAAGCATTTTCACATTCGAGCTTTATCAATGATTTCAATATGGATAGATTAGATCATAATGAACGTTTAGAGTTTTTAGGAGATGCGGTATTAGAATTGACGGTTTCACGCTATTTGTTTGACAAATATCCAGAGTTACCAGAAGGTAATTTAACGAAAATGCGTGCGACAATTGTTTGTGAGCCTTCACTTGTAATATTCGCGAATAAAATTGCATTACACGAACTTATCTTGTTAGGTAAAGGAGAAGAAAAAACAGGTGGTAGAACAAGACCCTCACTTGTATCAGATGCATTTGAAGCTTTTGTAGGTGCACTGTATTTGGACCAAGGCCTAACCGCTGTTTGGAAATTTGCTGAAAATGTGATTTTTCCATTTGTGGAAGACGATAAACTGGATGGTGTCGTCGACTTTAAAACACAGTTTCAAGAATATGTGCATCAGCAAAACAAAGGTGACGTTACTTATCGTTTAATCAATGAAGAAGGTCCTGCACATCATCGTTTATTTACATCGGAAGTGATTTTAGAAAACAAGCCGGTTGCGATAGGCAAAGGCAAAACGAAAAAAGAATCAGAGCAACAAGCAGCAGAAAGTGCTTATAAACTCTTGAAAAATAAAGAGGTTTAATGTCAGTTCCATCGTATATTGTGGTGTAGCTTACAGACGATTTAGCGCATGTTGGACGAAAATGTAAATAATTTAAGATGCGTTAATGAATGATGTGAAAGCATTTCTAATAGATGAGTTAATAAAGCATGTAATCATTGCAAGTCGCTGTGACAAATTTATTGATGCACTAATCATATAGAAGCGAGAGCATGAACGTATTTGCATTACGTTGTTTTTATCTCGCATCTGAGAAACACTTTAAAGGAGAATAGCATGGTATATTTGAAATCTATTGATGCCTTTGGATTTAAATCATTTGCTGAACATACAAATGTACAGTTTGATGAAGGTGTCACGGCAATAGTAGGACCTAATGGTAGTGGTAAGAGTAATATTACAGATGCAATTAAGTGGGTTTTGGGTGAACAATCTGCTAAATCATTACGTGGCGCAAAAATGGAAGATATTATTTTTTCTGGTGCAGAACATAGAAAAGCTCAAAATTTTGCTGAAGTAAAATTAAAATTAGATAATAGTTCAGGTAAATTAAATGTTGATACAGAAGAACTCGTAGTCACACGTCGTTTATATAGAAGCGGGGAAAGTGAATATTATTTAAATAATGACCGATCACGACTTAAAGATATTATAGAACTATTTTTAGATTCAGGATTAGGAAAAGAAGCATTCAGTATAATATCTCAAGGTCGCGTAGATGAAATTCTTAATGCAAAGCCAATTGATAGAAGGCAAATATTGGAAGAATCTGCAGGTGTACTAAAATATAAAAAAAGAAAGGCAACTTCTGTGCAAAAATTAGATCAAACAGAAGATAACCTGACGCGTGTAGAAGATATCTTATTTGATTTAGAAGGTCGAGTCGAACCATTACGTGAAGAAGCTGCAATAGCAAAAGAATATAAACATCTGTCTAGTGAAATGGAAAAAAGTGATGTGTTGGTCACTGTTTATGATATTGGACAATATAATCAAAATATTTATGAACTAGACGAAAATCTCAATCGCTTAAAAAGTCAACAAGCTTCAAAAGATGCGGAAAAGGCACAGCATACACAATCATTAAATCAATATAAATCTGAACGGCAACAATTAGATGAAACGATAGAATCTTTAAATTTTAAACTTGTTAAAGCGACTGAAGAAGTTGAAAAATTTGCTGGACAATTGAATGTGTTGGAAGAACGTAAGAAGAATCAATCGCAAACCAATGCACGATTTGAAGAAGAACAAGAAAGCATAGAGACACAAGTGACAAATTTAAAGCAAGAGCAATCAGAAGTAAAAGAACAAATCAAACAGTTAAAAACGAAACAAAATGATCTAAATGAAGAGATACAACAATATGAATCACAACTTTATGTGTCCGATGAACAACATGATGAAAAGTTAGAATCAATAAAAGATGAATACTATCAACTCATGTCAGAACAATCAGATGTCAATAATGATATACGCTTTTTAGAGCATACAATTCAAGAAAATGAAACGAAGCAATCACGTTTAGATTCACGCTTGCTTGATGCCTATAAGGAATTAAAAAATATTCAAACTCAAATCACTGAAACAGAGAAACAAAGTTCAATCGCAAAAAAAGAGTTGAAAAAAGCAGAAAGTGATTTAGCATCTTATGAAAAAAAACTAACGCAACTTAAAAATCAACAAAATGAATACGAAGAGAAATTACATCAAGCATACAGATTTAATGAAAAATTAAAATCACGTATTGATAGTTTAGCAACACAACAAGAAGAATATAGTTATTTTTTCAATGGTGTAAAACACATATTGAAAATGAAAGATAATAAACTTTCTGGCATCCGTGGTGCAGTAGCAGAAGTTATCCAAGTACCTTCGAATTTAACGAAAGCGATTGAAACTGCATTAGGTGCTTCGCTACAACATATCATCGTGGATTCTGAAAAAGATGGTCGTCAAGCAATACAATATTTAAAACAAAATGGTCTAGGAAGAGCTACATTTTTACCATTAAACGTCATTCAACCTCGTAATATTGCCAGCGATATTTTGAAGATAGCTAATAGTTCAATTGGTTTTGTGAACGTTGCTTCAAGTGCGATACAAGTTGAAAATGATTATAAACATGTGATTCAAAATTTATTAGGCAATACAATAATTGTAGACAACTTAAAAAATGCTAACGAATTAGCTAGAAAAATTCGGTATCGAACACGTATCGTAACGTTAGAGGGAGATATTGTAAATCCAGGAGGTTCCATGACTGGTGGTGGTGATCGTAAAACTAAGAGCATTTTATCTCAAAAAGATGAGCTCTCAACAATGCGTGCGCAATTAGAAGATTATCAGCAACAAACTGCTTCATTTGAAAAACAATTTCAAGCAATTAAAGAAGAAGCCGATGCGTTAAGTAATACTTATTTCGATACGAGTCAAAGTTATAATACGATAAAACAAAACGTACATAAATTTGACTTAGAATTAGATAGATTACGTAAACAAGAAACACATTTAAAAAATGAGCATGAAGAATTTGAATTTGAGAAAAATGATGGTTACCAAAGTGAAACAAGTAAGCAAACCTTAAATGAAAAAAAAGCGCAATTGGCAACAATCCAAACGCAATTGCAAAAATTAGAAGAAGATATTAATATCTATACAAAATTATCAAAAGAAGGTAAAGAGAGTACAACGTTAATACAACAAAAATTACATCAAAAACAATCTGATTTAGCAGTAGTTAAAGAAAGATTAAGTACTCAAAAGCAAACGGAAACAAGGTTAACGCATCAACTTAAACAATTAAAAGAGCAAAAACAAAAATTGAGTGAGCAAATTGAATTATTTAATTCGGATGAGATAACTGGTGAAAAAGCTTTCGAAACGATTCAAAATAATATTGAACAAAGTAAAAGTAATAAAGCGCAATTAACAGAAGACTTGGCTACTATTAAATCACAACGCCAAACTTTGAATGATACAATTGAGACAACAGAGCGTAAGTTGGAAGAAGCAAATCAAGATATTTTATCGATTGAAAATCGTTACCAAGATATTAAAGCAGAACAATCTCGTTTAGATGTGCTAATCAATCATGCGATAGACCATTTGAGCGAGCAGTATCATCTTACTTATGAACGGGCAAGTGAATTATATACACTAGAAGAGGATATTGACAGTTTACGAAAAAAAGTAAAATTAACCAAAATGTCTATAGAAGAATTAGGCCCCGTAAATTTAAATGCAATTGAACAATTTGAAGAAATCAACGAACGCTATACATTCTTGAATGAACAACGTGCTGATTTAAGAGCAGCCAAAGCGACGTTAGAACAATTAATAGAAGAAATGGATAATGAAGTGAAAGAACGATTTAAAGAAACTTTTCACGCTGTACAAGGTCATTTTTCTGAAGTATTTAAATCACTATTCGGTGGAGGACAAGCAGAGTTGCGTTTGACAGATGATGATTATTTATCAGCAGGGGTAGATATTATTGTTCAACCACCAGGTAAGAAACTGCAAAACCTATCACTATTAAGTGGTGGGGAACGTGCTTTGAGTGCAATTGCTTTGTTGTTCGCTATTTTAAAAGTGAGATCGGCACCATTTGTCATTTTAGATGAAGTAGAAGCAGCCTTAGATGAAGCCAATGTTATACGTTATGCACAATATTTAAAAGCATTATCAAACCAAACTCAGTTTATAGTCATTACACATCGTAAGGGTACAATGGAATTTTCTGATCGCTTATACGGTGTAACGATGCAAGAGTCAGGTGTATCAAAATTAGTAAGTGTCAATTTAAATACGATTGATGAAGTCATTAAGGAGGAACAAGTATGAGCTTTTTCAAACGACTAAAAGATAAATTCACAACGTCTGCAGAAAATCAAAAACCAGACGAATTAGAACAAGAACAACAATCTGAATTAGATGTAGATCAACCTCAATCATCCGAAGCGCCTAAGGAAAAAACAAAGCAGCCAAAAAAATTAAAAGAAGCTGATTTTGATGACGACGGATTAATTTCAATTGAGGACTTTGAAGAAATTGAAGCGCAACAACTTGGTGCAAAATTTAGAGCTGGATTAGAAAAGTCGCGTGAAAATTTCCAAGAACAGTTAAACAATTTAATTGCACGTTATCGTAAAGTTGATGAAGATTTCTTTGAAGCACTGGAAGAAATGTTAATAACTGCAGATGTTGGTTTTAACACAGTGATGGAACTCGTAGAAGAATTACGTACCGAAGCACAACGTCGTAATATTTCAGAAACTGAAGATTTGCGAGAAGTTATCGTAGAAAAAATTGTAGAAATCTATCATCAAGACGATGAACACTCAGAAATTATGAACATTGAAAATGAAGGGTTAAATGTCATTTTAATGGTAGGTGTCAATGGTGTGGGCAAAACGACAACAATTGGTAAATTAGCACATCGCTACCAAGCTGAAGGTAAGAAAGTGATGCTAGCAGCTGGTGATACTTTTAGAGCTGGTGCTATTGAACAACTCAAAATTTGGGGAGAGCGTGTTGGCGTAGAAGTAATGAGTCAAAAAGAAGGTTCGGATCCTGCAGCAGTTATGTATGATGCCATTAATGCAGCTAAAAGTAAGGGTGTAAATATTTTAATTTGTGATACTGCTGGGCGTTTACAAAACAAATCTAATTTGATGAATGAACTAGAAAAAGTAAAACGTGTGATAGGTAGAGCAGTACCTGAAGCGCCTCATGAAGTCCTACTTTGTTTAGATGCTACTACTGGACAAAATGCCTTGTCCCAAGCTAAATCATTCAAAGAGGTTACGAATGTGACTGGTATTGTATTAACTAAACTGGATGGTACTGCAAAAGGTGGTATCGTTTTAGCGATACGTAATGAATTAAAAATACCAGTTAAATATGTTGGTTTAGGTGAAAAATTAGATGATTTACAACCATTTAATCCAGAAAGCTATGTATATGGACTGTTTGCTGATATGATTGAACAAAATGTTGATGATTCAAACGCAGCGGACGATCGTACAGATAGCACGGATGTACAGAATGAAGGCCATACAGATGACACAAAATGATTTAATTAAGACCATACGTATGAATTATTTATTTGATTTTTATCAATCATTATTAACGGAAAAACAACGTAACTATCTAGAACTATTTTATCTACAAGATTATTCTTTAAGTGAGATTGCAGATACGTTTGATGTGAGCCGCCAAGCAGTGTATGATAACATAAGAAGAACTGGTGATTTAGTAGAAGATTATGAAATGAAACTAGGTCTTTATCAAAATTTTGAAAAACGACAAAACATATATGAAGCAATCAAAAAGCATATTGATGAGCCAGAAATAATTAAACAGTATCTTCAAACGCTTGAAGATTTGGAATAATTGAGAGTATAAAGGAGGGTAATGATATGGCATTTGAAGGATTATCCGATCGTCTTCAAGGGACGATGCAAAAGATCCGTGGCAAAGGAAAAGTTACAGAAGCAGATATTAAATTAATGATGCGAGAAGTCCGACTAGCATTACTTGAAGCAGACGTTAACTTTAAAGTCGTAAAGGATTTTGTCAAAACCGTATCAGAACGAGCTTTAGGTTCAGATGTAATGAAGTCATTAACACCTGGACAACAAGTCATTAAGATAGTACAAGAAGAACTTACACAACTGATGGGTGGCGAAAATGCAACCATCAAGATGGCCAATAAACCGCCAACAGTTGTGATGATGGTTGGTTTACAAGGTGCAGGTAAAACTACAACTGCAGGTAAATTAGCATTACTCATGCGTAAAAAATACAACAAAAAACCATTATTAGTAGCAGCCGATATTTATAGACCAGCTGCGATTGACCAATTACAAACTGTTGGTAAGCAAATTGATATTCCTGTTTATAGTGAAGGGGATCAAGTAAAACCTCAACAAATTGTAGAAAATGCCATTAAACACGCAAAGGAAGAACATTTAGATTTTGTTATTATTGATACGGCAGGTCGTTTGCATGTTGATGAAGCATTAATGGAAGAATTAAGTGATGTAAAAGAAATTACTAAACCAGATGAGATTATGCTTGTTGTTGATGCGATGACTGGTCAAGACGCAGTAAATGTAGCGCAATCGTTTGATGAACAGCTAGAAGTTTCAGGTGTAACCTTGACTAAACTAGATGGTGATACACGTGGTGGTGCTGCTTTATCAATTAGATCAGTGACACAAAAGCCAATTAAATTTGTTGGTATGAGTGAAAAATTAGATGGTTTAGAACCATTTCATCCAGAACGTATGGCTTCTCGAATATTAGGTATGGGTGATGTGTTAAGTTTAATAGAAAAAGCACAACAAGATGTAGATGAAGATAAAGCGAAAGATTTAGAAAAGAAAATGCGTACGTCCTCATTTACTTTGGAAGATTTCTTAGAACAATTAGATCAAGTTAAAAACCTTGGCCCATTAGATGACATTATGAAAATGATTCCTGGCATGAACAAAATGAAAGGGATGAATAATCTTAATATGGATGATAAACAAATTGACCATATTAAAGCTATTATTCAATCTATGACACCTAATGAACGAAATAATCCAGAAACATTAAATGTATCACGTAAAAAACGAATAGCTAAGGGTTCAGGACGTACTGTTCAAGAAGTTAACAGATTGATGAAACAATTTAATGAAATGAAGAAAATGATGAAGCAATTTTCTGGTGGCGGCAAAGGTAAAAAAGGTAAACGTAAGCAAATGGAGAATATGTTAAATGGTATGAATTTACCATTTTAACAATTTTGTCTATAAAATAGTTGTAAAAGCAGTGAGTAGAACATAAGGCATATTACAAAGTAAAGGACCAATCCGTATGAAAATGGATTGGTCCTTTTTATATGAATCATAAGTGATTTTGCTCGTGCATGCTTGCCTGGGGATATGGCTCGAGCCAGTAGTCTCTCGCTCATATCATAACCCTAGGCGTCAGCGCGTTACAAAATCATGGAAAATATTAAGTGATGAAATTTTATGTGTAGGTGGGAAGTTATTTAATTTGATTTAGGTAAATTCATATTTTCCCTAAATGTCTTACCCTCATATTGTATTCTAAAAAGATTTCTTTTTTGTAATTCAGGAATGATGTAATCTACAAAATCTTCTAAGCTATTTGGTAAAGTTGGTGGCATTAAATTAAATCCATCAGCTACCCCTGCATTGAACCAACGTTCCATTTCGTCAACAATCTGTTCAGGCGTTCCGATGAGTGTCAAGTGTCCACCACCTGCACTGAGATAGCCTAACAATTGTCGTAAAGTTGGGTTTTTATCTTTTATAATTTCCAATACAGTTTGGTAACGACCTTTAGGGCCATTAAAAGATTCCAATGGTGGTAAAGGTGGGACCGGTTCATCCAAATCCCAATTATGACAATCTTGATGAATGAAAAATTCTAATTGATTTAATGCTGTTTCAGTTGCTAAATGTGTGTCTAGTTTTTGCTTTTTAGCATAAGCTTCTTCGTATGTTGGTGCGACATATGTGACTAGTCCTGGAAAGACTTTTAAACTGTTCTTTGATTTACCTGCTAATTCCAGTTGATGATTTAATCTTTTTCTAAATGTAGTAGCTTGTTGTATATTCCAAGCTACTGCATAAACGGCATCTGCGTATTTCGTAGCTAGTGCAATACCAGGGTCGGATGCACCAGCTTGCATAGCAACAGGTTTTCCTTGTAGGCTACTTGGTGTTGTTAAAGGTCCTTGTACTTTAAAGTGTTCTCCAGTATGACTAATGGCATGGATATGATTTGCATTGATTAGAATATCTTGTGTCTTGTCATGTACAAAATCTTCTAAGCTCCAAGATGTTAATAGTTGATTCATAACACATGCAAATTCATCTGCTTTTTTGTAGCGTTCGTGATGTGCGGGTAAACTAGACATGCTATGATTTGCAGCTTCTAAATCCGTCATAGATGTTACTAAATTCCAACCTGCACGTCCTTGGCTCATATGATCAAGACTCAATAATTGTCTTGCAGCAGTAAAAGGATTCGAAAATGTACTTGAGATAGTCGCAACAAGACCTATATGATGAGTTACTTGCGCAATTGCTGCTAAATTCATTAAAGGGTCAAACCAAAAAGCAGGCATGTCATTATCCGTTTTTGCAGGAAAAGATTGATTATCAGCAAAAAATATAGCATCTAGCAAGCCTCGTTCTGAAAGTCGAGCTAACGATTGATAATAATTGATATCACCGATTCGTTCAATACTAGAATCTTGCATACGCCATGCAGCTTGGTGATGGCCACAACCGTAAATTAATACACCTATATTGAGATGTTGATCGTGCGTCATAATTGATGCCCTCCATATTTTAGTTCATTGTTAAACCGCCATCTACGGTAATATTTTGACCAGTGATACCATTAGCTTGATCGCTAACTAGAAATGCCACCATATTTGCTACATCTTGTGGTGTTGTTACTTTATGTAATGGTGTAGTCTGTTCAATTAAATCAAATACTTCATCTGAAGTGGCAGCACTGGCGTCTGTAGTTTTTAATAAACCACCAGAAACGACATTAGCTTTGATGCCATATTGACCAAGTTCAGCAGCAATATTTCTTGTAAAACCGATTAAACTTGATTTAGCGGTAGTATATTCATGATAGGGAACGACAGGATTTTGGTATAAATTCGTTCCGATAGATATAATAGTACCTGATTTATGCTCAATAAATTGGTCGATAACACTTTGGCTTACATTAAAAGCGCCTTTTAGAGTGCCGTCAATTTGTTGTTGGTAATCTGACCAATTTAAGTCTTTAAATGATTTTTGGCGAGAAGGATCAAATTTAAACCCTATAAGCGCATTATTCACAACAGCATCTATTTTTCCAAAATGATTGGTGGCTTCTGCAATTAATTGATCTACTTGTGCTCTGTCTGTGACATCAGCACGTATTGCAATTGCTTGTTCGTGACCAATTTCATCTACAACCTTTTCTGCTAACGCCTTATTCTGAAAATAATTGATAATTACATGATGTCCTTGGCGACCTAAAGTTTTTGCTATGGATGCTCCTAATCCTCTACTGCTACCAGTTATAAGTATTGTTTTACTCATCATTTCACTCCTAGAATCATTTATTAAATAAAAAAATACACAACCTCCATAAGAGAAGTTGTGTACTAAAAATCTACAATCTATAGTTAATATGCTGATATAGCTTTGTTATTTTTGTAACACTTCCCTCCGCTAGTATGGACTAGATCAGGTTCAAAGGGTTTGAGTAAATCTCATCTCAGTTAAAAAACACCCCTAGTGCATTTAATATTTAATTTATTTTCAATTTATAGTGTTTAATAGTTAATGTCAAGTTTACGATGATATCGAAAATAATATTGGTACAATGAAGTGATTAAAAGTATAAAATGGTAAAGAAGAAACTCTTTACAAACTTCTAGATAACTGTTAATATTATTTCTTGTAGAAAATAAAAATTAGAACAATCAAAGGAGAGAATATAAATGGCAGTTAAATTACGTTTAACACGTTTAGGCTCAAAAAGAAATCCATTCTATCGTATCGTAGCAGCAGATGCTCGTGCGCCACGTGATGGTCGTAACATCGAACAAATCGGAACTTATAATCCAAATAATGTAAATGCTCCAGAAGTTAAAATTGACGAAGAGTTAGCATTAAAATGGTTGAAAAATGGTGCTAAACCAACAGATACTGTACACAACATCTTATCAAGAGAAGGTATCTTGAAAAAATTTGACGATCAAAAATAATCGTCATTATTAGCACATAAAAATTTTAAAAAAAGAGAGCGTCGTGGAAATCTTAGTCATTTAAAATGATTTCGACGACTCATCTCGGTATGGATGACTATGGTTGAATGTTAACCATTGTGCATGCCAATATAATCATAAAAGGCTGAGACAATTCGTTTGTCCCAGCCTTTTAAATTAGCATACCGGTAATCATTTATATAAAGCAACATCAACAATTTAATAGGCTTATATGAGTGAATACATTGATCAAGAATGACTTAAGATGATTTATGCAATATTTTAGCTCATAACATATAGAGAAGGTTTAAAATAATACTAACAATTCATGTTATAATTATTTTAGTCGAAAAATAAAAAATAACGAATTTCAATGATACATATACATTATCGGAGGAGCTTATATGAAAGTAGAAATAGGCAAAATTATCAATACACATGGTATAAAAGGCGAAATTAAAGTCCAATCTCACTCAGATTTTACAGATGTACGCTTTCAACCAGGTGAAACTGTGATGATAGAACGTCAAAACGAACCAACATTAGAATTGAAAATTGCGACATATCGTATGCATAAAGGGTTGCACATGTTGACCTTTGAAGGTATCAACAATATTAATGATATTGAGCACTTAAAAGGTGAAATCCTTTTACAAGATAGAGACCACGAAGAAATTGAATTAGGGGAGCATGAATACTATTACTCAGATATTATTGGCTGTACCGTATTCGATGATAATGAAACACCTATTGGAAGAGTGATAGAAATTTTTGAAACGGGTGCCAATGATGTTTGGGTTGTCAAAGGTGATAAAGAATATCTTATACCATATATAGAAGATGTTGTTAAACATATAGATATTGAAGGTAGACGAATTGATATTACGCCTATGGAAGGACTGTTGGAGTAATGAAGATAGATTATTTAACTTTGTTCCCTCAAATGTTTGACGGTGTATTAAATCAATCGATTTTAAAAAGAGCGCAAGATAAGGAAATGCTACAAATTAATACTGTCGATTTTAGAGATTTTGCTGAAAATAAGCATAATCAAGTAGATGATTATCCATTCGGTGGAGGGCAAGGTATGGTGCTTAAACCAGAACCTATATTTAATGCGATGAAGAATATTGAAAAAACAGAAAATACACGCGTGATTTTAATGTGCCCACAAGGTCGACCATTTAATCAGGAAATTGCACAGGAACTCAGTCATTCAGAGCATTTAGTTTTTATTTGTGGGCATTATGAAGGATATGATGAACGCATTCGCCAGCATTTAGTTACGGATGAGATTTCTATGGGAGATTATGTTTTAACAGGTGGAGAATTACCTGCGATGGTAATGACCGATGCAATAGTAAGATTAATTCCAGGTGTTTTAGGTAATCAACAATCACATGAAGATGATTCTTTTCAGGATGGATTATTAGAATTTCCACAATATACTAGACCACGTTCATATCAAGATATGAACGTACCAGAGGTATTATTGTCAGGAAATCATGCACATATTGATCAATGGCGTCATGAGCAAAAACTGATACGTACATGGGAAAAGCGTCCAGATTTATTAGAAAATTATCCACTTACGGATAAAGACAAAGATATTTTAGAAAGATACAAAAAGCAATTGAAAAATGAATAACAGTGTGCTAACATAATTTAAGTGTGCGACACACGAAAATCACTATGATCCGCTGCTATATATTTGTCTAGGCAAGAACATAGGTTGAAGGAGAGAAAAAATAATGAGTAATCACAAATTAATCGAAGCAGTAACACAATCACAATTACGCACAGACTTACCTTCATTCCGTCCAGGTGACACTTTAAGAGTTCACGTACGTATTATTGAAGGTACTCGCGAACGTATCCAAGTATTCGAAGGTGTTGTAATCAAACGTCGCGGTGGAGGTATTTCAGAAACTTTCACAGTACGTAAGATTTCTTCAGGTGTAGGTGTGGAACGTACATTCCCATTACACACTCCAAAAATCGAAAAAATTGAAGTTAAACGTCGCGGTAAAGTACGTCGTGCTAAATTATATTACTTACGTGAATTACGTGGTAAAGCTGCTAGAATTAAAGAAATTCGTTAATCAGCATAAAAGTCATAAAAAAGAAGCGGTTCCTAATCGGAACTGCTTCTTTTTTATATTTTGTAATCAATTTGAAGATGATATTATTTTTTAATATAAATCCATTTTGTATAAACGAAACTTAAAATGATTCCAATAATACTTATTATTACTAATAACCATGTATGGGGCGGTGTATATTTAAGTGTAATTGTCTTTTGTCCTTGCTCTACAGGAATTACTGTCATGATACCATTACCTTTTTTAACTGGTAATGTTTTGCCTTTGTCTGTATAAGCTTTCATTCCATCTCTATAAGGCATTGGCAATACGAGGTAGCCTTCATCATTTTTATTTTTTTTAATTGTATAATGACGTGGATTTTGTGAAACTTTCACAGAATGTAGTTGTTTATGTGCTTTCTTTAATACATCGTAGTTTTCTCCATAAATTCCTTTAACATTAAAGCGATAATTACCTTTAGATAATTTTATATTCAAGTCTTGCACAGATTTTACTCGCATCGTTACTGGAGTGACAAAACGTCTATATTTATAAGATAGGTTATTACGATGTTGATTATATTCATTCACACCAACATTGTGAGCCTTGTCTGGCCCTAACAATTCAACATCCATCTCTACATAGAGATCTTCATACTGATTTGCAATAGATGCTGGTAACTGATAATGGACACCTCCACCATCCTTAGAAACGGTTAATTTATTTTTTTGTGTACGCTTTGCATTAATTAAATTGGTAGAAGTTTCTGATAGTAAGTTTTTATTTGGTGTGAACTGTTGATTTGTAGAATATTCATCTGCTTGATCAAAAACTACCCCCTGTAACATAGCTTGTTCTTTATCCATAGGCGATTTGAGATCTTTTTTATCGAATACTTTATTTGTAATGTGCGCACTTGGATAATTGGCTTTATTTGTTGAATGTATAAAGGATTCCTCATCAGAATGTTTGATTGTACTTTGCTTAGAAAAGCCATAGGGGATATTCTTGTCTTCTGGGCGACGTATACGATCATTGACATCCCAAAGTGCCATCAAATTTGCTCTATTTGAAAGTAGACGATAAGTGCTGTTTTTATCCGTATGCATATTGATTTGTAATGTTTTATCATAATACTTTAAAATGTCGCCATCGAAAATGCTTGAATATAATGCAATACCGTTAAAATGATATATCATTGGTGAATTCAAGCCGTATTGTGACATGTAATCAATTCTACTGAATGGATCGTCTTGATGCTGTTTAATTTTATCTATTTTATTCGCTAATGCAGGACTTTTATATTTTGAATCATGCATTGATAAAACAGTTGATTCGTATTTTTGAACATTATTGAAATGGTCGTTATCTAAAATAATCGCTTGTTGAATAATGAATAATATGATTAGCACAATAGACGGCCATTTTAATTTGAATAGTGATTTTTTATAAAGCAATATGCCGATAAAAATCATAATTACGAGACAGATGCCCATCCATGTCATTTTCTGGACTTTAACGATCATTTGCATGATTCCCATAATCATTAATACTGGAAGGGAAGCGAATATATACGACTTCAAAGATAATTCAGATAAATAATGAATGAACAATGCTATTAATCCAGCAGTAGTAAGTGCAAATATATAAACCCAACGGCGTTCAGGCGTTGAGAACCCATTAAACATACTATCGAAAAGAGGGGTTAGTGACCCTATAAGCATGATCCAAGTTGCAATCGCAAAAAGTTTATAATAATAATGTCGATATAGTTTAAAAGATAGTAAGGCAATGAGTGCGATGATAGTCACAGTGATATAAAATCCGTTTGTAAAAAAATGTTTTTGTCGTGCGAAATCTGTAATGACACCAAAATTAAAATTAGGATTACTTACTCTATCATTGTTTAAAAAAGAAGAAACGCCAGTATAAAAGCCCCAAATAGCAATTAAAGAACTTAATATAACAGCTGTAGGAATCATCCAAAGTTGTTGTTTCCTAGTAACAATATCTTTTGCATGAGGAAATACACATCTATAGATAAAGTAAGTCAAAATTACAATGGCTTCGTAATAACTAAAATAAAAATTAGAAAATAATGTTAAAGCAATAGAAAAAATAAATAATCCTATTTTTCTTTCTTTGTAAAACCGTTCAATACCGAGCAAAGATAGGGGAAGAAAAATTAATAAATCTCCATAATATGACCAAGTAAAATTAAAATAAATAACGGTTGTTGAAGCTGCATATAACATTGAAGCCAAAAATACTATGTGTTTTTTGAGCTTGATATAATTAAAGAAATAGAACGCAACGATAAATGTAGCGATGCATTTGAAAAAAGCTACTATTAATTGATTGCTTGCCCAATACGTGATGTCGCTAGGGTTGCTATTAAATATTACTTCAGATAACCATACGAATAAAAAATTAATTAGTACAAAAGGTGAGGTTGCGTAGTAATAGGATAAATCTTTAACATAATCTCCACCTAAACCAAAAGAATGGTCATAAAAACTTTTGAATTGGCTAAGGTGTTCGTAAAGATACATTTGGAAAGGCATCATTTGCCTAAAACCATCACCATGACCACTAAATACAGTACCGTCAGTTAAATAGCGATAAATATACGGTGTGAACGTTAATAAAGCTACGCCGACGCCCATTAAAAGAATTGTTAAAAATCTTGTTAGTTTGTGGGACCAAATTCTATGAAACACGGTCATACCTCATCTCAGATAAACTCCTTTATTTAAGTTTAGATTTTTTCTTTAGACACCAAAAAATACTTATTAAGATACTTATAACTGAAATTATAATCATCGTAAACCAATATTTAGGGCGGTATTTAATGATAATTTCACTATCTTGTTTAGTGACTGGTACGCCAGTCATCATATAATTTACTTTTTTATGATCTACATAAGCCACCATACCGTCACGATATGGAATGTTAATCGTTGCGATTCCCTTTGTATGTGGTGCTAACTTCACTTTTACTCCATTTTTAATATCATTATAATAATGATTTTGTTTCTTATTATAGGCTTTTTTGAGTTTGCTATAATTTTCACCATGAAGACTTTGAATATCAAAATAATAACTACCTCTAGGGTTAATAGCTATGTTAATATTACCATCTTTGTCTGGTTGTGTCCTATATAGTTGGTTTTCAACACCAGTTTTATAGGTCGAATTGTTATACAACCGGTGGTTAGCATAATTATTTATATTAATTGTATAATTACTGTCGGGTTGACCACGTCGAACTTTTAAATTTAAATAAAAGTCTGAATAACGTTTTCTTATATGATTTGGGACGTGAATTTTAATCTGACCTTGGTTTTTGGTCAGATAGATTTGTTGATTATTTTTCACTTTTATATTTTGGTAAGATATTTTAGTCGCATCGATAAGGTTTTGTGCGTTATCCGTGTAAGGTTTACCTGAATTTTTTATAACAACACCATCCAACATCGCATGTTCTCGATCGATAGGCGTTTTTAAAGTGTCGGAATTATATATTTGATTAGTCACTTTTACAGTAGGCAAGTTTAAAGTATTCTCATAAATGTGGTATTGTCCCTCACTTTTTACATTTTTAAAATAACTAGGCACATTGTCTTCGTAATCTTTTAACATTAAATATTTCATTGAAAATAAACTGCTAATATTTTGTCGTCCATTAGTACTTTGGTATCTACTCACTGATTCAGATTGAAGGTTAATTTTCAAATCATCATAGTAATAGTCTAAAATGTTATGATGAAAAATACTTGAATATAAACTTGAACCTTTAAAGAATTGATACATCGGTGTGTTATCTTGTTCATTAACACGCCAATCGATACGTTCGTCTTCCGTTTTTGAATGACTCATTTCAGAGACTAATTGTCTTTGTAACGGTGTGTTAAACAGACTTGCATTGACATAATAGCGATTTGCTCGTTCAACATGGTCTTCAAAATAAATTTGATTGCGTATAAAAACGGCTACAACAAGTGTTGCTAATATCAGTATGGCAGTATAATAAAAATAAATGAAACGTTTACGATAAGCTGGAGCTTTAAGACACAGTACTAGCAAGCCTATCAAACAAACAATAGGTGTAAACCAGAGCCATGAAACAAAATCATCATAAATCCACGCGCTCACATAAATAAAACTTAAACTGATGATTGAAGAAAAAATATAGTTTTTAATTGTTAACGTGCTAAAGTATTTTACATATAACCCAATGAGTAATGCAGCGTTAAAAGCAATTAGGTAATGCCATCTTTTTTGGGGAGCAGAAAAACCATTAAAGAGCTGGTCGACAAATGGCAAATAATTAGCGCCTATAGTAAGTATCATAAAAATTGCAAATAACTTAAAATAAAAATGCTTGTATAGTTTAAATGATAACAGTGCTTGTATTACTATAAATAAAATGACTATTAAGTAATTGTCATAAAATACATTCGTGTTTTGGTTGAAAGGTTCTAAAAAATCTACGTCTCCATTAAAAGGTATACGTCTGTTATTGGTATAAGCACGTAAACCGTGATAAAAAAAGAAAAGACTGCAACCAAGTGCTAAAATTGCAGCAATGAAGATGGTATATATTGCTTTAAACCTAGGAACGATATCATGTCTATGTTTAAATATTAGTCTAACTGTAAAATAGATTAGACCTACGATGAGTTGATAATACGCAAAATAAAAGTTATTTATTAAGGAAACTGTGACTACGATGATAAACATGGCTTTTTTTTCTTTTTGTAAAAATAATTCAATAGACCATAAGAGTAGCGGTAATAATATAAAAATATCACTGAAAAATGGCCAATATACAGTAAATCTAAAATAGAGTGGTGATATGACAAAAAGATATGACGTTAGTACTGCGATGCTTTTATTTTGAGTAATATAGCGTACAAAACCAAAAGTTGCTAACATCGCTAATGTTGATTTAAAAATGGACAATACAATAGCATTTGTCATCCAAAACATAATGTCTTGCGTGTCCCAATCAATCGCTAACTTTATGAGAAAGATGAAAATTACATTAAGTATAAACAAAATATTGGTTGAAAAATAGTAACTTAGGTCAGTGAAAAAATCTCCACCTAATCCGAAATCAGTGGCGTAAAACCATTGACCTTGACTCCATTTATCATACAAATACATTTGCATCGGTATCATTTGTTCCATGCCATCATTGGGCCCCGTAAATAAAACACCCTCATTTATAAATCTATAGATAACATAGCCATGTCCAATGATTGCTAATATAAAGCATAATAATATGTAAAAAAGCATCCTTTTCATGAGTAGTCTCCTGTAATCGAATTATTATTAATTCTATTGTAACGATTTTTTAGATTTATTGATAAAAATTACCATTATTTAATTTAAGAAAATTAATTTAAATATTATACTTATTTTGAAATTTAGTATTGATAAGATACTCAGTTGGTTAGTTTCACTACAATTCTAGACAATTTGGTAATTATTATAGGAAAATAGTGTGAATGAGTTTTTTTAATAAAGTAAATACAAATTTTTATTTATAACTATTCACCCCTCATGTTATGATTTTAAGGTCAATGAATGGTATGAATAAAATATATAATTTTGAAACATAAACGTATGAGAAAGGTGATGTACATGGTAATTCAATGGTATCCAGGGCATATGGCGAAAGCAAAACGCGAAGTTGCAGAACAATTAAAGAAAGTAGATGTCGTTTTTGAACTAGTAGATGCTCGTATTCCTTATAGTTCAAGAAACCCAATGATTGATGATGTTATACAGCAAAAACCGAGAGTAGTTATTCTGAATAAAAAAGACATGGCGAATTTAAAAGAATTAGAAAAATGGGAGTCTTATTTTAAAGAAAAAGGCTATTATCCTGTGGCGATTGATGCTAAACATGGAAAAGGACTAAAATTAGTAGAACAAGCAGCTATTAAAGCAACACAAGAAAAATTTGATCGTGAAAAGAAAAAAGGATTAAAACCACGTGCGATTCGTGCGATGATCGTTGGCATTCCTAATGTTGGGAAATCTACACTTATTAATAAGTTAGCCCACAAATCTATTGCTAAAACTGGAAATACACCTGGTGTTACAAAGCAACAACAATGGATCAAAGTTGGCAATTCGCTCCAATTATTAGATACACCAGGTATACTTTGGCCCAAATTTGAAGACCAACTCGTAGGAAAAAAACTAAGTATTACAGGTGCGATTAAAGATAGTATCGTTCATTTAGATGAAGTTGCCATTTACGGTCTTGAATTTTTAAAAACGCATGATTATGAAGGATTGAAAAATCATTATAAAATAGATGTACCGATAGAAGCAGAAAATATAGAATGGTTTGATGCTATTGGACGTCGTAGAGGATTGTTGCGTAGTGGTAATGAAGTTGACTATGAAGCGGTCATTGAATTAATCATACATGAAATTAGAAATGCGAAAATAGGAACATATACGTTTGATGTTATTAAAGAAATGGAAGTGTAACGTGAATTTATGAAGCAAACGATAAAAGATATTAAAGACCACTTAGCCACCTTACACTCAGTTAATGAAATCCAGCTTCAACCATTTTATAAAGATGACCGTAAAGGTGTCCAAAAAGCCATAGCAACACGAATCAAGCAACTAGATAAGGAACAACAATTATTAAATCAATATCAAGCTATGACTTTTTATGAAAATCAAATATTAGCAAATGATGGAAATGCGATGATTTGTGGTATCGATGAAGTAGGCAGAGGCCCACTCGCTGGACCAGTTGTTGCATGTGCGGTGATATTAAATCATGATCATCACTTTACAGGCCTCAATGATTCGAAGCAACTGACCGCCAAAAAAAGAAAAGTATTAGAGTGCCAATTATTAGATGAATTACATGCTTATGCATTCGGCTATGCCACTGTAGAAGAAATTGATGAAATCAACATTTATGAAGCGACAAAATTAGCTATGAAACGTGCGATCAACGGATTGCCTGTTCAGCCAACCCATTTACTCATTGATGCGATGACACTAGAAACAGATATCGATCAAACATCACTTGTGAAAGGTGATGCTAAAAGTGTATCAATTGCTGCAGCAAGTGTCCTAGCTAAAGAAAATAGGGACAGATATATGACGCAGCTTGCACAAAAGTTTCCGGAGTATGGGTTTGAAAAAAACGTTGGTTACGGAACTCAACAACATTTAGATGCAATTAAAAATCACGGCATTTTAAATGCCCACAGAAAAACATTTCAACCAATTAAATCGCTTTATAAATAATCTAAAAATTAAAAGAATTGAAATAAGTAGTTTAAATCAGTTTACAATAGCGCTTTCATTTCCTATAATTAAATATGAACTTAACCTAAGAAACAGGAGGATGGAGAATGAATATCCACGAGTATCAAGGTAAAGCAATATTTCGTTCAATGGGCGTTGCTGTCCCAGAAGGACGTGTAGCATTTACTGTTGAAGAAGCAGTTGAAAAGGCAAAAGAATTAGATTCAAATGTATATGTTGTAAAAGCGCAAATTCACGCCGGGGGTAGAGGTAATGCAGGCGGCGTTAAAATTGCAAAATCACTATCTGAAGTGGAAACATATGCGAAAGAATTATTAGGTAAAACATTAGTAACACATCAAACAGGGCCAGAAGGTAAAGAAATTAAGCGCCTTTACATAGAAGAAGGCTGCGACATTCAAAAAGAATATTATGTTGGATTTGTAATCGATCGTGCAACTGACAGAGTAACTTTGATGGCATCAGAAGAAGGCGGTACTGAAATCGAAAAGGTTGCTGCTGAGACACCTGAAAAAATCTTCAAAGAAACAATCGATCCAGTTGTTGGATTAGCGCCTTATCAAGCAAGAAGAATTGCTTTCAATATTAATATTCCTAAAGAATCAATTAATAAAGCAGCTAAATTTTTAGTATCACTTTATAATGTATTTATTGAAAAAGATTGTTCAATTGTCGAAATCAACCCACTTGTAACTACAGGTGATGGACAAGTACTTGCATTAGATGCAAAACTTAATTTTGATGATAATGCGTTATTTAAACATAAAGATATCCAAGAATTACGCGATTTAGAAGAAGAAGATCCAAAAGAAATCGAAGCTTCTAAATATGATTTATCATACATTGCATTAGATGGCGACATTGGTTGTATGGTAAATGGTGCTGGTCTTGCAATGGCGACAATGGATACAATTAATCACTTTGGTGGTAATCCAGCGAACTTCCTTGACGTAGGGGGCGGCGCAACGAAAGAAAAAGTTACTGAAGCGTTTAAAATCATATTAGGTGATGAAAACGTAAAAGGTATCTTTGTTAATATCTTTGGTGGTATTATGAAATGCGATATCATTGCTGAAGGTATTGTTGCTGCAGTTAAAGAAGTTGAACTAACTTTACCGTTAGTTGTACGTTTAGAAGGTACAAATGTTGAAAGAGGTAAAGAAATTCTGAATGAATCAGGATTAGCTATTGAACCAGCTGCAACAATGGCAGAAGGCGCACAAAAAATCGTAAAACTTGTAAAAGAAGCGTAAGGAAAGGATGGGAACGCTAAGATGAGCGTAATGATAGATAAAAATACAAAAGTAATTGTACAAGGTATCACAGGGTCTACTGCACTTTTCCATACAAAACAAATGCTTGAATATGGTACGCAAATTGTTGCAGGGGTAACTCCAGGTAAAGGTGGACAAGTAGTAGAAGGCGTACCAGTTTTCAATACTGTTGAAGAAGCTAAAGAAGAAACTGGTGCAACTGTTTCAGTAATCTATGTACCTGCTCCATTTGCAGCAGATGCTATTTTAGAATGTATTGAAGCTGAGTTAGATTTAGCTATATGTATCACGGAGCATATTCCAGTTATCGATATGGTTAAAGTAAAACGTTATTCAGAAGGCAAGAAAACACGTGTGATTGGACCAAACTGTCCAGGTGTTATTACTGCAGATGAATGTAAGATTGGTATCATGCCTGGTTATATACACAAAAAAGGCCATGTGGGCGTCGTTTCACGTTCAGGTACATTAACTTATGAAGCTGTACATCAGTTGACTGAAGAAGGCATTGGTCAAACTACTGCAGTAGGTATCGGAGGAGATCCAGTTAACGGTACTAACTTTATTGATGTATTAAAACAATTTAATGAAGATGATGAAACGAAAGCAGTTGTTATGATTGGTGAAATCGGTGGTACTGCTGAAGAAGAAGCTGCCGAATGGATTAAAGCTAACATGAATAAACCTGTTGTAGGTTTCGTTGGTGGACAAACAGCTCCTCCAGGAAAACGTATGGGTCATGCTGGCGCAATTGTTTCTGGCGGTAAAGGTACAGCAGAAGAGAAAATTAAAACACTAAACAGTTGTGGTGTGAAAACTGCTGATACACCATCAGAAATTGGAACAACATTAATTGATGCTGCAAAAGAAGCTGGTATCTATGAACAGTTACTTACTATTAAATAAAGCAATTTAATAATAGAATAGCTTAAAAATGAGCACAAACTCCTAAAATATGTTGGAGTTTGTGCTATTTTCAGTTTTTGAATTTTGTATGGTGTTGAAGTAGTGTGGGGTACGTATTTAAATTTCTTCTTAAAACTAGATTACAAATATAGTCTAAATGAATTTAATTTGTAAACAAACTTTATATCGTTTTACTTTATAATTATTTTATAAAGGAGTACGATATATGAACATAGATTATTTATTTTTAAAATTGCGTTTCTCAGGATTGTCCACACATCAAATACATCGATTGCTGAAATATAAGAATGATTTTATGTTTTACAATAAACACGAGCAGCAAGCAATATTACAACTATATTTATCAACAATTAAATCTAAAAAGAAAGATCAAATATATCAAGATTTTGTAAACAATCCCATTGATGACATTCTTATTCAATTACATAAATGGAACATTAATTTTATTGGTATTAACCATCCATCATATCCGAAATTGCTTCGCGAAATACATGATCCTCCACTTATACTTTTTTATAAAGGAGATATCACGTTAACAACGCGTGATCAAACCCTTGCAATCGTTGGATCTAGACATGCTACTCGATATACAGGGGATGCATTGAAATTCCTTTTCCCTTCATTTAAAAAGAAAGATCTAACCATAGTCTCTGGATTAGCAGAAGGTGCAGACCAAGCAGCACATCAACATGCATTAGACAATCAAATGTCAGCGATTGCGGTGTTAGGATTTGGCCATCTTAATCATTATCCCAAATCAACGCAAAATATTAGAAATCAACTTGAGCGCACTGGCTTAGTCATAAGTGAATATTTACCATATCAAAAGCCGCTTAAACATCATTTTCCAGAAAGAAATAGATTAATTAGTGGTTTATCAAAAGGGGTTTTGATTACAGAATCTACAATTAAAAGTGGTACTTCTATTACGACTAATTGTGCATTAGAACAAAATAGAGAAGTATATGTTTTGCCAGGTTCGATGTTCAATGATATGACAATGGGGAACTTAATAAGTGCGCAAGAAGGGGCGAAAATTGTTATATCTGCGAAAGACATCATAGATGATTTTAACTAAAATTTAGATCAATGTATTTATTTGAACAATTGTTTTATAGTTGAAAAAGATGTGTATAAACAGTGTCTTTTCCTTTATTTAATTCTAAATACGCCTTTGATTAAATAAATTTAAAATTAAAAACATTGACAAAATCAAAATAGACCGTTTATCATTTATCTTTGTAATTAGAAATGCAAGGGGGTAACTACTTTGGCAGAAAATTTAGTCATAGTTGAATCGCCTGCAAAAGCTAAAACCATTGAAAAATATTTAGGTAAAAAATATAAAGTTATCGCATCTATGGGGCATGTAAGAGATTTGCCAAGAAGCCAAATGGGCGTAGATGTAGAAAATGACTATGAACCCAAATATATTACTATACGCGGTAAGGGCCCTGTTGTTAAGGAATTAAAAAAACATGCTAAGAAAGCAAAAAATATATTCTTAGCAAGTGACCCCGACCGTGAAGGTGAGGCAATTGCTTGGCATTTAGCGAATATATTGAATTTAGAAGACGCTACTGAAAATAGAGTAGTATTTAATGAAATAACCAAAGATGCAGTGAAACAAAGTTTTAAACATCCTAGAGGCATAGAAATGGAACTTGTGGATGCACAACAAGCTAGAAGAATTTTAGACCGTTTAGTTGGTTATAATATTTCTCCTGTTTTATGGAAGAAAGTTAAAAAAGGACTTTCTGCTGGTCGCGTACAATCTGTCGCATTAAGATTAGTCATTGATCGTGAAAATGAAATTAGAAATTTTAAACCAGAAGAATATTGGAAAATAGAAGGAGAATTTAGATATAAAAAATCTAAATTTAGTGCTAAATTCTTACATTATAAAAACAAGCCATACAAATTAACTAATAAAAATGATGTTGAGACGATTACATCACAGCTTGATGGGGATCAATTTGAAGTTACAAAGGTAACAAAAAAAGAAAAGACGCGTTATCCTGCCAATCCATTTACGACTTCAACACTTCAACAAGAAGCTGCAAGAAAATTGAATTTCAAAGCGCGTAAAACAATGATGCTTGCCCAACAATTATATGAAGGTATTGACTTGAAAAGACAAGGTACAGTTGGTTTAATCACTTATATGCGTACAGATTCTACTAGAATTTCTGAACAAGCTAAAAGTGAAGCCAAGGATTATATTAAAGACACTTATGGTAATGAATATACTTCGAATCGTAAGTCTAAAGGTCAAGGGGATCAAGATGCACACGAAGCTATAAGACCATCAAGTACTTTACGTACACCTAGCGAAATGAAAAATTATTTAACTAGAGACCAACATAGACTGTATAAATTAATTTGGGAGCGTTTTGTAGCTAGTCAAATGGCACCTGCTATTTTGGATACAGTAGCATTAGATTTAACACAAAATGATTTGAAATTCAGAGCAAATGGGCAAACAATTAAATTCAAAGGTTTTATGACTTTATACGTTGAAACAAAAGATGATGGAGATGAAGGTAAAGAAAATAAATTACCTAATATCAATGAAGGTGAAATGGTTACAGCAACCAATATTGAACCTTCACAACATTTCACTCAACCTCCACCACGTTATACAGAAGCAAGATTGGTAAAAACTTTAGAAGAAATGAAAATTGGTCGTCCTTCAACTTATGCACCGACAATTGATACTATACAAAAAAGGAACTATGTTAAAAATGAAAGTAAACGGTTTGTTCCTACCGAATTAGGCGAAATTGTTCATGAACAAGTAAAAGAATATTTCCCAGAAATTATAGATGTAGATTTTACAGTTAATATGGAGACATTACTCGATAAAGTTGCAGAAGGTGAAATTGCTTGGAAAAAAGTTATTTCAGATTTCTATAATAGTTTTAAGCAAGATGTTGAACGTGCAGAAGAAGAAATGGAAAAAATAGAAATTAAAGATGAACCTGCAGGAGAAGATTGTGAAGTTTGCGGTGCACCAATGGTTATAAAAATGGGTCGATATGGTAAATTTATGGCATGTTCAAACTTCCCTGATTGTAGAAACACTAAAGCAATCGTCAAAACAATTGGTGTGACTTGCCCTAAATGTAAAGAGGGCGATGTCGTTGAACGTAAGTCTAAGAAAAATCGTATCTTCTATGGTTGTTCTAAATATCCCGAATGTGATTTTGTAACTTGGGATAAACCTATTGGACGTGATTGTCCAAAATGTGAACATTATTTAGTTGAGAAAAAACAAGGACGTAAAAGTCAGGTTGTTTGCTCAAATTGTGATTACAAAGAAGAAGAACAAAAATAACAAATATATAAATTGATTATTAGAAAAGGAAACTGTATTTTTTAATAATATTTAGCAACTTACGATTCATATTTATAATGTAGAGATATGTTATTTAGCTTATAAAATAGTGTCGTAGTTGCTATTTTTTTGTATAGGAGGATATATATATGACTCAAATTGTCAATGTTGTAGGGGCTGGCTTAGCTGGCTCAGAAGCCGCTTATCAATTAGCGCAAAGAGGCATTCATGTAAATTTAATTGAAATGAGGCCAGTTAAACAAACGCCGGCACATCATACAGATAAATTTGCTGAATTAGTTTGTTCCAATTCATTACGTGGCAATGCGCTTACGAATGCCGTGGGTGTATTGAAAGAAGAAATGCGTCGAATGGATTCATTGGTTATAACTGCAGCAGACAAAGCGCGTGTTCCTGCTGGTGGTGCGTTAGCTGTAGATAGACATGATTTTGCAGGGTATATTACTGAAACATTGAAAAACCATCCGAATGTAACTGTAATTAATGAAGAAATTAACACTATACCTGATGGATATACAATCATTGCTACTGGTCCATTAACAACAGATCAATTAGCTCAAGAAATTGTTGACGCAACAGGTAAAGATCAACTATATTTTTATGATGCTGCAGCACCGATTATTGAAAAAGATAGTATTGATATGAATAAAGTTTATTTAAAGTCACGTTATGATAAAGGTGAAGCTGCTTATTTAAATTGTCCGATGACGGAAAAAGAGTTTAACAGATTTTATGATGCTTTATTAGAAGCAGAGGTCGCACCAGTGAATGAATTTGAAAAAGAAAAATATTTCGAAGGTTGTATGCCATTTGAAGTAATGGCAGCACGTGGACGTAAAACGTTATTGTTTGGTCCGATGAAACCAGTTGGCTTAGAAGATCCCAAGACTGGCGAAATACCATATGCAGTTGTACAGTTACGTCAAGACGATGCTGCTGGTACTTTGTATAATTTAGTAGGGTTTCAAACACATCTAAAGTGGGGTGCACAAAAAGAAGTACTTAGATTGATACCAGGTTTAGAGAATGTTGAAATTGTTCGATATGGTGTCATGCATAGAAACACATTTATTAACTCCCCTGATGTACTCACTGAAACTTATGAATTAAAAGGAAGAGAATCTCTTCATTTTGCTGGTCAAATGACTGGTGTAGAAGGTTATGTAGAAAGTGCAGCAAGCGGCTTGATTGCTGGTATCAACGTAGCTCATAAAGTTGAAAATAAAGGAAGGGTTATTTTCCCTAGAGAAACGATGCTGGGTAGCATGGCTTATTATATTGCTCATGCGAAAAATGAAAAAAACTTCCAGCCGATGAATGCCAATTTTGGTTTGCTACCGGATTTAGATGAAAAAATTAAAGATAAAAAAATAAGATATGAACAACTTGCTCATAGAGCTTTGACATATTTGGACAACTTTAAAGAAACATTATGATGTTAATATAGTGAAATATTGATTCAGAAAATTAAAAAAAGTTTTTCTCAATTTAATAGTTATGTTTCGCAGTTCCCTCTATCGATATGCTACAATTTATATCGATGGAGGGGTTTTTATTGGAAGAAATCCAACAAGCTTATTTATACATGCTTAAAGTAGAACGACATTTTTCTGAACATACATTGAAATCATATCATGATGATTTAGAGCAATTTAATGATTTTTTAAATCAAGAGCATTTAAGCTTAGCTAATTTTGAATATAAAGATGCTAGAAATTACCTAAGTTTTTTATATTCAAAAAACTTGAAAAGAACATCGGTTTCTCGTAAAATTTCTACGCTGAGAAGTTTTTATGAGTATTGGATGGTACAAGACGAAAGTGTCATAAATCCATTTATACAATTAGTTCATCCGAAAAAAGAACAATATTTACCGCACTTTTTTTATGAAGAAGAAATGGAAGCATTATTTAAAACAGTAGATAAAGATTTAAAAAAAGGATTAAGAGATCGTGTTATTTTGGAGCTTTTATATGCTACTGGTATCAGGGTATCAGAGTTAGTAAATATCAAAGAGCAAGATTTGGATATGAATTTACCAGGTGTTAAAGTTTTAGGTAAGGGTGGTAAAGAAAGGTTTATCCCTTTCGGTGAATTTTGTAAACAAAGTATTGAACATTACTTAGAAGCATTTAGTCCTAAAAAAGGTACTGAACACGACTATTTGTTAGTTAACATGAACGGTGCGCCTATCACTGAGCGTGGCATTCGTTATGTGTTAAATGATGTAGTGAAACGAACTGCAGGTGTAACAGATATACATCCGCATAAATTAAGACATACATTTGCTACACATATGTTAAATCAGGGTGCTGACTTAAGAACAGTGCAATCATTACTAGGACATGTCAATTTATCGACGACAGGTCGTTATACACATGTTACGAATGATCAATTAAAAAAAGTATATTTAAATGCACATCCTCGTGCAAAAAAGGAGAATTAAAATATGAGTACATCTATTCATGCGACAACTATTTACGCAGTACAACATAATGGACATTCGGCAATGGCTGGTGACGGACAAGTAACACTTGGCGAACAAGTTATTATGAAAAAAACCGCTAGAAAAGTTCGACGCTTATATAATGATAAAGTGTTAGCTGGATTCGCAGGTAGTGTGGCAGATGCTTTTACACTATTTGAAAAGTTCGAGACAAAATTACAACAGTTTAGCGGTAATTTAGAAAGAGCCGCTGTTGAGTTAGCGCAAGAATGGAGAGGCGATAAACAGTTAAGACAGCTAGAAGCGATGCTTATTGTGATGGATAAAGATTCAATACTAGTCGTAAGTGGTACTGGAGAAGTTATTGCGCCAGATGATGATTTAATTGCAATTGGATCCGGTGGCAATTATGCCTTAAGTGCAGGTAGAGCATTAAAACGTCATGCTACTGATTTAAGTGCGCGTGAGATGGCATATGAAAGTTTAAAGGTTGCCTCTGATATTTGCGTGTTTACGAATGACCAAATCGTTGTGGAAGAACTTTAAAAAACTTATATTTTAAAATATGTTGTAATAACAAAAAGTAAAAATTTATGAAATAAATGTATAATAAATAATGGATTTTTGAAGAAAATAAAGTAACGGAGGTATTTCTCATATGGAGTCGAATGGTATTAAATTAACGCCAAAAGATATCGTTTCAAAACTTAACGAATATATAGTTGGTCAAGATGACGCTAAACGCAAGGTAGCAGTAGCATTAAGAAATAGATATAGACGAAGCCTACTTTCTGACGAAGAGAAACAAGAAATTGCACCGAAAAACATTTTAATGATTGGACCAACTGGCGTAGGGAAAACTGAAATTGCGCGACGCATGGCTAAAGTGGTTGGTGCGCCTTTTATTAAAGTAGAAGCTACGAAATTCACAGAAGTAGGTTACGTTGGGCGTGACGTTGAAAGTATGGTTAGAGACTTAGTTGATATTGCTGTTAGATTGGTAAAAGAGCAAAAGAAAGCGTTAGTTGAAGATGAAGCGCGAAGTAAAGCAAACGAAAAATTAGTTAAACTTTTAGTTCCAAGCATGAAGAAGAAAGCGAATAGCACTAACAGTAACAACCCTTTAGAATCTCTTTTTGGCGGAGCAATACCTAATTTTGGTCAAAATAATGAGGACGATGATGAAGAAACGCCAACTGAAGAAATCAAAACAAAGCGTTCTGAAATCAAACAACAATTATTAAATGGTTCACTTGAAGAAGAAAAAGTGAGATTAAAAGTCGAACAGGACCCAGGTGCTTTAGGTATGTTAGGTACAAATCAAAACCAACAAATGCAAGATATGATGAACCAACTAATGCCTAAGAAAAAAGTGGAAAGAGAAGTCCCTGTCAAAACTGCTCGAAATATTTTGACTGATGAATATGCGGATGAACTGATTGACCAAGAAACTGCCAATCAAGAGGCTATTGAGCTAGCCGAACAAATGGGAATTATTTTTATTGACGAAATAGATAAAGTGGCTACTAACAATCAAAATTCAGGTCAAGATGTTTCACGACAAGGTGTACAAAGAGATATTTTACCTATACTTGAAGGTAGCATGGTTCAAACTAAATATGGTACTGTTAATACTGAACATATGCTATTCATTGGTGCTGGTGCATTCCATGTTTCAAAACCAAGTGATTTAATACCTGAATTACAAGGTCGATTCCCAATTCGTGTTGAATTAGAAAGCCTGTCTGTGGAAGACTTTGTAAGCATTTTAACTGAACCCAAATTATCATTGATTAAACAGTATGAAGCGCTACTCCAAACGGAACAAGTAACGGTGAATTTCACTGAAGAAGCGATTAAACGTTTGGCAGAGATTGCCTTTCAAGTTAACCAAGATACAGATAATATTGGTGCGCGTAGATTGCATACAATACTTGAAAAAATGTTAGAAGATTTATCGTTCGAAGCACCGAGCATGCCACATGCTGTTGTAGATATCACACCTCAATATGTTGATGATAAGTTGAAATCAATTTCAACAAATAAAGATTTAAGTGCATTTATTTTATAATATAAACAAAAAGGAGAAGTAATATGAGCTTATTATCAAAAACAAGAGAATTAAATACACTTTTGCAAAAGCACAAAGGAATCGCTGTAGACTTTAAAGACGTCGCACAAACGATAAGTAGTGTAACAGTGACAAATGTTTTCATTGTGTCAAGAAAAGGTAAAATTTTAGGATCAAGTTTAAATGAATTGTTAAAAAATGAACGTATTATTCAAATGCTAGAAAATAGACACATACCTGTGGAATATACAGATAAGTTAATGGATGTAAAAGAAACAGAATCCAATATTGGAATCGAAAGTGATCTTTCAGTTTTTCCACCTGAAAACGAAGATGTATTTAAAGATAGTAAGTCAACTATCTTTCCAATATTAGGTGGCGGAGAAAGACTAGGTACGTTAGTGCTAGGACGTGTACAAGACGACTTTTCTGAAAATGATCTTGTTTTAGGTGAGTATGCGGCTACAGTTATTGGTATGGAAATTCTGCGTGAAAAACATAATGAAGTTGAACAAGAAGCTAGAGATAAAGCTGCGATTAATATGGCAATCAATTCATTATCATACTCAGAAAGTGAAGCGATTGAACATATTTTTGAAGAATTAGGTGGTAAAGAAGGCTTGTTGATTGCTTCTAAAGTAGCTGACAGGGTTGGAATTACACGTTCTGTGATTGTTAATGCATTGCGTAAGTTAGAAAGCGCAGGAGTTATTGAATCACGTTCATTAGGTATGAAAGGTACGTTTATTAAAGTTAAAAAAGAAAAATTCTTAGATGAATTAGATAGAATAAAATAAAATGTAGAATCACTTTTAAATGTGATTGCTATATACGCTTTCATACCATTTAGTATATCCATGCGTTATGCGTTTATTTAGTGAATATGTAAAAAATAAATACAATATCATTTTATAATGGAAACTGCTTACTATATAAAGTGTTACAGTGATATTTGAATTGATAAAAATATGACTTGAATCTTCACTATTATAAATGAGAAATTATAAGCTGAACTATTGCTTTATATGTATGAATATGATATATTTATTCACGGCTATTAAGCCAATACGCACATAGAGAGCGGAAGTATAAAGGGTGCGATAAATTGTTATCGTGTTTATATGAGCTTTTTATGGAGGTAAAAAACCAATAGGAGGATTTTATTTATGGCAGTAATTTCAATGAAACAATTACTAGAAGCAGGTGTTCACTTCGGTCACCAAACACGCCGTTGGAACCCAAAAATGAAAAGATACATCTTTACTGAAAGAAACGGTATCTACATTATCGACTTACAAAAAACAGTGAAGAAAGTAGAAGAAGCTTACAACTTTATAAAACAAATTTCAGAAGATGGCGGAAAAGTTTTATTTGTTGGTACGAAAAAACAAGCACAAGAATCAGTGAAAGCTGAAGCTGAACGTGCTGGTCAATTCTACGTTAACCAAAGATGGTTAGGTGGTATTTTAACTAACTATAAAACAATTTCAAAACGTATCAAACGTATTTCTGAAATTGAAAAAATGGAAGAAGATGGCTTATTCGAAGTATTACCTAAAAAAGAAGTAGTAGAACTAAGAAAAGAATATGACCGTTTAATTAAATTCTTAGGCGGAATTCGTGATATGAAATCTATGCCTCAAGCATTATTTGTAGTTGACCCTCGTAAAGAGCGCAACGCAATTGCTGAAGCACGTAAATTACACATCCCAATCGTTGGTATTGTGGATACTAACTGTGATCCAGATGAGATCGATTATGTTATCCCTGCAAACGATGATGCTATCCGTGCCGTTAAGTTATTAACAGGTAAAATGGCAGATGCAATCTTAGAAGGTCAACAAGGTGTATCAAATGAAGAAGTAGCGGCTGAACAAAACATTGATTTAAATGAATCAAAAGAAGAAGCTACTGAAGCAGAAACAACTGAAGAAAACACTTCTGTTGAATCAAACTAAGAATAATGTAAAATGGGTGATAAGATATTTAAGCTTATCACCTTTTTTTAAAATAAATATATTAAAATTCATTAAATAATGGAGGAATATGAAATGGCAATTTCAGCTAAACTTGTAAAAGAATTACGTGAAAAAACTGGCGCTGGTATGATGGACTGTAAAAAAGCGTTGACAGAAACTGATGGTGATATTGATAAAGCTATTGATTACCTACGTGAAAAAGGTATTGCGAAAGCAGCTAAAAAAGCTGACCGTATCGCTGCAGAAGGACTAGTACATGTAGAAGAAAAAGGAAATGAAGCGGCAATCGTAGAAATTAATTCAGAAACTGACTTCGTAGCACGTAACGAAGGTTTCCAAGAATTAGTGAAAGAAATTGCTACACAAGTGTTAGAGAGTAAAGCTGATACTGTTGAAGCTTTATTAGAATCTGAATTAGCTGACGGTAAAACTGTAGACCAACGCATGAAAGAAGCAATCTCTACAATCGGAGAAAAATTAAGTATCCGTCGTTTTGCTGTTAGAACAAAATCAGATAATGATGCATTTGGTTCATATTTACACATGGGTGGACGTATCGGTGTATTAACAGTTGTTGAAGGTACTACTGATAGCGATGCTGCTAAAGATGTAGCTATGCATATTGCTGCGATTAACCCTAAATATGTTTCATCTGAACAAGTAAGTGAAGATGAAATTGCTCATGAAAAAGAAGTATTGAAACAACAAGCTTTAAACGAAGGCAAACCAGAAAAAATTGTTGAAAAAATGGTTGAAGGTCGTTTACGTAAATATTTACAAGAAATTTGTGCAGTTGACCAAAACTTTGTTAAAGATCCTGATCAAACAGTTGAAGCTTTCTTAAAATCAAAAGGTGGAAAACTAGTTGACTTCGTACGTTATGAAGTAGGCGAAGGTATGGAAAAACGTGAAGAAAACTTTGCTGACGAAGTAAAAGGACAAATGAAATAATATTTCATAGTTTGAACAAGAAAGAAGACACCTTTTTGTGCTCCGTATGAAAGACTTACTTTTATATTGGAAGTTCTACTGTGTCTTCTTTACTTGTATCAAATACATATTTTCACAATAGAGAGGATAAGACAATGGCTCAAACTTCTAAATATAAACGTGTCGTTTTAAAATTAAGTGGTGAAGCACTAGCAGGTGAAGATGGATTCGGGATAAATCCCATAATTATTAAAAGTGTTGCTCAACAAGTAGCTGAGGTAGCAAAAATGGATTGTGAAATTGCAGTGATTGTTGGCGGAGGTAATATCTGGAGAGGTAAAACTGGTAGTGATCTAGGTATGGATCGTGGTACAGCAGATTATATGGGCATGCTAGCTACTGTTATGAATGCTTTAGCACTACAAGACAGTTTGGAACAATTAGAGTGTGATACACGTGTATTAACTTCTATAGAGATGAAACAAGTTGCAGAACCTTATATTCGTCGTCGCGCAATTAGACACTTAGAGAAAAAGCGTGTTGTTATATTTGCTGCTGGCATAGGTAATCCATACTTCTCAACTGACACAACTGCAGCTTTACGTGCTGCTGAAGTTGAAGCAGATGTTATCTTAATGGGCAAAAATAATGTTGATGGTGTCTATTCTGCAGATCCTAAAAAAGATGAAAATGCGGTTAAATATGAACATTTAACACATATTCAAATGTTACAAGAAGGCTTACAAGTCATGGACTCAACAGCATCTTCTTTCTGTATGGATAACAATATCCCGTTGAATGTATTCTCTATCACAGAAGAAGGAAATATTAAACGCGCTGTTATGGGTGAAAAAATAGGAACATTAATTACAAAATAATTTAGAGGTGTATAAAATGAGTGACATAATTAATGACACGAAAACAAAGATGAAAAAATCAATTGATAGTCTTTCAAGAGAGTTAGCTAATATTAGTGCTGGTAGAGCAAATTCAAACCTTTTAAACGGTGTTACTGTTGATTATTATGGAGCACCAACACCTATTCAACAATTAGCGAGTATCAATGTACCAGAAGCTCGTCTTTTAGTCATTTCACCATACGACAAAACATCAGTGGCTAATATTGAAAAAGCAATTAATGCAGCAAACTTAGGCGTAAACCCATCTAGTGATGGTGAGGTCATTCGTATAAGTGTGCCTGCATTAACAGAAGAACGTCGTAAAGAGCTTGTAAAAGAAGTTAAAAAAATTGGTGAAGATTCTAAAGTTGCAGTTAGAAACGTACGCCGTGATTCGAATGACGAACTTAAAAAGCAAGAGAAAAACGGTGACATCACTGAAGATGACTTAAGAACTCAAACGAATGAAGTACAAAAAATAACTGACGATTCTATAAATGACATTGATAAATTATTAGAAGAAAAAGAACAAGATATTATGTCAGTATAAACATGGTAATTATGATATGTTTTTTGTGAGTAAATACTCAACATTAAGTTGTTTGGTATTGAAAATGAAGCATATTATAAATTTATCTGAACTGTATCAAATCAGACTTTGGTACAGTTTTTTTATTTGTTTATTCATTGCGCTTATCTAGTATGATAAAATGATAGATAATTGCATTTAGAAGCTAATTTAATAAGCAGAGATGATAACGCTCGGAGGAAATACCATGTTTAAAAAGCTAAACAAGAAAAAAAACCAGCCTAATGCATCCAACAATGAGTTGGATCTACATAATGTACCTAATCATATAGCAATTATTATGGATGGCAATGGACGCTGGGCTAAACAAAGAAAATTGCCTAGAATCAAAGGCCATTATGAAGGTATGCAAACGATTAAAAAAATAACTAAAGAAGCTAGTGATTTAGGTATTAAATATTTAACGTTGTATGCATTTTCAACTGAAAATTGGACAAGACCTAAAAATGAAGTCAATTATATCATGAATTTGCCGGTTAACTTTTTAAAAACCTTTTTACCTGAATTAATAGAAAATAATGTTAAAGTAGAAACGATTGGTTTTTTAAATGATTTACCAACTGCAACACTTGAAGCGATTAATAAGGCAAAAGAACAGACCAAAGCAAACACAGGTTTAAAATTGATTTTTGCAATTAACTATGGCGGACGTGCTGAAATTGTCCATAGTGTAAAATCAATTTATGAAAAATTATCTTCAGAAGGCTTATCCAGTGATCATATTACAGAGCAATTGATTAACGAACATTTAATGACCCACGATTATCCTGATCCAGACCTTTTAATTAGAACCTCAGGTGAGCAACGAATTAGTAACTTTCTTATCTGGCAAGTGTCTTACAGTGAATTTATATTCAATGAAAAATTTTGGCCAGATTTTGACAAAGAAGAATTAATAAACTGTATTAAAATTTATCAATCTCGTCAAAGACGTTTTGGGGGATTATAAATAGTTAGGAGAATAGTATGAAAGTTAGAACTTTAACAGCAATAATAGCACTTATTGTTTTTCTACCTGTATTGTTAAAGGGTGGCCTTGTACTAATGCTTTTTTCTTATTTATTAGCATTTATAGGTCTCAAAGAATTGTTGAATATGAATATGATAAAGTTCCTATCCATCCCAGGAATTATAAGTGCATTAGGAATATTAATTATTATGATACCGCAAGAAGCAGGTACATGGGTAAACGATTTACAATTAAAATCTTTAATAGCAATGAGTTTTATTTTACTCAGTTATACAGTACTTTCTAAAAATAGATTTAGTTTTATGGATGCTGCCTTTTGTTTAATGTCTATAGCTTATGTAGGGATAGGCTTCATGTATCTATATGAAACTAGATCAGAAGGATTACATTACATACTTTTAGCTTTCTTAATTGTGTGGTCTACAGATACTGGGGCGTATATTTTTGGTAGATTAATGGGTAAACATAAATTATGGCCTGTCATCAGTCCCAATAAAACAATTGAAGGGTTTATTGGCGGCATTATTTGTAGTTTGATAGTTCCGCTTGTAATGATGATGTTTATAGATTTTGATATTGCAATATGGTTACTACTGTTATGTACGGTTATTTTAAGTATGTTTGGTCAGTTAGGAGACTTAGTAGAGTCAGGCTTTA
Source organism: Staphylococcus sp. GDY8P196P (assembly GCF_017891705.1). Lineage (NCBI taxonomy): Bacteria > Bacillati > Bacillota > Bacilli > Caryophanales > Staphylococcaceae > Staphylococcus > Staphylococcus sp. GDY8P196P. Next base: position 390,720 of record NZ_JAESJS010000009.1, on the reverse strand, counting down.
AACGTCATTTTGGTGTGAAGGATTCTGGACGCATTTTACCTGGTCACGGTGGTATATTAGATCGATTTGATAGTTTTATGTTTGTCTTACCATTATTAAACATATTCTTAATATAAGTGATTTTAAGGTAAACGAAGTGCCAATAAAATTGTATAATTGAACAATAAAAGGAGTTATGAATTTAAATGTCGATGAGAAATCAAATGAAACATTTAAGTTTTTAACTCCTTTTCATAAGTTTTTAAAATATGTTACAGAGAAATTAAGTGTTAAGTCATGATAATTTTTTCTACTGCATAAAGTTACGTGTATCAGCTAGTATTGTTATGTTATAATTTTATAATCAAAAGCATTAAAATAGCTTATATATTATAGCAATATAAAAAATAATGGAACAATCTTACGGAAAATATGAGGTGTATCAATTTGAGTTTTCTAGTGACAATTATTTCTTTTATAATCGTATTTGGTGTTCTTGTAACAGTTCATGAATACGGTCATATGTTTTTTGCAAAAAGAGCTGGCATTATGTGTCCAGAATTTGCAATTGGAATGGGGCCAAAAATTTTTAGTTTCAGAAAAAATGAAACTTTATATACCATTCGTTTATTGCCTGTTGGAGGATATGTAAGAATGGCAGGTGACGGGTTGGAGGAACCACCCGTTCAACCAGGTATGCATGTAAAGATAAAATTAAATGATAAAGATGAAATCACACATATCATTTTAGATGATCAACATAAGTTCCAACAAATTGAAGCAATGGAAGTTAAACAATGTGATTTTAAAGAAGATTTATACATTGAAGGTGTAACTGCATATGATCAGCAAAGACATCATTATCAAATTGCTGACAAAGCCTATTTTGTTGAGAATGGTAGTTTAATTCAAATAGCTCCCAAAAACCGACAATTCACACACAAAAAGCCTTATCAAAAATTCTTAACACTGTTTGCTGGCCCATTATTTAACTTTTTACTTACATTAGTATTATTTATTGGCTTAGCTTATTATCAAGGTACACCAACAAATACAGTTGATAAAGTGGCGCAAGATAGCCCAGCAGCACACGCAGGCTTAAAAACAGGTGATACTATCGTGAAAATTGCTGACAAATCTATCAATAGTAAATCTGATATAGATCAAGCAATATCACAGGTTAAAGACAAAAAGACACAAATTAAAGTAGAACGAGATGGTAAAACAGAAACCTTGCAAGTAAAACCAAAAAAATATGAACAAAAAGTAACTAAAACACATTCAGAAACTAAATATTTGTTAGGTTATACTGCTTCTACAGAACATACGGTATTTAAACCGATTACTGAAGGCGTAAAGCAAACAATTGTAGCTGGAAAACTGATATTTACCGCGATTTTAAGCATGATTGCGAGCATTTTCACCGGTCAATTTTCATTTGATATGTTAAATGGTCCAGTCGGTATCTATCATACAGTTGACTCTGTTGTTAAAACAGGTATTATTAATTTGATTTCTTGGACAGCTTTACTAAGCGTCAATTTAGGTTTAATGAATTTATTACCAGTCCCAGCACTTGATGGCGGACGAATCTTATTTGTAATATATGAAGCGATTTTCAGAAAACCATTAAACAAAAAAGCAGAAACGACAATTATTGCAATTGGTGCAGTATTTGTATTAATTGTAATGGTCTTAGTGACGTGGAATGACATTCAACGTTATTTCTTATAAAAGGAGAGCATGTAAATGAAACAATCTAAAGTATTTATACCAACGATGAAAGAGGTACCTGCAGCAGCTGAAGCTTTGAGTCATAGACTTTTGTTAAAAGCAGGATTAATCAAACAAAGTACGAGTGGTATTTATAGCTATTTACCGTTAGCTGCTAAAGTTTTGAATAACATTGAAAGTATTGTAAGACAAGAAATGGAACGTATCGACGCTGTGGAAATTTTAATGCCAGCGTTACAAAAAGCTGAACTATGGGAAGAATCCGGTCGTTGGAGTGCATATGGTCCAGAATTGATGCGTTTGAAAGACAGACATGGTCGTGAGTTTGCACTTGGACCAACACATGAAGAACTTATAACATCTGTAATCAGAGATGAACTTAAATCATATAAACAATTACCACTTACTTTATTCCAAATACAATCTAAATTTAGAGATGAAAAACGCCCGCGCTTTGGATTGTTACGTGGTCGTGAATTTATTATGAAAGATGCATATTCATTTCATGCTGATGAGGCTTCATTAGATGAAACATACCAAGATATGTATCACGCATATGATCGCATATTTAAACGTGTCGGAATAAATGCGCGACCAGTAGTTGCAGATTCAGGTGCTATTGGTGGCAGTCATACACATGAATTTATGGCTTTAAGTGAAATTGGTGAAGACACAATAGTTTATAGTGAAAATAGTGATTATGCAGCTAATATTGAAAAAGCTGAGGTTGTATATCATCCCAATGAAAAGCATGATGAGATAGCGTCATTAACAAAAATAGAAACACCTCAAGTACACACAGCACAAGCATTAGCAACATTTTTAGAAAAACCACTGGATGAAATTACAAAATCCATGGTATTTAATGTTGATGGTGAATTTATTATGGTACTTGTACGTGGTCACCATGAAATTAATGATGTGAAATTAAAAGCATTCTTTGGTACGGATCACATCGAATTAGCTACAGAAGATGAAATTAAAAATTTATTAGGTGCATCTCCTGGTTCACTTGGTCCTATTTTCGATAAAAACATCAAAGTATATGCTGATAATTTTATAAAAGATTTAAATAATATTGTTGTAGGTGCTAATGAAGATGGTTACCATTTATTGAATGCAAACGTAGGGCGTGACTTTGAAATCGAAGCTTATGGAGACTTTAGATTTATTTTAGAAGGAGAGCCTTTAGCTGATGGATCAGGTGATGCTAAATTTGCCGAAGGAATTGAAGTTGGGCAAGTATTTAAACTTGGTACTAAATATTCTGAAGCAATGAATGCAACATTCCTGGATAATCAAGGTAAAGCTAAACCTTTATTAATGGGATGTTATGGTATAGGTATTTCTAGGACTTTAAGTGCGATTGTTGAGCAAAATAATGATGAAAATGGTATTATATGGCCTAAATCAGTAACGCCATTTGATTTACATTTAATTACAATCAATCCTAAAAAAGAAGAACAACGTGAATTGGCTGATCAATTATATAAACAATTAAAAGAAACATATGATGTACTTTATGATGACCGTAAAGAACGTGCAGGTGTTAAATTTAATGATGCCGATTTAATAGGATTACCAATTAGAGTAGTAGTTGGTAAAAATGCTGCTGAAGGTATCGTAGAAGTTAAACGACGTGATACAGGTGAAAGTGAAGATGTTCAAATTGATAACTTAAATAGTTTTATTAATGATTTATACCTAAGTATATAAGTCAACAGTCAACTTTAACAAAATGATTGCTCTCATATACGTTGCTAAAATTAAGATGTAAGTTAAAACATTAATACGCATATACTTTATATAAATGCAAATCATTGCTAAAAGTATTAGATGAAACTTTTAGTTTAACCTGTACTTTAATGTTTGATCATCCTTAATTAGTGAGCGGGAAAGCGAAATCGAATGAATCATGTTTGATTTCATTCCCGCTCTTATTTATGATAAGAAACCATAATGTAAAAATAGTAAAGTTTAAGTATTAGAAATTAAAGGTTTTACGTTATAAGATAGATAATGTACAAAATACAAACGCGACAGTTAAAGAAATTATATGAAATAGTAACGTAGTGTAATTAATAGTAAGGTGGTTATCGTCATGTCAATGACAAATCAAGAAAAATTCAAGATTTTAGCTGATCAAATTAAAATTGCAGATCATTTGGATCCAGAAATTTTAGCACAAAGTGAATTAACGCGTGTAGATGTTAAAACAACTGATCGTACCTGGGTATTTCAGATAACATTTCCATATTTTTTACCAATTGAAGATTATCTGTTATTTATGAATGCAATTACTGAAGAATTTAAAACAATCGCTAAAGTCGATTGTAATTTTACAATCACAAATAAAGCGAATCAAGATGAATATGCATTGAAATACTTTAGTTATTGCATTGACCAAACAAAATTATCACCTAAAGTAAAAGGTCAGCTTAAGCAAAAGCGCTTAATTATGTCAGGGGATGTGCTCAAAGTCATGTGTCAGAATGATATAGAGCGAGATCATTTTGACAAAGCGTGCAATGGAAGTTTGATTAAAGCATTTCAACAATGTGGTTTTGCAATCAGCAGTATCATTTTTGAAACAGACCATACATCGAATGGAGACGACTTGGCATCGTTAGAAGCACACATTCAACAAGAAGATGAGCAAAGTGCACGTGAAGCCACTGAAAAGTTAGAAAAGATGCGTGCTGAAAAAGCTAAACAACAAGATAATAATGAAAGTACTGTAGCTAAATGTCAAATTGGAAAACCAATTCAAGTAGAAAATGTAAAACCTATTGAATCGATTATTGAAGAAGAATTTAAAGTTGCAGTTGAAGGTGTTATCTTTGATATTAATTTAAAAGAATTGAAAAGTGGACGCCATATAGTAGAACTAAAAGTTACAGACTATACAGACTCCTTAGTATTGAAAATGTTCACTAGAAAAAATAAAGATGATTTAGCTCATTTTAAAGCTCTCAGTGTCGGTAAATGGGTTCGAGCACAAGGCAGAATAGAAGAAGATACATTCGTACGTGATTTAGTCATGATGATGTCTGATATAGAAGAAATAAAAAAAGCAGTTAAACAAGATAAAGCAGACGAAAAACGCGTAGAATTTCACTTGCATTCGTCCATGAGTCAGATGGACGGCATTCCGAATATAAGTGCATATGTAGAACAAGCAGCTAAATGGGGCCACAAAGCTATTGCAATTACTGATCATAATGTGGTTCAAGCATTTCCAGATGCGCATGCTGCAGCAGAAAAAAATGATATTAAAATGATTTATGGCATGGAAGGCATGTTGGTCGATGATGGTGTGCCCATAGCGTATAAGCCTCAAGACATTGATTTAAAAACTGCAACATATGTTGTTTTTGACGTTGAAACAACAGGTCTATCTAATCAGTATGATAAAATTATCGAACTCGCAGCTGTAAAAGTACAAGAAGGAGAAATTATTGATAAGTTTGAACGTTTTAGTAATCCACACGAACGTTTATCTGAAACAATCAAGAATTTAACGCATATCACAGACGATATGCTCGTCAATGCACCTGAAATTGAAACTGTTTTAACCGAGTTTAAAGCGTGGGTCGGTGACGCGATATTTGTAGCACATAATGCATCATTTGATATGGGGTTCATTGATACCGGTTATGAAAAAACTGGCCTAGGCGCATCAACTAACGGTGTGATAGATACACTTGAACTTTCTAGAACCATCAACACTGAATATGGAAAACATGGTCTGAACTTTTTAGCTAAAAAATATGGTGTAGATTTAACACAACATCACAGAGCGATTTATGATACTGAAGCAACAGCTTATATTTTTATAAAGATGTTAAAACAATTAGAAGAAGCAGAAGTTTATAATCATCAAGATATTAATAAGTCTTTATCAAATGAAGACGCTTATAAACGTGCTCGCCCAAATCACGTAACACTTATTGTGCAAAATCAACAGGGCTTAAAGAACTTATTTAAAATAGTCAGCGCATCTTTAGTTAAATATTATTATAGAACACCTAGAATTCCACGTTCACTTTTAGATGAATATCGAGAAGGTATTCTTGTTGGTTCCGCATGTGATGAAGGTGAAGTATTTACTGCAGTAATGCAAAAAGACCAATCTCAAGTGGAAAGAATAGCAAAATACTATGATTTTATTGAAGTACAACCACCTGCATTATACCAAGATTTAATAGATAGAGAATTGGTGAGAGATAATGAAACATTACATGAAATTTATCAACGTCTCATCCAAGCTGGAGATGTGAATGATATACCTGTTATTGCAACAGGAAACGCGCATTATCTAAATGAACATGATGGTATTGCACGTAAAATTTTAATAGCATCACAGCCAGGTAACCCGTTAAATCGTAGTACTTTACCTGAGGCGCACTTTAGAACTACGGATGAAATGTTAGATGAATTACATTTCTTAGGTGAAGCAAAAGCACATGAATTAGTTGTGAAAAATACAAATGACTTAGCAGACCGTATTGAACGCGTAGTTCCGATAAAGGATGAATTGTATACGCCCCGCATGGAAGGTGCTAATGATGAAATACGAGATATGAGTTATGCTAACGCCAGAGCATTGTATGGTGAAGATTTACCACAAATTGTAATTGACCGATTAGAGAAAGAGCTTGAAAGTATCATTGGGAATGGTTTTTCTGTGATATATTTAATTTCACAAAGACTGGTTAAAAAATCATTAGATGACGGTTATCTAGTTGGATCACGTGGCTCTGTAGGTTCGAGTTTTGTAGCGACAATGACTGAAATTACAGAAGTTAACCCATTACCTCCACATTATATTTGTCCAGAATGTAAAGAAAGTGAGTTCTTTAACGATGGATCCGTTGGTTCTGGTTTTGATTTACCAGATAAAAAATGTGCCACATGTGGATGTGATTTAATTAAAGAAGGCCAGGATATTCCTTTTGAAACTTTCTTAGGTTTTAAAGGTGATAAGGTTCCTGATATCGACTTGAACTTTAGTGGTGAATATCAACCACAAGCTCATAATTATACAAAAGAATTATTTGGTGAAGATAAAGTCTTTCGTGCAGGTACAATTGGTACGGTGGCTGAAAAAACAGCTTTCGGTTTTGTGAAAGGATTTTTAAATGATCAAGGTATTCACAAAAGAGGCGCTGAAATTGATAGACTCGTAAAAGGTTGTACTGGTGTAAAACGTACAACAGGACAACACCCTGGAGGCATCATCGTTGTACCAGATTATATGGATATCTACGATTTTACACCTGTTCAATTTCCGGCAGATGATCAATCATCGGCTTGGATGACGACTCATTTTGATTTCCATTCAATACATGATAACGTTTTGAAACTGGATATATTAGGACATGATGATCCGACGATGATTCGTATGCTGCAGGATTTATCAGGTATTGATCCTAAAACGATACCTGTCGATGATAAGGAAACTATGGGTATTTTTAGTTCGCCAGAACCTTTAGGTGTAACTTCAGAACAAATTTTATGTAAAACTGGAACATTTGGTGTGCCAGAATTTGGTACAGGATTTGTGCGCCAAATGTTAGAAGATACCAAGCCAACTACATTTTCAGAGTTAGTTAGAATATCTGGATTATCACATGGTACGGATGTTTGGCTAGGTAACGCACAAGATTTAATACGCTCAGGAACTTGTGATTTATCAAGTGTTATTTGTTGTCGTGATGATATTATGGTTTATTTAATGTATAACGGTTTAGAGCCTTCACTCGCCTTCAAGACAATGGAATTTGTACGTAAAGGTAAAGGGTTAACTGACGATATGGTTGAAGCAATGGTAGACAATGAAGTGCCAGATTGGTATTTAGATTCATGTAGAAAAATTAAATACATGTTCCCTAAAGCCCATGCGGCAGCATATGTATTGATGGCAGTACGTATTGCGTATTTCAAAGTTCATTATCCACTTTATTATTATGCAAGTTACTTTACGGTACGTGCATCTGATTTTGATTTAATTTCAATGATTAAGGATAAAGAAAGTATTCGAAATACAGTAAACGATATGTATTCACGTTATATGGATTTAGCCAAAAAAGAAAAAGATACTTTAACAGTATTAGAAATCATGAACGAAATGGCGCAACGCGGTTATCGTATGCAACCAATTAGTTTAGAGAAAAGTAAAGCATTTGATTTTATCATTGAAGATGATAGTTTGATTCCGCCATTTATTGCTGTTCCTGGATTAGGCGAAAACGTTGCACAACGTATCGTTGAAGCACGTGAAGAAGGACCGTTTTTATCAAAAGAAGATTTAAATAAAAAAGCTGGATTGTCACAAAAAGTCATCGAGTATTTAGATGAACTTGGTTCATTACCTAACTTGCCAGATAAAGCACAATTATCAATATTTGATATGTAATCGAGCAATATATTAGTAGGTATGGAATAAAAAATGTTAAATGTATAAAATTTTGATATTAGTTATTGTCATACTATATGAAAATATATAGTTGTTTGTATAGGAAATGAACATATGGTATAATAATATTGCTTAAAAAATTAGACTCAGGCAGGAAGAGTGGGCGTTATACCCGCTCTTTTCTATTTGCCAAAAAAGGAGGTCAGTATGAGTAAAGTAACTGAGCAAGTTGAATCAATTATTCAACCCGTCCTTAACGACTTAAATTTTGAATTAGTTGAAGTCGAATACACAAAAGAAGGAAAAGATTACTTCTTAAGAGTATCCATTGATAAAGAAGGTGGCGTCGATTTAAACGATTGTGCCTTAGCTTCTGAAAAGATTAGTGAAATTATGGATGAAGAAGATCCTATTCAAGAAATGTATTATTTAGATGTAGCTTCTCCAGGTGCTGAACGACCTATAAAAAAAGAAAAAGATTTCCAAAATGCTGTTACAAAACCAATATACGTTTCTTTATATGCGCCAATTGAAGGTGGAAAAGAATGGTTAGGTATCTTAAAAGAAGTAACAAGTGAAACGATTATTATGGAAGTAAAAGAAAAGTCAAAGAAGAAACAAGTTGAAATTCCAAGAAATAAAATCGCTAAAGCACGTCATGCTGTAATGCTTTAATGTGATGAGGAGGATGATAAGTCGTGTCAAGTAATGAATTATTATTAGCAACTGAATATTTAGAAAAAGAAAAAAAGATTCCAAGAGAAGTATTAATTGATGCAATTGAAGCAGCGCTAATTACTGCATATAAAAAGAACTATGACAGTGCAAGAAGTGTACGCGTTGAGTTAAACATGGATGAAGGTACATTTCATGTAATTGCTCGTAAACAAGTTGTAGAAGAAGTAATGGATAATAGAGAAGAAATTGACTTAAGTACAGCGCTAGTTAAAAACCCAGCATATGAAGTTGGTGATATATACGAAGAAGATGTAACACCAAGTGACTTTGGGCGTGTAGGTGCACAAGCTGCGAAACAAGCAGTAATGCAGCGTTTACGTGATGCTGAACGTGAAATATTATATGATGAATTTATCGATAAAGAAGATGATATTGTTAATGGTCTTATTGATAGAGTAGATCACCGCTATGTTTATGTTAATTTAGGACGTACAGAAGCTGTATTATCTGAGGCTGAAAGAAGCCCTAATGATAGTTATATTCCTAATGAAAGAATTAGAGTGTATGTCAATAAAGTAGAGCAAACGACAAAAGGACCGCAAATTTACGTTTCTCGTAGCCATCCAGGATTACTCAAACGTTTATTTGAACAAGAAGTACCAGAGATTTTTGACGGTACAGTCATTGTAAAATCTGTGGCACGTGAAGCAGGAGACCGCTCTAAAATCAGTGTTCATTCAGATAACCCAGATATCGATGCAGTAGGTGCATGTGTGGGTGCTAAAGGTTCTCGTGTTGAAGCGGTTGTAGAAGAATTAGGTGGCGAAAAAATTGACATTGTTCAATGGAATGAAGATCCGAAGGTCTTTGTTAAAAATGCTTTAAGTCCATCTCAAGTACTACAAGTGATTGTTGATGAAGCAAACCAATCAACTATTGTAGTTGTGCCTGATTATCAATTATCGTTAGCGATTGGTAAGCGTGGACAAAACGCACGTTTAGCTGCGAAATTAACTGGTTGGAAAATTGATATTAAATCAGAAAGTGATGCTAGAGCTGAAGGTGTTTATCCGACAGACGAAGCACTAGAAATAGAAGAAGATGAAAATATTGAACAGGATACAAACATTGATTTGGAAGATGTGAATATTGAAACGCATGACTTAAAAACGGATGATGAAACAGATAGCATAGATGAAGATGACGCTGAAAAATAATTTGGAGTGAGCTTTTATGAAAAAGAAAAAAATTCCAATGCGTAAATGTATACTTTCAAATGAAATGCATCCAAAAAAAGATATGATTCGAGTTGTTATTAATAAAGAAGGCGAAATTTTTGCTGATGCTACAGGAAAACAACAAGGTCGTGGTGCATATGTATCAAAAGATGTTAAATTAGTAGAAGATGCACAAAAACAAGGTGTATTAGAAAAATACTTTAAAGTTGATGCAGAAACTCTAGATCCTGTATACAAGGAAATTATACGTCTTATTTATCGCGAAGAGATACCTAAATGACTATAGAGAAAATCGTAAATTTTTTAGGTTTAGCAATGCGTGCTGGAAAAGTAAAAACAGGTGAATCGGTCATTTTAAATGACATTAAGAAAAATAGGTTAAAGCTCGTAATTATTGCAACTGATGCTTCTGAAAATACAAAGACAAAGTTTCAGAGCAAGTGTGAAAGTTACCATATATCATTTCGCATATTTGGAACAAGAGCTGAATTAGGACAAGCTTTAGGTAAAGCAGAACGAGTTAACATTGGAATCACTGATCAAGGCTTTGCTAAAAAGTTAGTGTCAATGATAGATGAATATCGTAAGGAGTGACTATATGAGTAAAATAAGAATTTACGAATACGCCAAAGATTTAAAATTAAAAAGTAAAGATATTATAGATGAGTTAAAGAAAATGGACGTTGAGGTAACGAGCCATATGCAAACGTTAGAAGATGACCAAATCAAGGCATTAGATAAGGTTTATAAACCAGAGAAATCGAATGCATCAGAAAATAAACAACAAGGTCAAAATCAACAAAAACCATCAAATAACAAGTCTAATGCTAATAAAAAAGATAATAATCAAAACAACAAAAATAACAACAAAAATAACAACAAAAATAAGAAAAACAGCAAAAACAGCAAAAATAACAACAAAAATAAACAAACTAAACAAGAAGAACCAAAAGAAATACCTTCACACATCACTTATCAAGAAGGTATCACAGTTGGAGAACTTGCTGAAAAAATCAATGTTGATTCTTCAGAAATAATTAAAAAATTATTTTTATTAGGCATCATGGCTAATATTAATCAAGCATTAGATGATGAAACTTTAGAATTAATTGCTGATGATTATGGTGTTGAAGTTGAAAAAGAAGTTGTTGTTGATGAAGAAGATTTATCAATTTACTTTGATGATGAATCTGAAGATGAAGATGCAGTAGAAAGACCAGCAGTTGTTACTATTATGGGACACGTTGATCATGGTAAAACAACGTTATTGGATTCTATCCGTCACACACAAGTAACAGCAGGTGAAGCTGGTGGTATCACACAACATATCGGTGCTTATCAAATTGAAAATGATGGCAAAAAAATCACTTTCCTTGATACACCAGGACATGCTGCATTCACAACAATGCGTGCACGTGGTGCGCAAGTAACTGATATTACAATTTTAGTTGTAGCAGCAGATGATGGTGTAATGCCTCAAACGATAGAAGCAATCAACCATGCCAAAGAAGCGAATGTACCAACGATTGTAGCAGTTAATAAAGTTGATAAACCGACTGCTAACCCTGATCGAGTAATGCAAGAATTGACAGAATACGGTTTAATTCCAGAAGACTGGGGTGGCGATACAATTTTCGTACCGCTTTCTGCTTTAAGTGGCGATGGTATAGAAGATTTAATAGAAATGATTGTGCTTACATCTGAAATTCAAGAACTAAAAGCAAATCCTGCTAAAAAAGCAGTAGGTACAGTGATAGAAGCAGAATTAGATAAGTCACGTGGTCCATCTGCATCACTTCTAGTGCAAAATGGTACACTGCATGTTGGAGATGCTTTGGTTGTTGGTAATACGTATGGTAGAATTCGTGCAATGGTTAATGACTTAGGACAAAGAATTAAATCTGCAGAACCGTCTACGCCTGTTGAAATCACAGGTATTCATGATGTACCACAAGCTGGGGATCGTTTTGTTGTGTTTAAAGATGAGAAACAAGCAAGACGTATTGGTGAAGCACGTCATGAAGCTAATGTTTTACAACAGCGTCAAGAAAGTAAGAGCGTTTCACTAGATAATTTATTTGAACAAATGAAACAAGGTGAAATGAAAGATTTAAATGTCATCATTAAAGGTGATGTTCAAGGTTCTGTCGAAGCACTTGCAGCTTCACTAATGAAAATTGAAGTAGAAGGCGTTAATGTTCGCATAATTCATACTGCAGTAGGTGCGATTAATGAATCTGATGTAACTTTAGCGAATGCGTCAAATGGTATCATCATTGGCTTTAACGTAAGACCGGATACTGGTGCCAAACGTGCAGCCGAAACAGAAGGTGTAGATATGAGATTACACCGTGTTATTTATAGTGTTATTGAAGAAATAGAAGCTGCAATGAAAGGCTTACTAGATCCAGAATATGAAGAACAAGTGATTGGCCAAGCAGAAGTGCGTCAAACATTTAAAGTTTCAAAAGTGGGTACAATAGCCGGTAGTTATGTTACAGATGGTAAGATTACGAGAAATGCGGGTGTCCGTGTTATCAGAGATGGTATCGTCCAATTTGAAGGTGAACTGGACACATTAAAACGTTATAAAGACGATGCAAAAGAAGTAGCTCAAGGCTATGAATGTGGTATCACGATTGAAAAATATAACGACCTAAAAGAAGGCGACATAATAGAAGCTTTCGAAATGGTTGAAATTAAAAGATAAAGACAGTTATCTTAAGAAAATACAAAAATTTTAAACCGTAGGCTAATTTATCATGTTAGCTTACGGTTTTTTTCTTTTAAATATGTTATCTTTTGGGTAAGAGAAGGTGTGGCTTTGAAGCATTTGAAAAAAATGTTTATTTTTATAATTTAATATAATGTTTTGTTTTAAGTGCATAGTTACTCATAAAATTAGCTATTTATTAAGCATTGTAAACCAGTTAAAAAATTTTTAGTAAAATTGCTTGTTATTTTAATATGGACACTAACTGTCTATGTACTTAATTAAACTTAGCATAAATAGGAGGTTATAAGTGATGAGTGAATATTTAAAAGAAATAAATGAATTTTGGCAAGAATATTTGGATCAATATAACTCTATTTATGACTTAGAAACTTTAAATGAAATAAGAGAAAGACATGACATAACTGCTTTTCTACACCCTCAAGATTTAGCATATTTAAAAAGAAATTTTGGTGAAGATTTTAGTAACATACCAAGATTTAAAAAGTTGATTGATTTTGCAAATGGAAAAGTAAAAATCAATAAGCATAGACAACGAATTGTCCAAAATGAAGCAGAATTAAGTCCAGCCATAGCAAGACCGTATTTTGGAAATCCTGAAAGAGCAGATATTGTAATATTGAAAAAAAAGGCGGAAAATGATTTTATAATTAATGATCCTACCTTACCAGATGATATGGTGGTACATTATCGTAATAGAATATTGCAAGACATACAAGGTAAATTGGATTTAAACGGTCATAAGGTATTTATTCCTTATATAGATCATCATTGTTGGTTTAAGAAATATATATATAGTAACGGATCCATTTTGAAGCAATTCAATATTAATCCCAATAGAGTGATGGTTATGAATTTCTTCCCATATCAAACTGGTCATACAGCAGGTATACCAAAAGATTTTTTAACATTTAACCATTATCTACCGTCACAAGTTATGAATTTTGAACTCTTACTAAAAATTATAAATGATGATAAGCGTCGAATTTATATTGTTAGTGAAGAAGAACTATTTATTTCAATCTTTAAAAATTTTACTAGTAGTGATTTACATCAATATCTTGTTGACAATTTGTTTGTGCTGTCATCTAAACAGAATAGACACATCACAGCATGTAATGTATTGAGTTATAAAGAGCATATTAGACGTTTAAAAAAGAAAGAGTCATTGAATAAAATAGATTATTATAAGTGGAATCAGCAACAAAAGAAAGAGCGAGAGCTAGGGAATTCAGATTTTATAAGAAAGCTTAAAGCTATTCAATATAAAGAAGCATTACCGCGTTAGTAAAATTGAACTGACTAAAAAGGTAACTTTCATTTCAAATGATATGAAAGTTACCTTTAATATGTAGTTAAATATGATAATGCTTGAATAATGATTTGATTTGATTTTTAAAATCTTCTACATAATGATCTGGTTTTAATAAAATGATTTCTTGTGGATATTCATATGCTAAATTTAGGCATTCGTTTTTTGAGATTATGAGTTCTGCTTCAATAAATGCTTCATTATTTTGTGAATTTAGTACTATAAATTGCCGTTGAATTTGTTCCCATATGGAAGGGAGAAATTTCATAATGACTGTTGGAACTTGCAGAAAGATATTTTCATCAAATGCTTCATCATATTGCTCGATATCATGTATTGAGTTTAAATCTTGTGTAAAAATTTCGTGTTGATATATATAAGTAATCCAATATTTATTTTTGAAATATCTTGTGTATACCGGTACGACTTTATACGTTTGATTGTCAACATCATTTAGCAATATAATCTGTTTGTTTTGTATAGCAAGTTGAATTTTATAAATAAGTGTTGATTCTGTTAATTCGTGATTGATTGTAAATTGATTAAGTAATGTATTAGATAAAAATTTTTCAGCTAGATTCGAATTACTGTTTAGCCCTCTAATTAAATTGTAGGTATCGATATGAATGTGAGGTGTGAAATTTTTCATCCTAAATAGCAAGTTAAGTAACCGATTATTTTTAAATTTATAGCGATCTATACTAATGCGATGTCGGCCTATATTATTTTCATAAACAATCCTTGCATTTAGCCCTTCCCATTCATGGTCTTCATATAAAAAGTTATTTATATCACTAAAATCTCGTTGTATGGACCTTACATTAACGTTTAATTGTTGTGCAAGTTCTTCTTTGCTTAATTTTTTTCCGTTAAATAGACGAGTGAAAATATAAAGTAGTCTTTCTGATTTATCCAAGTATACACGCTCCTTATCATTTCAATAGAAAAATTCATTTTTTATTAGTTTGAATTATAGCATGATACTTTCTATAATGTGTAAAACATTATAAAATAAATTAAAAACTTAAATGATATTAAAGTAGTGATTTTTTATAAAATTAAACTTAGTTTTTCATAAATGATCATTGTATTTAAAAAACAAAAATGTAATAAAGTTTCATTTTATAACACTTTGGAAATATAATTGTGCCTAACTGTTATGAAATCATGTTTAATTGTTTCAGAGCTATTACCTTTTTGAGTTATAATGAATTTGTAATTAAATTTTTAAACGTAAAAAAGAAGGAAGTTTGTTTGACGTTGTGAAATGAACTGTCATATAATCTTTAAGTAAGATAAATATACATGTATGAATGATATTTGTGAGGTGAAATATAATATGAATATGAGAGCTGAACGTGTTGGCGAACAAATGAAACAAGAAATTATGGATATTGTTAATAATAAAGTCAAGGACCCTAGAATTGGTTTCCTAACAATAACAGAAGTTCAATTGACGAATGATTTATCTATTGCAACAATTTATTTAACTGTACTTGGAAATGATAAACAAATTGATGATACGTTTAAAGGTTTAGAGAAAGCGAAAGGTTTTATAAAATCTGAAATTGGTTCAAGAATGCGCTTAAGAATTGTTCCAGATTTAAAATTTGAATACGATGAATCGATAGACTACGGTAATAAAATTGAAAAGATGATTCAAGATTTACACAAAAATGATTAATTTTAAAAGCTGAAACAAATACCTATTGAGATATTTGTTTCAGCTTTTTTATAACCATTTATTTATTGAGACGTGTTAATATAAATAAGGAATGATATTAAAAGGACGATTGAAGGTGACATTAAAATGTATAACGGTATTTTACCTGTTTATAAAGAACGTGGTTTAACAAGCCATGATGTTGTATTTAAATTAAGGAAGATTTTAAAAACAAAAAAGGTTGGACACACTGGTACATTAGATCCTGAAGTATCAGGTGTATTACCCATATGTATAGGTTCAGCAACAAAGGTAAGCGATTATATTATGGAAATGGGAAAGACTTATTTTGCAACTGTATATTTAGGGTTTAGTACAACTACAGAAGATCAGACAGGTGAAATTTTAGAAAAAAAGCACATTGAGGAAAATACACTTTTAGAGGCGCAGATTGATAGCGCAATAGCACGTTTTGAAGGTGTCATTACGCAAATTCCTCCAATGTATTCATCAGTAAAGGTGAATGGTAAAAAGCTTTATGAATATGCAAGGAAAAATGAAACAGTCGAAAGGCCTTCAAGAGAAGTTGAGATTTACGATATAAAACGAGCGTCTGATTTAAGATTTGAAAATCTAGGTTGTCAATTTGATATCAGAGTAAAGTGTGGTAAGGGTACTTATATTAGAACGTTGGCAACAGATATAGGAAAGATGCTTGATATACCAGCACATATGTCAAAGTTAACAAGAATACAAAGCGGTGGGTTTGATATTGAAGATAGCCTTTCAATCGAACATGTACAATCACTACATGAGCACGAAACATTACAAGAAAATCTTTTTCCGATAGAATATGGTTTGAGAGGTTTGAAAAAAGTCAATATTTCAAACGAAAATCAGAAAAATAAAATATTGAATGGTCAAAAGTTTAGTAAGAATGAATTTGATCATTCTATTAACACGTTGGTTGTGATGTTTGACACAAAAGAAAATAAGGCATTAGCAATTTACACACCACATCCTGATAAACCATATGAAATAAAACCAAAGAAGGTATTTAACTAAAGGAGAAATAACCATGAAAGTAATTGAAGTAACTCATCCGATTCAAGAAAATCAGTATATATCAGAAGATGTAGCAATGGCTTTTGGTTTTTTTGATGGCATGCATAAGGGACATGCAGAGGTATTTGATACTTTAGAAAAAAAGGCAGAGGCATCGAATTTAAAGAAAGCTGTAATGACATTTGATCCACATCCTTCTGTTGTTTTAAACCCTGAACTTAAACGTACAGATTACTTAACACCGATTCAAGATAAAATAGAAATATTAGAATCATATGGTATTGATTATTGTATCGTTATTAATTTTTCATCTAAATTCGCCGATGTAAGTGCCGAAGAATTTATACGAGAATATATCATTAATAATCATGTAAAAGAAGTGGTTGCAGGATTTGACTTCACTTTCGGCAAATTTGGAAAAGGAAACATGATGATTTTAGATGAAATGACGGAATTTAATACGACTATCGTGAGTAAACAAGAGCTCGAATCGGAAAAAATTTCTACAACAGATATTAGAAAATCACTCAAAACAGGAGACTTACAAAAAGCTAACGATGAACTTGGATATCGATATCGAATTAAAGGTATGGTTGTACAAGGCGAAAAACGTGGGAGAACAATTGGCTTTCCCACTGCGAATGTAGAGCCAAGTGGAGATTACGTTTTGCCTAAAAATGGCGTTTATGCTGTGAGTATGAAAATAGGTGCAGATGATAAAGTTTATCGTGGAGCTGCCAATGTTGGCGTCAAACCCACATTTCATGATCCGTCTAAAGCGCAAGTTGTAATAGAAGTTAACCTGTTTGACTTTCATGAAAACATATATGGTGAGCGTGTTATCGTTTATTGGCATCATTATTTAAGACCAGAAGTTAAATTTGATGGTATAGATCCTTTGGTTGAACAAATGAATAAAGATAAAGAAAAAGCGAAATATTTACTTTCTGTTGATTTTGGTGACGAAATATCATATAATATTTAAGTCTGATGTGTTAAACACACATACTAGGCACCTTTATCTTGGCAGTTCGAGACTCCGACGTTTTGCTCGGATAAAGGCGCATAAAAATAAAAAGGAGGAAATTGACTATGGCAATTTCACAAGAACGTAAAAATGAATTAATTAAAGAATATCGCACACACGAAGCGGACACTGGTTCTCCAGAAGTACAAATCGCTGTGTTAACTGCAGAAATCACTGCATTAAACACTCACTTACGTGAACACACGAAAGACCACCATTCACGTCGTGGATTATTAAAAATGGTAGGTCGTCGTAGACACCTATTAAACTACTTACGTAGCAAAGATATTCAACGTTACCGTGAATTAATTAAATCATTAGGTATCCGTCGTTAATCTTTAGACGTATATTTATCGGGAAAGAACCTTTGGGGTCTTTCCCTTTTTTATAATTTTTGCATTTATAATTATACATTAAACTATATACTAATATAAATCTTTATTGATAAATGATATGATAGGATTAACAGATAAATGAGAGGAGATTCGTAATGTCTCAAGAAAAAAAAGTTTTCAAAACCGAGTGGGCAAATAGATCTTTAACGATTGAAACGGGACAATTAGCCAAACAAGCAAACGGTGCAGTACTTGTTAGATATGGTGATACAGTCGTTTTATCTACTGCAGTAGCATCAAAAGAACCACGAGATGGTGACTTTTTCCCATTAATGGTTAACTATGAAGAAAAAATGTATGCTGCAGGTAAAATACCTGGTGGCTTTAAAAAGCGCGAAGGACGTCCAAGTGATGAAGCCACGTTAACTGCACGTTTAATTGATAGACCCATTCGACCACTGTTCCCTAAAGGTTACAGATATGACGTTCAAATTATGAATACAGTATTGAGTGCTGATCCAGATTGCTCTCCTGAAATGGCAGCAATGATAGGTTCGTCAATGGCATTAAGTGTTTCTGACATACCTTTTCAAGGTCCAATAGCAGGTGTAAACGTTGGTTATATAGATGGTGAATATGTGATTAACCCTACCGTTGCACAAAAAGAAGTATCTAGACTCGATTTAGAAGTAGCTGGTCATAAAGATGCGGTGAATATGGTAGAAGCTGGTGCAAGTGAAATTACAGAAAATGAAATGCTTGAAGCGATTTTCTTTGGACATCAAGAAATTCAACGTCTAGTTAGCTTCCAAGAAGAAATTATCGACCATATTCAACCAGAGAAAAAAGCATTTATTCCTGTTGAAAAAGATGAATCACTGGTTGCCAATGTAAAATCATTAACTGAATCATATGGTTTGAAAGAGGCCGTATTAACATTTGACAAGCAACAAAGAGATATTAATTTAGATGAACTTAAAGAGAAGGTTGCATCAGAATTTGTTGATGAAAATGATGACGAAAATGAAGCATTAATCAAAGAGGTCTACAGTATATTAGATGACTTGGTTAAAGAAGAAGTTAGACGTCTCATTGCAGAAGAAAAAATTAGACCAGATGGTCGTAAAACAGATGAAATTCGTCCATTAGAATCTGAAGTAGGTATTTTACCAAGAGCACATGGTTCAGGTTTATTCACAAGAGGACAAACTCAAGCACTTTCAGTATTAACATTAGGGTCAATGAGTGAATACCAAATCTTAGATGGTCTTGGTGAAGAAGAACAAAAACGTTTTATGCATCACTATAATTTCCCAAATTATTCAGTTGGTGAAACTGGTCCAGTTCGTTCACCTGGTCGACGTGAAATTGGACATGGTGCGTTGGGAGAACGTGCGCTTAGCCACATCATTCCAGACGTTAAAGATTTCCCATATACTGTGAGAATAGTGAGTGAAGTATTAGAATCAAACGGTTCATCATCACAAGCTTCTATTTGCGGGTCCACACTAGCGTTGATGGACGCAGGTGTTCCAATCAAAGCCCCAGTTGCGGGTATTGCCATGGGATTAGTGACACGTGACGATAGTTATACGATTTTAACAGATATACAGGGCATGGAAGATGCGCTTGGAGACATGGACTTTAAAGTAGCAGGTACATCTGAAGGTATTACAGCTATACAAATGGATATCAAAATTGATGGTTTAACTAAAGAAATAATTAAAGAAGCGCTTGAACAGGCTCGAGAAGGTCGTTTAGCCATATTAGATCATATGTTAAAAACAATTGATACGCCACGTAGTGAACTTAGTGCTTTTGCACCTAAGGTTGTTACGATGTCTATTAAACCTGAAAAAATTAGAGATGTCATTGGTCCTGGTGGTAAAAAAATCAATGAAATCATTGATGAAACGGGTGTTAAATTAGATATCGAACAAGATGGAACGATATTTATTGGTGCAGTAGATAAAGATGCGATTGAAAAAGCACGTAGTATCATAGACGAAATCACACGAGAAGCGGTAGTTGGAGAGGTATACAATGGTACAGTTAAACGTATTGAAAAATATGGTGCCTTTGTTGAATTATTCCCAGGTAAAGACGCACTTGTACACATTTCGCAAATTGCTAATGAGCGCATTGATAAAGTAGAAGATGTGTTGAAAGTAGGAGACACATTTAAAATTAAAGTTACAGAAATTGATAAACAAGGTAGAGTAAATGCTTCGCATAAAGCATTACTATCTAATCATTCTAAATAATGTTTATTGCTAGAGACTGGTAAAATGATGAGAACTGCTTACAATAGAATTACTTTAATTCTATTGTAGAAAAGTTCAAGTCAGTTCACTGGTTTCTTTTTTTAATGTTTGAGCTAGTCTAATAAAAAATATTAAGTCAAAAGTTAAATATATATTTGAAAATGCACATTAAAAAGTGCGATTAATACGACATTACGCTCCTGAGAAAAATTTTTACATAAATACAAATCCTCCAATGATATATTTTAAAACAACTAAAGAACTACTTTAATAGTGTACATAAGGCCTATTTTCACTTATAATAAACTATGAGTTTATATATGGACGGGTAATTTAAATAGGAGGTAACATTTTGAGTTTAATTAAGAAAAAAAATAAAAATATTCGTATTATCCCTCTCGGAGGCGTTGGGGAAATTGCGAAAAATATGTATATCGTTGAAGTAGACGATGAAATGTTTATGTTAGATGCGGGACTGATGTTTCCAGAAGATGAAATGTTAGGTGTAGATATTGTTATTCCTGATATTCAATATGTGATAGAAAATAAAGAGAGATTAAAAGGTATATTCCTAACGCACGGGCATGAGCATGCGATAGGAGCTGTAACTTATGTGCTTGAACAAGTTGATGCACCTGTTTATGGATCGAAATTAACAATTGCATTAATCAAGGAAAATATGAAGGCGCGCAATGTTAATAAGAAAGTTAGATATTATACTGTTAATAATGAATCAATTATGCGCTTTAAGGGTGTTAATGTCACATTCTTTAATACTACTCATAGTATTCCAGATAGTTTAGGTGTTTGTATACACACTTCATATGGTGCGATTGTTTACACTGGAGAATTCAAATTCGATCAAAGTTTACAAGGTCATTATGCACCAGATTTGAAAAAGATGACTGAGATTGGACAAGATGGTGTGTTTGCGTTAATCAGTGATTCTACTGAAGCAGAAAAACCAGGTTATAATACACCTGAAAACGTGATAGAATCTCATATGTATGATGCGTTTACAAAGGTGAAAGGTAGATTAATCGTTTCATGTTATGCATCTAATTTTATTCGCATTCAACAAGTTTTAAACATTGCACAAAGGTTAAATAGAAAAGTATCTTTCCTAGGTCGTTCGTTAGAAAGTTCGTTTAATATCGCTAGAAAGCTTGGCTATTTTGATATTTCTAAGGATCTACTAATACCAATTAATGAAGTGGAAAATTATCCCAAAAACGAAGTGATTATCATTGCTACTGGTATGCAAGGAGAACCTGTTGAAGCTTTAAGTCAAATGGCTCAAAAGAAACATAAAATCATGAATATTGAAGAAGGAGATTCCGTCTTCTTAGCAATTACTGCATCTGCTAATATGGAAGTGATTGTTGGAAATACGTTAAATGAACTCGTTCGAGCAGGCGCAGAAATCATTCCAAACAGTAAAAAAATTCATACATCAAGTCATGGTTGTATGGAAGAGTTAAAAATGATGATTAATATCATGAAACCTGAGTATTTCATCCCAGTAAATGGTGAATTTAAAATGCAAATTGCCCATGCCAAGTTAGCTAATGAGGCAGGCGTCCAACCAGAAAAAATATTCTTAGTGGAAAAAGGCGATGTAGTAAACTACGATGGCGAAGAAATGATTTTAAATGAGAAAGTTAATTCTGGCAATGTGCTCATTGATGGTATAGGTGTAGGTGATGTTGGTAACATCGTATTACGTGACCGTCATTTACTTGCTGAAGATGGTATTTTTATCGCAGTCGTAACGCTAGATCCTAAGAATCGTAGAATTGCTGCTGGTCCAGAAATTCAATCACGTGGTTTTGTTTACGTAAGGGAAAGTGAGGCTTTATTAAATGAAGCTGAAGAAAAAGTACGTGAAATCGTTGAATTAGGTTTACAAGAAAAACGTATTGAATGGTCAGAAATCAAGCAAAATATGCGTGATCAAGTAAGCAAACTACTTTTTGAAAATACAAAACGCCGTCCGATGATTATTCCGGTAATTTCTGAAATTTAATAATTTCTATTCTAAAATAAAGAGGTTAAGACAGACGCTTTGGTAAAGTTATTTAAAAGTACATTGTATATATGTTATATCTAAACAAATTATATACAACCTTTAAATATACTGGAGCGAATAATGTCTTACCTCTTTTATGTTATTATAAGTATGTAATAAAATGATTTTATAGTATTTAAAAGCATATTTATTATGTGTATTTTCACTTGTAATTAAAATACACATTTATGGTTCATATACATATTGAAAAAACAGAGTTGAAAAGAAGGTGTGAATGTTGGCACAAACAAGAAAGAGCTCAACAACAAAGAAAAAAACATCGAATACGAAAAAGAAAACCGCAAATAATAAAAAGAAGAAAAGTGATAGTCCTTTAAGATATATTATTGCGATAGTGATTTTTATTGCTATCATCCTTGGTGTTTTTCAATTGGGTATTATAGGCACCATGATAGATAGTTTCTTCAATTACTTATTTGGTACAAGTAGGTATTTAACTTATATATTAATCTTGATTAGTACTGTATTCATTACTTATTATAAAGCGTTACCAAAGACAAGACGTACCACTGGCGCATTTGTTTTACAAATTGCATTGTTACTTGTGACTCAAATAGTATACTATTTCATGCATAGAGCACAATCGCTCAGAGAGCCTGTGCTATCATATGTTTATAAATCTTATGAACATACGACATTTCCAAATTTTGGTGGAGGCTTATTTGGACATTACTTATTGGCATTATTGATACCTCTTATTTCAATTGTCGGAGTTATTATTGTAACGATATTATTAATCGCTTCTAGTTTTATCTTATTGACAAAACAAAGACATAGAGATGTATCTAAAGTTGCTTTTGAAAAAATGAAAATAAAAAGTCAGGATGCTTCTGCAAATCTTAAAGAGCGTCGCAAAGAAAATAAAATTAAGAAAGATGCTAAAGCACGTATAAAAGCAGAAAGAAAAGCTGAAAAAGCAGCTGAGCAATCACAATCTCAAAATAACGTTAAAGATGTCACTGATTTACCTGAGATTAGCAGCAACACGACTGAGCAACAATCAATTCCGATTTATGGTCATAACGATTATAAAGATGAAGATATTCAACAAGCACAACCTCAAAATAAAAGGTCTAAACGCGTTTTTGATCAAAATAATCAAAGTGCGGCGCAGCAAATGAATCAAGAAGATAATGGAATTACAGAGCAACCATTAAACGAATTAGAAGAAAGTGAAGCATATGATGAAGATGCAGCTTCAAATTCTATATCTGAGGCAGGAGAAGTAGAAAACGAAGCCTATAAAATACCGCCATTAACGTTATTGAAACAGCCAGCTAAACAGAAATCAACTTCTAAAGCTGAAGTGCAGAAAAAAGGGCAGTTGTTAGAAAACACTTTAAAAAACTTTGGTGTAGATGCTAAAGTCACTCAAATTAAAATAGGTCCAGCAGTGACACAATATGAAATACAACCCGCTCAAGGTGTTAAAGTAAGTAAGATTGTTAATCTTCATAATGATATTGCGTTAGCATTAGCAGCTAAGGACATACGTATCGAAGCACCAATACCTGGCCGATCTGCTGTTGGTATAGAAGTACCAAATGATAAGATTTCACTTGTTTCTTTAAAAGAAGTGTTAGATGAAAAATTTCCAGCTTCGAATAAATTAGAAGTAGGACTAGGTAGAGATATTTCAGGTGACCCAATCACAGTAGAACTTAACAAAATGCCTCATTTACTTGTAGCAGGTTCTACAGGAAGCGGGAAATCTGTTTGTATCAATGGTATTATTACAAGTATCCTATTAAATGCAAAGCCACATGAAGTTAAACTTATGTTAATTGATCC
The DNA here is from genome assembly GCF_017891705.1 of Staphylococcus sp. GDY8P196P. NCBI lineage: Bacteria > Bacillati > Bacillota > Bacilli > Caryophanales > Staphylococcaceae > Staphylococcus > Staphylococcus sp. GDY8P196P. The sequence goes on along the minus strand of NZ_JAESJS010000009.1, from coordinate 366,393 downwards.
GAAAATGGTAGAATTAAACGTATACAATGGCATCCCTCATTTGCTCATACCTGTTGTAACCAATCCTCATAAAGCATCACAAGCTTTGGAAAAAGTAGTTGCAGAAATGGAAAGAAGGTATGACTTGTTTCAACATTCTTCTACTAGAAATATTGAAGGTTATAATGAAGCGATTAGAAAACAAAATGAAGCGTTAGATGAAAAGCAATCAGAATTACCATACATTGTCGTGATTGTAGATGAGTTAGCAGATTTAATGATGGTTGCTGGTAAAGAAGTAGAAAACGCAATTCAAAGAATTACACAAATGGCACGTGCTGCTGGTATTCACTTAATAATCGCAACACAACGTCCATCCGTTGATGTAATTACTGGTTTAATCAAAAATAATATTCCGTCTAGAATTGCCTTTGCTGTGAGTTCACAAACTGATTCTAGAACAATCATTGATAGTGGCGGAGCAGATAAATTACTTGGTAAAGGTGATATGCTTTATGTAGCTAATGGTGGATCAACTAGAACAAGAGTTCAAGGTGCGTTTTTAAGTGACCAAGAGGTTCAAGACATCGTAAATTATGTCGTAGAGCAACAAAAAGCGAATTATGTAAAAGAAATGGAACCTGATGCCCCAGTTGAAAAATCAGAAATGAAGAGTGAAGATGCCTTATATGATGAAGCGTATTTATTTGTAATTGAACAACAAAAGGCAAGTACATCGTTATTGCAAAGACAATTTAGAATTGGTTACAACCGTGCTTCTAGATTGATGGATGATTTAGAACGTAATCAAGTGATTGGACCACAAAAAGGTAGTAAACCTAGACAAATACTTGTGGATTTAGATAGTGATGAGGTGTAAATATGGAATTAACTTCTGTTTATAAAGTAAAAGAATGGCTGATTCAAGAGATAAGTACGAGAGGATTGAAACCGGGAGATGCTTTACCTAGTAATCTTGCGGTTGCTAGAAAATTAAATGTTAAAACAGATGATGTATACGATGCAGTTGATGAACTAATTACTGAGCAAGTGCTATCTAATAATTTAGAAGAAGGTGCAAGTGTTAAAAAGCTGCACCCATTCTTCTATCCATTAGATGAGTTGGTTAGTATTAGTAAAATGATAGAAGATCAAGGGTATCATGCGAGTACAGAATTTATAAATTTAGACGAAAAACCTGCGACCTCTTTAGATGCTAAAAGATTAAATCTTCCTGAAAAGGCGTTGGTGACAATTATTGAACGTGTGAGAATGGCTGACCGCATGCCAGTTGTTTATTGTTTGGATAAGCTACCAGCTGAAGATTTAACATGTGCAGAGTATCAAAATAGTGATGAATCTTTGTTAAATGCTTTGGAATATTATGCTTCGAAAAAAGTGGCATATGCAGAAACTGAGATTGAAGCTATTGGTTATGAACCACATATTTCGGATGTTTTAGATGCTTCGCCGCATGAAGGACTTATGTTATTGAAATTAATTCATTATGATAAAAATGATCAACCAATACTTTATTCTTTTAATTATTTCAAAAGTAGTTTAGTAAAATTTAAAACGGTTAGAAATAGTATATAATAACAAAATTATGAAAGTGAGGTTTGACAATTTGAAAATTAATGAACAACAAAATAATTTGCATATTAATGTGTTACCAACAACAAAGTTCAAAACGACCACAATTACTTTAAAATTTATGGCACCATTAGATAGTGAAACCATGACAGCTCGATCGATTCTCAGTAAGTTACTTGTGCGTGCTACAAAAAAATGGCCAACAGACAAGGCGTTTAACCGTCATCTTTCAGAATTGTATGGCGCGTATGTTAATAGCTTTGTCTCAAAATTTAAAGACAAACATGTCATCACAATATCATTGGAATTAGTGAATGAACGCTATCTTACGGATCAAACCCCATTATTTGAAAAAGGTTTAGATTTGTTGAGAGAAATGATTTGGAATCCTTTAGTTGTTAATGATCGTTTTGACGAAAACTTCGTTTCACAGGAAAAAGCTTTATTAACTAAAAAATTAGAAGCAATGGTTGATAATAAATCTCAAATATCTTTTTTAAATTTATTGAAATATATGTTTGGTGAACAACCATATCGTCACCTAGCTTCAGGACAAGTAGATTACATAGCAGATATTTCACCTGAAAATTTATATCATACATATCAATCTATGCTACACAACGACTATTGTGCTGTTTATGTCGTGGGTAATGTAGATGAACAAGAAGTAAAATCTCAAATCAAAACTTATTTTGATATAAAACCATTCCAATTCAAACAATCTCATGCGACGCCAGTACCACAAGCAGATAAAGTACCACAAGAAATTGTTGAAACAGATGAAGTGGATCAAGCTAAATTAAATATTGGATTTAAATTGCCTGTACAATTTGGAGATAAACAATATTATGCCAGTGTTGTTTTTAATACTATGTTTGGCGGAGATCCATCTTCCGTTTTGTTTAACGAAGTACGAGAAAAACAAAGTTTAGCATATTCAATTCATTCCCAAATAGATGCAAAAAATGGTTTTATGTTTGTTCTTAGTGGTGTTTCATCTGACAAATATGAAGTAGCGAAAGATACAATTATTGCGGAATTTGAAAAGTTCCAGCAAGGTCAATTTAGCGAAGAAAAATTAGAACTTGCTAAAAAGATTATTATTTCACAGCGTCAAGAGTCATATGACCGTCCTAAACGTATCATAGAGATATTAAATAATAATATTCTATTAGAACATGATATATCAGAGGAAGCGTACATTAAACACATTCAAGATGTGGATCATGCTGAAATCATAGATTTAGCAAAAAATATAGAACTCAATACAATCTATGTTTTAACGAAAGGGGGTAATTATTAATGCAAAGCACATACTATAAGCAAATAGATGAAAATGTATTTGAAGCTGAGTTAAACAATGGATTGAAATTATTTGTTATACCTAAAACTGGCTTTCAGAAAACATTTGTTACATATACAACTCAATTTGGTTCCTTAGACCGTAAATTTAAACCACATGGCAGTGAAGATTTTGTTACTGTACCAGATGGTGTAGCGCACTTTTTAGAACATAAACTATTTGAAAATGAGGAAGAAGACTTGTTTACTGCATTTGCAGAAGATAATGCACAAGTAAATGCCTTTACTAGTTTTGACCGAACAAGTTATTTGTTTAGTGCAACAGATAATATTGAAAGCAATATAAAACGCTTGTTAACCATGGTTGAAACACCATACTTTACCGAAGCATCTGTAGATAAAGAAAAAGGTATTATAGCTGAAGAAATAAAAATGTATCAAGAGCAACCTGGATATAAATTAATGTTTAATACATTAAGAGCTATGTATGAATCACATCCAATTCGTGTAGATATAGCTGGTAGTGTAGAAAGTATTTATGAAATAACTAAAGAAGATTTATACCTATGCTATGAAACATTCTATCATCCTTCTAATATGGTTTTATTTGTTGTTGGAGATGTAGATGTAGACCATATTTACAATGTTGTTGCTGACCATGAAAATCAAAGAGATAAAACGAATCAACCTCGAATAGTTAGGGATTCTTTAAAAGAACAGGATAGTGTAAAAGAAAAAGTAGTCACTGAAAAGATGAAATTGCAATCACCTCGAATTATGCTTGGCTTTAAAAATATGCCATTAACTGATGTGCCAGATAGATTATTGGTAAAAAAAGATTTAGAAATGACTTTGTTTTTTGAATTACTATTTGGTGAAGAAACTGACTTTTATCAAACGTTACTTAATGAAGAGTTGATAGATGAAACATTTGGGTATCAATTTGTATTAGAGCCTACATATAGTTTTTCCATGATTACCAGTGCGACTCAACAACCAGATAAGTTAAAAAAATTATTGTTGGATGAACTCGAAGCAAAACAGGGCAATTTAACTGATACAGAAGCATTTAATTTATTGAAAAAGCAATTTATTGGTGAGTTTATATCTGGTTTGAATTCGCCTGAATATATTGCGAACCAATATACAAAACTTTATTTTGAAGGTGTAAGTTTATTTGATCTATTAGATATTGTTGAAAGTATTACATTGGAAAGCGTAAATGAAACGGCACAATCGAGTTTGAATTTATCCCAAATTGTAGATAGTCGTTTGGAGATGAAATAAACAATGAAAGCTTTAGTTATAGGTGGCTCAGGGTCAATTGGTTCTGCAATCGTTAATCGCTTATTATCTGATGGGTATGAAGTCATCGTTCATTATAATAATACAGATATCAATAAATTAAAGTTTCAGTTCAACCATAGTTCAGTGCAATTGGTACAATGTGATTTGCGCAACGTAGATGATTTTAACCAATATTTTCATTTTATAAAAAATTTAGATTGTCTTATTTATGCGAGTGGCACTGCATTGTATGGTCAGTTGCAAGATATGACGGATGCAATGATTGATGAGCATTATCAAATTCACGTGCGCCAATTCATTAGAATGTGTAGATATTTTGTAGATCAGTTACGACAAAGTCAAAATGGGCGGATTATAGTTATTTCATCAATATGGGGAGAAACAGGTGCGAGTATGGAAACAGTATACTCGGCGATGAAGTCAGCTCAAATTGGCTTCGTAAAAGCACTGAGTCAAGAATTATCATTGACTTCAGTCACTGTGAACGCGATCGCACCTGGTTTTGTAAGTGGTAATATGTTAAAAGCTTGGGGAGAAAATGATCTTGAAACTTTATCTCAAGATTTACCACAACAAAGATTTATTGAACCAGAAGAAGTTGCCCATACTTGTAGTTATCTTTGTAATCCATTAGCCAAAAGTGTCACTGGTACAATACAAAAAGTGAATGGTGCTTGGTATTTATAATTTTTGATATAATAGAAAAAATAAACCACCTGTGAATCATTCAATGATATAATATCAATATCATTCATTACATTACTTTTTAAATTATTTATGTGGTACTATGCTTTTTTCATTAAATAAATAACTGAAAATGTGATAGATTTTAGTCAAAGCGCATTGTTGCGATTTATAAACTAAGGGGTGTATATGCCATGACAGTTGCTACAAAAAAAGAATGGTATTTAGAATATGAAATTACAATGAACAGAGCTGGATTATTAGGTGACGTTTCCAGTTTATTAGGTATGATGGGTATTAGTATTGTTACAATAAATGGCATTGACGAAGGCAGAAGAGGTCTATTAATTAAATCAGATAACCTTGAAAAAGTTAGTAGATTTGAAAATATCGTTAGTGAAATTGATGACATCTCTATTACTAAATTGCGTAAACCAGAATTACGAGATCGATTGGCTGTACGACATGGTAGATACATAGAACAAGATGCTGCTGATAAAAAAACATTTCGTTTTGAAAGAGAAGATTTAGGTTTATTAGTAGATTTTATGGCCGAATTATTTAAAGAAAAAGGGCATAAATTAATCGGTATTAGAGGTATGCCTAGAGTAGGTAAAACTGAATCGATTGTTGCTGGTAGTGTCTGTGCCCATAAGCGTTGGCTATTTATTAGTTCTACGCTAATTAAACAAACTGTTCGTAGTTCGCTCATCAAAGGTGAGTATGATTCTGATCATGTCTATATTATTGATGGTGCGGTTACAGCCAGAGAATCTAACCAAAAACATCAAGAATTAGTGAAAGAAGTTATGAGCTTACCAGCGATTAAAGTTGTAGAACATCCAGATTTATTTGTGGAAACTAGTGATTATGAGATGAGTGATTTTGATTATATCATTGAGCTAAGAGAAAATAAAAATCAAGAAATCCATTATGAAGAAATGAAAAAACATACCGTAAAAAGTAAAAATAATCTTGATTTCGGTGACGATGTTTTCGGTGGTGGTTTTGGATTTTTTGAATAGTAAAAGATAATGGATGAGGAGGACTAACATCGTGAGTTTAGTTGGTCAAACTTTAAAAGGACGTCGCGAAAGATTAGGTATGACATTAACAGAATTAGAAAACCGAACAGAAATCAAACGCCAAGCTTTAACACTCATTGAAAATAATGATTTTGAGTCCCTTAAAAATGCAGATTATGTAGAAGGTTTTATTCGCAAATATGCAAAGGCTGTAAATATTGATGCTGAACAGCTTATTCATGCACATAGAGATGAAATTCCTAATCATGATAACAATTTGAAAGAAACGATTGATGCTTTTTCTTCAGATCATCAACCTACTTATCGTAGTAAAAACAAAGAACCTCTGCAGTTAGCAGTAGTAATAAGTCTAGTGATTATTATCACTGCCATACTGTGGATATTAGCGGTATTATTTTTATAAAAAATGTTATTGTAGTTTTGTTGTAAGTTATATATATAGAAATGAGGATTTGAAATGAATATTCCGAATTGGATAACTGTCTTTAGAGTTATATTAATTCCAGTATTTCTATTATTCGCTTTAGTAGATTTTGGTTTTGGTAATGTAACTTTTATTGGTGGATATGAAATTAGAATTGAATTATTGATTAGTGGTATTATCTTTATTGTTGCTTCGTTAAGTGACTTTGCAGATGGTTACTTAGCAAGAAAATGGCAGCTTGTTACAAATATGGGTAAATTTTTAGACCCATTAGCAGATAAATTACTTGTTTCAAGTGCTTTGATTGCTCTTGTTGAAATTGGGTTAACAAACTCATGGGTTGCGATTATTATTATTGCACGTGAATTTGCGGTTACAGGGTTACGTTTATTACAAATCGAACAAGGTTTTGTAAGCGCAGCAGGCCAATTAGGTAAAATTAAAACGGCGGTTACGATGATTGCGTTAGTATGGATTTTACTAGGCGACCCATTAGCTACATGGATTGGTTTTCCAATAGGTCAGGTGCTATTATACATAGGGGTATTCTTTACGATTCTATCTGGTATTGAATACTTTTATAAAGGTAGAGATGTATTTAAGGCTAAATAATATGAGTTTGGTTCTGACAAACATGAATTCAACTGGAAAGTGTTTTTAAGCACCTTTCCAGTTTTTTTGTTAAAACAGTATATCTTGATACAGAATCGTTATTAATTAAGACAGAATAATCTTCAAACGAAATTTTAGTTTTTAAATAGAATTGGATTTATAATATAAATAATAAGTTTAACAAATTAAATAGCGAAATTTTTCTTTCGGACAAGGAGGGGAAAGTGTGAATATATCAATTATAGCAGTTGGATCTGAATTATTGCTGGGTCAAATTGCAAATACCAATGGTCAATATCTATCAAAATTATTTAATGATATAGGACATAGTGTTGTAGAACACACTGTAGTAGGAGATAATCCTAATAGACTTGAAAGAGCAATACATTCATCATTGGAACAATATGATGCTGTTATTCTTACTGGTGGATTAGGACCTACTAAAGATGATTTAACAAAGCATACGGTAGCTCAAATATTAGATCGCAATTTAGTAACGGATGAAAAGTCATTGATGTATATTGAGCATTATTTTAAAGATCAAAATGTTGAAATGACTCCGAACAATAAACAACAAGCACTAGTCATTGAAGGTGCAACAGTTTTAGAAAATAAAGTAGGTATGGCACCAGGTATGCTGATTGAATATAACGATAAACACATCGCTCTATTGCCTGGTCCACCTAAAGAAATGCAACCGATGGCAAAAGATGGCTTATTACCATATTTTTTAACTGGAGAAGGTATTATTTTTTCAGAATTATTGCGTTTTGCAGGGATAGGTGAATCTAAAGTTGAAACTATTTTAATTGATTTGATAGATAATCAAACAAATCCTACTATTGCACCATTAGCTGGTACGCATGAAGTTAATATAAGACTGACGGCGAATGGTAACTCTAAACAAGAGTGTGAAGCACTAATAGCACCAGTAAAAAAAGAAATCCTGTCACGTATAGGTAAATATTATTACGGGTCAGATGATAATTCCATAGAATCATCCTTTTTAGCACATATGAAACAATCATTTGCAATCTATGATGGTGTAACAGATGGCGAATTATATTCTAGAATGAAAGATCATGATTATTCAAATAAGCTATTTGGTATGTTACCCCATCACCAACAGTTTATAAATTCTAAAGAGGATATGGAGCATCAATTACTAATTTCATGCCGTATCGTCAAAGATTTGTATAATGCTGAAATTGGTATTTCATTATTACATGAAAATGGTACAGTATACTTAGGTATTTTAGAAAACGAATACCTAACCATTAAATCATTTAAAATGACGAAGAATAGAAATTTAATAAAAAAAAGATCACAAAACTATTCATTGATTAGATTATTAAACTACTTTAGAGAAAAAAATTAATAATTCAAAACAAACAATGATTAGTACGTAGGTTCCCTTTTTGTGAAGAATTGTTCTATTAGTAGCGAACAAATATTCGCAAAATGCTTGCAGAATACTTTAAATCAATGTATAGTATGGTTAAGATATTTTTCAGAGATAAATCTCATTTAGGAGGTCCAGTGTTTTGGATAATGATCGTCAAAAAGCTTTAGATACAGTAATTAAAAATATGGAAAAATCATTTGGTAAAGGTGCAGTAATGAAACTTGGTGATAATAAAGCACGTAAAGTTTCTAGTGTATCAAGTGGTTCGGTAACACTAGATAACGCATTAGGAGTTGGTGGTTACCCTAAAGGTAGAATCATAGAAATATATGGGCCAGAAAGTTCTGGTAAAACAACAGTTGCATTACATGCCATAGCCGAGGTACAAAAAAATGGTGGTATCGCTGCATTTATTGATGCTGAACATGCTTTAGACCCTGTTTATGCAGAAGCATTAGGTGTTGATATTCAAAACTTATACTTATCTCAACCAGATCATGGTGAGCAAGGTTTAGAAATCGCTGAAGCATTTGTTAGAAGTGGTGCGGTTGATATCGTCGTTGTCGACTCAGTAGCTGCGTTAACACCGAAGGCTGAAATTGAAGGCGAAATGGGCGATACACATGTCGGTTTACAAGCACGTTTAATGTCACAAGCATTACGTAAATTGTCTGGTGCTATTTCTAAATCAAATACAACTGCTGTATTTATAAACCAAATTCGTGAAAAAGTTGGCGTTATGTTTGGTAATCCTGAAACGACACCAGGTGGACGTGCATTAAAATTCTATAGTTCTGTACGTTTAGAAGTTCGTCGTGCTGAACAGTTGAAACAAGGTCAAGAAATTGTTGGTAACAGAACAAAAATCAAAGTGGTAAAAAACAAAGTAGCACCTCCATTTAGAGTGGCTGAAGTTGATATGATGTACGGAAAAGGTATCTCTAAAGAAGGAGAGCTCATAGACCTTGGTGTAGAAAATGAAATCGTTAATAAATCGGGTGCTTGGTATTCATATAATGGTGAGCGTATGGGTCAAGGTAAAGAAAACGTTAAATTATATTTAAAAGAAAATCCAAAAGTTAAACAAGAAATCGATCAGAAATTGCGAGAAAAACTTGGTATTTTTGATGGTGACGTAGATGAAAAAGAGGAAGAAGATGCACCAACTACACTTTTTGATGAAAAAGATGAGTAACTTATAATTTAAATTAAAATATAATAGTTTTCCTTATAAAATAAGTATGTATTTATAAATACATACTTATTTTTTTGTGATTGCATATAGGTTCAAAATTATTAAATAAAAATTTTTTATGATGAAAAAACAACAAGAAATAAGCAATAGCAGTAACTGTAACTATTTTAATGTAAAAGAAGCTATTCAAATATTTAATTAATGTAGTTGCACACCTTGACACTTCTTAGTTTGAAACCGTACAATTACATTGTATGATTCTTATATAACTTCATATAATCATATTGAATTTGATATACAGAGCAAAATCCTAGAAAAAGGGGGTGTTTGTGTGAATTTATTAAACCTCCTACTCATTTTGCTAGGTATTATTCTCGGAGTTGTTGTAGGGTATATTATTGCCCGAAATATATTGCATCAAAAGCAATTACAAGCAAGACAAACTGCAGAAGATATTATCGAACATGGTAATAAAGAAGCAGAGAATATTAAGAAGGAAAAGCTCCTTGAAGCTAAAGAAGAGAATCAAATCTTAAAAGAGCAAAGTGAAAATGAACTTCGTGAAAGACGCGGTGATCTTCAAAGGCAAGAAGCACGACTTCTTCAAAAAGAAGAAAACTTAGAGCGAAAATCTGATCTTTTAGATAAAAAGGATGAGATTTTAGAGCAAAAAGAGTCTAAACTTGAAGAACGACAACAACAAGTAGATGCAAAAGAGAGTAGTGTTCAGTCATTAATAAATAAGCATGAACAAGAATTAGAACGCATCTCTGGTCTCACTCAAGAAGAAGCTGCTAACGAACAACTTCAAAGAGTCGAGGAAGAATTGTCACATGATATTGCAATACTTGTTAAGGAAAAAGAGAAAGAAGCAAAAGAAGCAGTCGATAAAAATGCAAAAGAATTATTAGCAACTACTGTACAACGGTTAGCTGCAGAGCATACTTCAGAATCTACAGTATCAGTTGTTAATTTACCAAATGACGAAATGAAAGGTCGAATTATTGGTAGAGAAGGTAGAAATATAAGAACGTTAGAAACGTTAACTGGTATTGATTTAATTATAGATGATACACCAGAAGCAGTTATTCTATCAGGTTTTGACCCAATTAGACGCGAAATTGCAAGAACTGCATTAGTAAATCTTGTTTCAGATGGACGTATCCATCCTGGAAGAATTGAAGATATGGTTGAAAAAGCTCGAAAAGAAGTTGACGATATTATAAGAGATGCTGGTGAACAAGCAACATTTGAAATTAATGTGCATAATATGCATCCAGATTTAGTTAAAATTCTAGGTCGTTTACAATATCGTACTAGCTATGGTCAAAATGTGTTAAAACATTCTATAGAGGTTGCCCATTTAAGCGGCATGTTAGCGGCTGAATTAGGAGAAGATGTTACATTAGCCAAACGTGCTGGACTACTTCATGATGTTGGTAAAGCTATCGACCATGAAGTTGAAGGCAGTCACGTTGAAATTGGTGTAGAATTAGCTAAAAAATACGCTGAAAGTGAAACAGTATTAAATGCTATACATTCACATCACGGTGATGTAGAACCAACTTCTATTATTTCTATATTAGTTGCAGCAGCAGATGCACTATCAGCTGCAAGACCAGGTGCTCGTAAAGAGACCCTAGAAAATTATATTAGAAGGTTAGAAAGACTAGAAACACTCTCAGAAAGTTATGATGGTGTTGAAAAAGCATTTGCAATCCAAGCTGGTAGAGAAATTCGAGTTATCGTATCACCAGAAACTATCGACGACTTAAAGTCACACCGCTTAGCAAGAGATATTAAGAGTCAGATTGAAGATGAACTTCAATATCCTGGCCATATAAAAGTGACAGTTGTTCGTGAGACTAGAGCAATTGAATACGCAAAATAATAAATAAGAACTTAATTAAGTTACGGAATAACTGCTAGTAGAGATGTAAAATTTTACTAGCAGTTATTTTTAGTTTGTAAAACCGATATTATTAAGAAGTATAGTTAAAGTAAAAATACATTGTGGTTAACTTCACCCTTTTTCGATTTAACATATTTCACTCGTAACAGCTGACACTTGGATTGGATAGAATGATTTATTTGTGAGAGCTATTGCAAGATCGGATTATGTAAACCATATTACAGCACAATCACACTCGTACATGCTTTAATTCAAAAGACTAGGTTAGAAATCTGAAAAAAAAACAAAGGAGTCTAGGATGTAATGTTCCCCAGACTCCTTTGTTTTGAAACTAAACACTATACTTCAGTCTCTTTTATTACTGTGAATTACGTTAAGTTATTTTAATTCTAAATCTACTTTACTTAATTCTTTAATTACTTCGGCAGTGTCATAACAATTCGTGGAGATATTGGCATATCTTTCAGCAAGTCTATAAGCATTGATATATAACTCCAAGCTATCTTTAGCAATCTCCTCCGGATTGTCACTATTTGAAGGGTTTGCAGAAACAACTAAATCAGCAAAATGTTGTGGATCAATATTAATTGACATATCTTACATACAACTCCTATTTTTTTGAAATGATACATAACTATAATATAAATATTACCACCAATCATAAATTTAAAACAAAGTAATGTTTATGAATATTTATTAAAGAGCCTTTTCATCATCGCTAATTTCAATTAAACTAACAGTAAGAGAGGATGACACGTAAATGAGAATTTTATTTATTGGGGATATTGTTGGTAAAATAGGTAGAGAAGCTATTTCAAACTATTTGCCTAAGCTAAAACAAACTTATAAACCTACGGTTACAATCGTAAATGCAGAAAACGCAGCACATGGTAAAGGTTTGACTGAAAAAATATACAAATCTTTATTAAGAGAAGGCGTTGATTTTATGACAATGGGTAATCATACATATGGTCAACGACAAATTTATGATTTTATAGAAAATGCCAATCGTATGGTTCGCCCGGCCAATTTTCCAGATGAAGCACCTGGTGTTGGTATGCGCTACATTCAAATTAACGAAATCAAATTGGCTATCATTAATTTACAGGGACGAGCATTTATGCAAGATATTGATGATCCGTTTAAAAAAGCTGATGCGTTAGTAACTGAAGCAAAAAAAGAAACAGATTATATCTTTGTTGACTTTCATGCTGAGACGACTTCAGAAAAAAATGCAATGGGATGGTATTTAGATAATAGAGTTAGTGCTGTTGTCGGCACGCATACACATATCCAAACTTCAGATGAAAGAATATTACCTGGAGGCACAGGATATATAACAGATGTAGGTATGACAGGATACTATGATGGTATTCTTGGTATTAATCGTGAAGAGGTGATTACGCGTTTTATCACAAGCTTACCACAAAGACATGTTGTTCCTGACGAAGGTCGTAGTGTATTATCAGGTGTGATTATAGATTTAAACAAAGATGGTAAAACAAAACGTATCGAACGTATCCTTATCAATGATGACCATCCTTTTAAATAATCGTCCATTAGTATGAATTTTAAAATAAACCGCTCTTTTCATAGTAAAAGCGTGGTTTGTTTTGGTATGATGAAATATGAATTATTATAACCACTAGGAGGCTAGATGATATGAAATCTCAAGTATCATGGAAAGTGGGCGGACAACAAGGGGAAGGTATCGAATCAACAGGTGAAATCTTTGCCACTGCTATGAACCGTAAAGGATACTACTTATATGGGTATCGTCATTTTTCAAGTAGAATCAAAGGCGGTCATACAAATAATAAAATTAGAGTATCAACATCACCAGTACATGCAATTAGTGATGATTTAGATATATTAATCGCATTTGATCAAGAAACAATTGAAGTGAACCACCATGAGATGCGTAAAGACAGTGTGATTATTGCTGATAGTAAAGCTAAACCAGAAAAACCTGAACATTGTGACGCACAATTGGTTGCGCTACCTTTTACTGCCACTGCGAAAGAATTAGGCACTACTTTAATGAAAAATATGGTCGCGGTTGGAGCGACATGTGCAGTAATGAACTTAGACATTTCAGATTTTGAGACACTTATCACCAATATGTTTACTAAAAAAGGTGATAAAGTTGTAGAAATGAATATTGAAGCATTGAATGAAGGTTACCGTTTAATGAACGAACAATTAAGTCATATTGATGGTGATTTTGTTTTAGAAAAAACAGAAGGCACACCACATCTATATATGATTGGTAACGATGCGATAGGTCTAGGTGCGTTGTCAGCTGGTTCTCGATTTATGGCAGCTTATCCTATTACACCAGCATCTGAAATCATGGAATATATGATTGAAAATTTACCCAAAGTTGGGGGTACTGTTGTACAAACTGAAGATGAAATCGCTGCGGCAAATATGGCAATAGGCTCTAACTATGCTGGTGTACGTGCATTTACAGCGAGCGCTGGTCCTGGTCTTTCACTCATGATGGAAGCAATTGGCCTTTCTGGTATGACGGAAACGCCATTTGTTGTAATCAATACACAACGCGGCGGTCCGTCCACTGGATTGCCTACCAAGCAAGAACAATCAGACCTTATGCAAATGATCTACGGTACGCATGGCGATATACCTAAAATAGTTGTAGCACCAACAGATGCTGAAGATGCATTTTACCTTACGATAGAAGCTTTCAATCTTGCTGAAATGTATCAATGCCCGGTCATTATTTTAAGTGATTTACAATTGTCATTAGGTAAACAAACTGTAGAATCATTAGATTATAATAAAATTGAAATAAACCGAGGAGAAACGATTCAATCAGATATAGAAAGAGATGAAGATGATAAAACATACTTCAAACGATATGCGTTGACTGAAAGTGGGGTCTCTCCAAGACCAATCCCTGGAGTTAAAGGGGGCATCCACCATGTCACAGGTGTGGAACATAATGAAGAAGGTAAGACAAGTGAAGCAGCTGATAACAGACAACAGCAAATGGATAAACGGATGCGAAAAACAGAACATCTATTGATCAATCAACCTGTAGAAAATAATGCAGTCCATGATGAAGCAGACATACTTTATTTAGGTTTCATCTCTACTAAAGGTGCGATTCAAGAAGGTAAAGAAAGGTTAGAGCAACAAGGATTGAAGGTTAATCATTTACAAATCAGACAACTACATCCTTTCCCAAGCAAAACGATACAAGAAGCGGTTGATAAAGCTTCAAAAGTTGTCGTTGTGGAACATAACTATCAAGGACAACTTTCTAATATATTAAAAATGAATGTGAACGTTGGAGATAAATTAATTAATCAAACGAAATATGATGGTACGCCATTCTTACCAAATGAAATAGAAGCCAAAGGATTAGAAATTGCCAAAAATTTAAAGGAGTTGGTATAAGTGGCAACATTTAAAGATTTTAGAAATAATGTGAAGCCCAATTGGTGCCCAGGTTGTGGAGATTTCTCTGTTCAAGCAGCTATTCAAAAAGCAGCTGCAAATGTTGGGCTAGAACCTGAAGAAGTTGCAATTATAACTGGTATCGGGTGTTCAGGCCGCTTATCAGGTTATGTTAATTCATACGGTGTACATGGGATCCATGGTCGTTCATTACCATTAGCACAAGGCGTGAAAATGGCTAATAAAGACTTGACCGTAATTGCCTCTGGTGGTGATGGTGATGGGTATGCGATTGGTATGGGACATACGATCCATGCGTTGCGTAGAAATATGAACATGACATATATAGTGATGGATAACCAAATCTATGGTTTAACTAAAGGACAAACATCACCTTCATCAGCACAAGGGTTTGTGACTAAATCTACGCCTAAAGGTAATATTGAAAAAAATGTTGCGCCATTAGAACTTGCGTTGTCTTCAGGTGCTACATTTGTTGCACAAGGTTTTTCTAGTGATATTAAAGGATTAACTAAAATGTTGGAAGATGCAATTAACCATGACGGTTTTTCATTTGTTAACGTATTCTCTCCATGTGTAACATATAATAAAGTCAACACTTATGATTGGTTTAAAGAAAATCTTACAAGTATTGATGAAATTGAAGATTTTGATGCGACCGACAAACAAAAAGCTACTCAAAAGGTTTTAGAGTATAATTCATTACTTAAAGGCATTGTATATCAAGACACGGAAACACCTTCTTATGAATCTCAAATTGAAGAAATAGAAGGTACAGCATTAGCCAATAAAGATATTCACCTTGATGAACAACAATTTAAAGACTTAACAAAGCAGTTTGTATAAGCGTTTATCTACTTAAATAAGAATCAATAGCGTAAAATAACTAGCTGATCACAAAAGATGATTTTCATAGAAAAAATCATTGTTTTATATTTGTGAATCAGCTAGTTTTATATTTATATACGAAAAATGGAAGGTTAGAGAGATATGGTTGATTACTTTGAAACAATGACGGAATTATTAACTTACACAAATGAAGATAAAGATTGGGAAATTCAAACGTGTGAAAGAGATTCACCAGTACTTATTACTGCTGTCCATGGCGGTGCTATAGAAAGAGGAACTACTGAAGTTGCACAACATTTAAGTGAAACAGGTAATTATAGTTTTTATAGTTTTAAAGGTGTAAGAAAAAATAAAAACAATGAACTTCATGTAACTTCAATTCATTTTGATGAGCCAAAATTACAAAAGATTGTGACTGAACATGCTCAAGTTATATCTATACATGGTTGCATGGGTAAGAAAAATGAAGTGTATATCGGTGGTAGAGATAAAGCACTAATTACGCGGATAAAAAAAACGTTAAATGAAACAGGAATCGTTACAAAGGATGCACCTTCTCATATTTCTGGTAAACAACAGGATAACTTTGTGAATTGTGGTCAAAAAGGTATGGGGGTACAGTTAGAATTGACTGTTAACTTTAGGAAGCATTGTTTTGTTAATAAAAAATTTAATTTAAATGACCGAGAAAATCGTTCGAACTGGTCAACCTATTTAGAAGCGTTTTCAAAAGCAATGATTAAAGCAATCAATAATCAGCAATAGTTAACTGTAAATATTGAGTTAATAAATTATCAAAAACTTAACAGTGATTTAAAATAATGGACGCTAAAATGTGGTATACAAAAAGTGTACATATAAAATAGAGGGGGATAATCAATGGCTGATCGATTTAAATCTATGACGGAATTAATGCAGCTAACGGAGGAAAATACGGATTGGATTATTAATTCAATTGACCGAAATAGCAATGTTATCATAACTGCAATTCATGGCGGAGCAATAGAACCTGCTACTACCGAATTGGCGGAATTAACAGCTGAAAAAGGTGGTTTTGACTACTTTACGTTTAAAGCAATTAGAACAAAAGGTAATGCAGAATTACATGTGACGTCCAGACATTATGATGAACCTAAATTAATGAAAATGATTGCAAATAATCAATATGCCATCGCGATACATGGCTGTAAAGGTGAAGATGAAATTGTTTATATGGGTGGTAAGGATGAGCAATTAATGGATGAGATGACGGCAGAATTTGAAAAATTAGGGATAATTGTCAGACAAGCCCCGTCACATATGTCTGGTGCGCATGATGACAATATTGTAAATTGCTGTAAAACTGAGAAAGGTGTCCAACTCGAGTTAACCTCAGGAATAAGAAAGAAATTGTTTGAAAATGAACGTTATAATAAAAAAAGTAGAGAGAACAGTAGTAACTGGGCTCAGTTTATGTATGATTTTGCAGATGCAATTATTAATGCTACTAAAAATTTAGTGTAATATTGAAAAAGAAAAACAAATAAGTTATTATAGATTTATTATATCTATAATAGGAAGATGATAAATTTATGAAATTTTCAAAAGCGACTGATTATGCTTTACATGCACTGTTATTTATGATTAATAATCAAGGTGATCAAAAAAAGATTCCTGTACAAGACTTAGCATCAGTTTTAGGTGTTTCTACAACTTATTTATCAAAAGTAATGACACGTTTAGTTAAGCGTAATATCATTTCTGCTAGTAGTGGTGCTAAAGGCGGATATCAATTAAAGAATGGATGGGATTCAGTATCTATCTATGAAGTCATTGTTACGATAGATGGGGAGCAAAGTTTATTAGAAGACACTTTTAATCATGATGAAGGCTGCCCTATCAAAGCTATAATGGAAGATGCTGAAACAACTTTGGTAACAACTTTGAAGCAAAAGAAACTATCGAGTCTGCTAAAACCTGTAGTTAAATAATTTTATAGTATAGAAATAGCAAAGCATAAACTATTTCTATACACTTTTTTAAAACTATTATAGATATTAAAAGTCTTTAATAGACGTGTAATTAAAAGGAGTGGAATGATGGAATATGAAGTAATTGTCATAGGCGGTGGCCCAGCAGGTATGAGCGCTGCATTGAATTTTGGTAGAGGAATGATGCATACATTAGTCATTGATGAAGATAAACCACGAAATAAAGTTACTCAATTATCACATGGTTATTTAACGCAAGATGGTATTTCGCCACAAAAATTTAAACAACAAGCTATAGAAGATGTCTCCAAATACAAAGATGTATCCATAGTGAATGCAAGGGTCGTAGATATTATACAAATTGAATCCGGATTTAAAGTATCAACAGCATCAAAATCCTATACAGCCAAGCAAATACTTGTTGCTACAGGTGTTAGAGAACATTTACCTAAAATAAATAATATTGAATCCTTTTACGGTAAAACGGTATTTTATTGTCCTTGGTGTGATGGCTTTGAAATGAAACATACTCAATTAGGCGTATTTTACTCTGATAAAGATGTAATACACATTGTTAAATTATTGAGAAATTTTTCGAAAAAAATCACTGTATTTACTAATGGTATTGAAACGTTAGAGCCAGAGGCAATTAAATTTTTAGAACAACATCATATTGAGGTCTGTTCAACAACGATCAAAAAACTATTAGGAGAGCAGGGACAATTAAAAGGAGTCGAATTAGAAGATGATAGTGTCATAAAAATAGAAGGTGCATTTACACAAATGGGGTGGGATACCGAATTCAATTTTCTAAATAATATATTGTTAGAACGTGATGAACAGGGCAAAATCAAATCATCACCATATGGAGAAACAAATATTAATGGATTATATGTAACTGGAGAGACTAAGGACAATTTTCCTAGCCAATTAATCGATGCGGCTTCAAATGGTGGTAACGTTGCTAAAAATATGATGATGTCACTTATAAACGAAACCTATCAATAAATAAACAAAGCTTTCGATTTCTATACCTTTAGTTAATGTTTTGGTAAACTGAAGGTAAGTAAAATTTAAGGGGTTGAACAAGTATGAATGATACTTTAATGAGTGTACAAATTATTCCTAAAACTGCTAATGGTGAAGATGTTATACTTTACGTAGATGAAGCAATTCAAGTGATCGATGATTCTGGTTTGGAATATCGCGTTGGACCTTTAGAAACAACTGTACAAGGTGAGATGAATGAATGTTTGATATTAATCCAAAAGTTAAATGAGCGAATGGTAGAACTAGAAATACCAAGTACTATCAGTCAAGTGAAATTTTATCATGTTCCAGAAGGTATAACGATTGAAACATTAACTGGAAAATATGATGAAATCTAAGTAGTTTTCTTGATAGTAAGGTATTGCATTATGATATTGTAAAATTAAAATTAAAGTCGTAACTATAAGGTACATCGTTTATTTAATAAATGTTATTAAATGATACGTAAGTGCCTTATTTTTGTATCATTATTTTATTAAAAATGTTTGTTATTTGACAAAGTATATTTAATCAAGATGGTTTTTATTGTAAAATGTACTTTTGAAATCAACATTCATTATTGTAGATGACTTTTGCACTTTATTGCTAAATTTAATATAATGAAATAATGATTATAGATAAAGTTATAGAACTTTGAACGACTCGATTGTAAAACAGCGAGATAAGATCTATTTTAATGCGTTTGTTCATAGTTTTTATGATATAGAAAGGGTTTTGTTAGCGTGAATGAAGAACAAAGAAAGCAAACTTCTATAGATGTTTTGGCCGAGCGCGATAAGAAGACAAAAGATTATAGTAAGTATTTTGAGCATGTATACCAACCACCAAGTTTAAAAGAAGCACGTAAACGTGGTAAAGAAGAAGTACATTATAACCGTGATTTTCAAATCGATGAAAAATATCGTGGTATG
The DNA here is from genome assembly GCF_017891705.1 of Staphylococcus sp. GDY8P196P. Taxonomy (NCBI): domain Bacteria; kingdom Bacillati; phylum Bacillota; class Bacilli; order Caryophanales; family Staphylococcaceae; genus Staphylococcus; species Staphylococcus sp. GDY8P196P. The sequence goes on along the minus strand of NZ_JAESJS010000009.1, from coordinate 346,709 downwards.
GGTAAAGGTAAAACATTTTTAATAAAAACATATGGTTGCCAAATGAATGCACATGATACAGAAGTAATGGCAGGTATTTTAAGTGCTTTAGGTTATCAGCCAACAGAAGAAATCGATGAAGCGGATGTTATTTTAATTAACACTTGTGCAATTCGTGAAAATGCAGAGAATAAAGTGTTTAGCGAGATTGGCAATTTAAAACACTTGAAAAAAGAAAAACCTGAAACAGTTATTGGTGTTTGCGGTTGTATGTCTCAAGAAGAATCAGTCGTGAATAAAATATTAAAATCATATCAAAATGTGGATATGATTTTTGGTACGCATAATATACACAGACTGCCTGAAATACTCGAAGAAGCTTATCTCTCAAAAGCAATGGTGGTAGAAGTTTGGTCTAAAGAAGGCGATGTAATTGAAAATTTACCTAAAGTCAGAAAAGGTAATATAAAAGCATGGGTTAATATCATGTATGGTTGTGACAAATTCTGTACATACTGTATTGTGCCATTTACACGAGGTAAAGAGCGAAGTAGAAGACCACAAGATATTATAGACGAAGTTAGAGATTTAGCTCGTCAAGGATATCAAGAAGTTACACTATTAGGTCAAAATGTTAATTCATATGGTAAAGATATTGATGGATTAGAATATGGACTTGGCGACTTGCTAGAAGATATTTCGAAAATAGATATTCCTAGAGTACGTTTCACTACGAGTCACCCATGGGATTTCACCGATCGTATGATAGAAGTGATTGCTAACGGTGGAAACATCGTTCCACATGTGCATTTGCCCGTACAATCAGGAAATAATGCTGTTCTTAAAATTATGGGACGTAAATATACGAGAGAAAGCTATCTAGATTTAGTCAATCGTATTAAGTCAAAAATACCTGATGTTGCTTTAACAACAGATATTATCGTAGGCTATCCAAATGAAACAGCAGAACAATTTGAAGAAACATTGACTTTATATGATGAAGTAGCATTTGAACATGCATATACGTATATTTATTCTCAAAGAGATGGCACGCCAGCAGCTAAAATGAAAGATAATGTACCATTAGAGGAAAAAAAGTCAAGATTACAACAGTTAAATAAAAAAGTAGCCTATTATTCTGAACAAGCTATGGCACAATATGAAGGCCAAACAGTACAAGTTCTTTGTGAAGGTGCTAGTAAGAAAGATGATACTGTACTTGCAGGTTATACGAATAAAAATAAACTAGTTAATTTTAAAGCACCTAAAGAAATGATTGGAAAGATTGTTGATGTAAAAGTTGATGAAGCTAAACAGTTTTCATTGAATGGTACGTTTTTAGGCGTTAGTGAAAAAGCAGTGGTGACACAATAATGTATGAAAAAGATGAAATATTGGCAGAGGCAGATAAACTCAGTCAACGTATTCAATCATTAGACACTGTTAAAGAATATCAAGCGATTGAACAGCAAATTCATCAAAATAAAAATATTGAAACACGTATGAAAGACTTGAAAAAAACGCAGAAACAGTCTGTTAATTTACAAAATTATGGTAAACAGCAGGCACTGCGTCAGTCTGAAGATAAAATTCAAGATATCGAGCAAAACCTCAATATTATACCTATTGTTGAAGAATTTAGAGAATCACAAGCAGAGGCAAATGACTTATTGCAAATGATGATTAGTACGATGTCAAACCGTTTAAATGAAATTCAACAAGATAAAGATTAATACATAATCCATATGTAGAAAGGAAATGAGCAATATGAAAACAAGAAAATTAACACTGACTGCGATATTGATTGCAATAAATGTAGTGTTAAGTAGCATTGTTGTTATACCACTTGGGCCTATCAAAGCGGCGCCTATACAACATTTAATCAATGTGATATGTGCGGTATTTGTGGGGCCTTGGTTTGGTCTGGCACAAGCGTTTATTTCTTCGCTGTTAAGAATGGTGTTTGGTACCGGTAGTTTCTTTGCATTTCCTGGAAGTATGGTAGGTGTATTATTAGCAAGTGGTTTTTACTTTTATCGCAAGCATATTTTTATGGCAGCAATCGGTGAAGTTATAGGTACAGGCATCATTGGTAGTATTATGTGTATACCATTAGCCTGGGTATTAGGTTTTGCTAACTTTGCTGTCAAGCCTTTAATGATAGCTTTTATTGCTTCAAGTGTGATTGGTGCAATGATTAGTTATGTTATTTTAATGGTTATGAAAAGAAAAGGCATCTTAAAACGATTCTTATAAATATGAAAAGGTTAAGTTTCATTGCTTTTATCATATCAATGATTTAATTATAATGTGGATTTGTAATTAACTAATTGTATGTGCAAATGAAGCTTAATCTTTTTTATTTTATAAATATCATTCATCAAGTAGTTAAACGACAACATTTTACATCAATCCTAATTTGTAAGCATAAGCGTAAAAACTAAAGTTATGTTAAAATTTAAGAGTTAAATGGACAATAAAAATATCGAAATATGGTTTAAAAGTACGAAATAATATAAGAATAGAAACTAGTTATAAAGTAAAAATAGCAATCAGTTAAACAAGTGAGCAACCATCTGATTTAATGATATAACATACATAAATAATAGTTTATTTAATGTATTGTAAATAACAGTAAGAAACTAATAGAAGGATTGTGAAAGATTAAATGACTAACCAAACGCCAATGATGCAACAGTATTTAAAAATAAAATCACAATATCAAGATTGTTTATTATTTTTTAGATTAGGCGACTTTTATGAAATGTTTTTTGAAGATGCGAAAGAAGCTTCTAGAGTTCTAGAGATTACATTAACAAAGCGTGATGCTAAAAAAGAAAATCCTATTCCTATGTGTGGGGTACCTTACCACTCAGCAGATGGCTATATTGAAACATTAATTAATAATGGATATAAAGTAGCTATTTGTGAGCAAATGGAAGATCCTAGACAGACAAAAGGAATGGTGAAACGTGAAGTTGTTAGAATCGTTACGCCAGGTACGGTTATGGATCAAGGTGGCGTAGATGAAAAACAAAATAATTATATTTTGAGCTTTGTACAAATAAATGACTGTTATGCATTAAGTTATTGTGATGTGTCTACGGGAGAACTAAAAGTAACTTCCTTTAACGATCAAGCTACATTAATAAATGAAATAACAACCATTAATCCAAATGAAATCGTGGTAAATGAGCATATTGATGAAGAACTAAAACGTCAAATAAGTTTAACAACTGAAACGATTACAGTATTGAATGAAATATCAGATGCACATTATGCAGTAAATACTAGTAATGAACAATCTTTATACAATGCGACTCAGTTATTACTTGATTATATTTTTCATACGCAAAAACGAGATCTATCTCATATAGAAACTGTTGTTAAATATGAAGCAGTAGATTTTATGAAAATGGACTTTTATGCAAAAAGAAATTTAGAATTGACAGAAAGTATTCGTCTGAAAAGTAAAAAAGGGACATTGCTATGGTTGATGGATGAAACTAAGACCCCTATGGGTGCAAGAAGATTAAAACAATGGATTGATAGACCGTTAATCCACAAAAATCAAATTGAATCACGTCTAGATACAGTTGAGCAATTTATAGACTTTTTTATAGAGAGAGATACATTGAGAGAACATCTTAATCAAGTATATGATATCGAGCGCTTAGTTGGTCGAGTGAGTTATGGTAATGTAAATGCTAGAGATCTAATTCAACTCAAACATTCAATTTCTGAAATACCCAATATTAAGCAATTATTAGATCGTTTAGATACAGAAACTACTGAGCAATTTAAAGCTCTTGAACCTTTAGATGAACTGTTAGCATTATTAGAAAATAGTTTGAAAGAAGAACCGCCAATATCTGTTAAAGAAGGTGGATTATTCAAAAAAGGATTTAATCAGGAGCTAGATGAATATTTAGAAGCATCGAAGAATGGTAAATCTTGGTTGGCTGAACTTCAGACTAAGGAGCGTCAACGCACTGGTATTAAATCACTGAAGATTAGCTTTAACAAAGTGTTTGGATACTTTATTGAAATTACAAGAGCCAACTTGCAAGGTTTTGACCCTTCTGCATACGGTTATCATCGTAAACAAACCTTATCAAATGCAGAACGGTTTATTACGGATGAATTAAAAGAAAAAGAAGACATTATATTAGGCGCTGAAGATAAAGCGATTGAATTAGAATATCAATTATTTGTTGAATTACGTGAACAAATAAAGACATATACAGAACGCTTACAAAAACAAGCAAAAGTTATTTCTGAATTAGATTGTTTGCAAAGTTTTGCCGAGATAGCACAAAAATATAATTATGCAAGACCTGCATTTAGCGAAGACAAAACACTTAAATTAACAAATTCGAGACATCCTGTTGTAGAACGCGTTATGGATCACAACGACTATGTGCCAAATGATTGTAATTTAGATCAAGATACGTTTATCTATTTAATCACTGGACCTAATATGTCTGGGAAATCTACTTATATGAGGCAAGTTGCAATCATAAGCATTATGGCACAAATGGGTGCTTATGTGCCGTGTGAAACAGCTGTATTACCAGTTTTCGATCAAATATTTACAAGAATTGGAGCTGCAGATGATTTAGTTTCTGGTAAAAGTACATTTATGGTTGAGATGTTGGAAGCACAAAAAGCACTCGCTAACGCTACAGAAAATAGTTTGATTATTTTTGATGAAATAGGTAGGGGAACCTCTACTTATGATGGATTAGCATTGGCACAAGCAATGATTGAATTCGTGGCACATACTTCTCATGCTAAGACATTATTCTCTACACATTATCACGAGTTAACAACATTAGATCAGTCGTTGCCTTCGTTGAAAAATGTTCATGTTGCAGCAAATGAATACAAAGGTGAGCTTATCTTCTTACACAAAGTTAAAGACGGGGCTGTCGATGATAGTTATGGTATCCAAGTTGCGAAGTTAGCACATTTACCAGAAGCAGTTATATCACGTGCACAAGTGATTCTAGATGCATTTGAACAAAATAATAATCATGGACAAGCGACAAATGAACAAATTAGCGTTGTTAAATCAGGCGTGGAAGCACCGTCGATAGAAAAATCATTTGTATCTGAAAACGAGCACAGCTATAACGATGACAAGCAAGCACAAAGTAGCCACCAATTTGAACAAGCAGCTTTTGATTTGTTTGATTATCCTGCGGTACAAAGTGAAGTAGAGACTGAAATTAAGCAATTAAATTTATCGAATATGACACCGATAGAAGCTCTAGTAAAACTTAGTGAATTACAAAAACAGTTAAAATAGAGGTGAGGTCATTCAATGGGTAAAATAAAAGAATTACAGACATCTTTAGCAAATAAAATAGCAGCCGGCGAAGTAGTAGAAAGACCTGGATCGGTTGTGAAAGAATTATTAGAAAATGCAATTGATGCTCAAGCGACAGAAATAAACATAGAGGTTGAACAATCAGGAGTCGCTTCTATACGTGTGGTTGACAATGGTACTGGTATAGAAATCGATGATTTAGACTTAGTATTCCATCGCCATGCAACAAGTAAATTAGATGCAGATGATGATTTGTTCCATATTCGCACATTAGGATTTCGCGGTGAGGCTTTAGCTAGTATTTCTTCAGTTTCTAAGGTGACATTGAAAACATGTACAGATAATCAAGAAGGCCAAGAAATTTATGTGGAAAATGGGGAAGTTTTAAATCGAAAACCAGCTAAAGCAAAAAGAGGCACAGATATTTTGGTAGAGTCATTGTTTTATAATACGCCAGCACGTTTAAAATATATTAAAAGTCTCTATACAGAACTTGGAAAGATTACAGATATCGTGAACCGTATGGCTATGAGTCATCCTGATATTCGTATTTCACTAGTTTCTGATGGTAAAACAATATTAAAAACAAATGGATCAGGTAGAACAAATGAAGTCATGGCAGAAATTTATGGTATGAAAATTGCAAAAGATCTAGTTCATGTAACGGGTGATACAAGTGATTATCATTTAGATGCTTATTTTGCAAAGCCAGAACATTCTAGAAGTAATAAGCATTATATTTCTATCTTTATTAATGGCAGATATATTAAAAACTTCTTATTAAATAAAGCAATTTTAGAGGGCTATCATACTTTATTAATGGTCGGTCGTTATCCAATATGCTATATCAACATTGAAATGGATCCGATATTGGTAGATGTTAATGTGCACCCAACCAAACTAGAGGTAAGGTTATCAAAAGAAGACCAGCTTTTTGAATTAATTGTGACAAAAATTCGTGAAGCATTTAAAGATCGTATTTTAATTCCTCAAAATGATATGGATAAAATGACGAAGAAAAACAAGGTATTAGACCAATTTGAGCAACAGAAAATGGACTTCGAAAAACGGCAACAACAAAATAACCTTGAGCAAAATGTTGAGCAATCAAGTGAACCAAACGTGAATAATGCAAATAACGCAAGTGCAGACAATTCAACATCCTATATAAATCAACCGGATAATGAACGAAGCGGCATTCAAGAGTCACAAAATGATTATGATGATTATAAGAAAATACAAAATGATTTGCTTTATGATTTAGAAACGACAAGTAGTGATTCTACTGATAACGAAGTATCAACCGCGGATAACATTTTACAAGACAATGGTGAAGAAGATATTAAAGGACGCGTGAGTGCTTCGCCAACACGTAGAATACCTTATATGGAAATTGTTGGACAAGTGCATGGCACTTACATCATCGCTCAAAATGAAAATGGTATGTTTATGATTGATCAACACGCAGCTCAAGAAAGAATAAAGTATGAATATTTCAGAGAAAAAATTGGTGATGTTGTAAATGAAAGTCAAAATTTATTGATTCCATTAACTTTCCATTTTTCAAAAGATGAATTAATGATAATTAATCAATATAAAGATGAATTAGATAAAGTAGGCGTGCATTTAGAACCATTTGGTGGACATGATTACATTGTAGATAGCTATCCAGTATGGTTTCCTAAAGAAGAAGCTGAAGAAATCATCAAGGATATGATCGAATATGTATTAGAACATAAAAAAGTTGACGTGAGAAAAATTCGTGAAGAAGCTGCGATTATGATGAGCTGTAAAAAATCAATCAAGGCTAACCACTATCTAAAAAATAACGAGATGGCAGATTTAGTTAATCAATTGAGAGACACTGAAGACCCATTTACCTGTCCACACGGTAGACCCATTATTATTAATTTCTCAAATTATGAATTAGAACGCCTATTTAAACGTATTGTCTAAGGAGGAATTCATGTTGAAACCGCATATTTTGCCTGCAGTTCGCTCAATGAAAGATTTAGAAAAATTAACGATGACCGATTACAAGGCATGTGTCATGTTAGATGCGCATATCGGACATGTTAAAAGTATTATGGGTCTATTAAACAAGAATAAGATTGAAACATACATGCATATCGATTTAATCAAAGGTATGAGCCATGATGAATTTGCTTGTGAATATATCATTCAAAATTATCATCCTAAAGGCATCGTTTCAACTAAGACAAAAGTAATTAATAAAGCAAAATCATTAAATACTACAACCGTGTTCAGAGTGTTTGTATTAGATAGTCATGCACTATCTAGGAGTATCGAATTGATTAAGCGTGTAGAACCAGATTTTGTGGAAGTTTTACCTGGTATTGCTACTAAAGCAATACGTATCATTAACGAAGAAACGAATACTGCAGTAATTGCAGGTGGGCTCATAAATAGCAAAGAAGAAGTAGATGTTGCAGTTTCAAATGGTGCAAAATATATTACAACTAGTGACCGATCACTATGGTAATCGAATCATGTATTGTCACTAAAATGATAAAAATTTAACTATTTCCATATTATTGATTCATTTATTTGTAATCAATCATTGTGAACGAGTATAAGGGGATGACGACAATGATAAAACCAAAGCAATTGAAAGTAGGAGACACAGTAGCAATTGTGTCTCTTTCTTCTGGTTTAGCAGGTGAAAGTAATATGTTATGGCGAACTCGACAAGGCATTCAACGTTTGGAAAATGAATTTGGCTTAAAAGTCAAAGTAATGCCAAATGCCTTAAAAGGTGTAGCGTTTATTCACAATCATCCAGAATGTAGAGCTAAAGATTTAAATGAAGCAGTAAAAGATCAAGAAGTTAAAGCTATTATTAGTTGTATTGGCGGAGAAGATGCGATACGTATTTTACCTTATGTAGATTTCCAAGCAATTGCAAACAACCCTAAAATATTCAGTGGTTATTCAGATACAACAACAGTACATTTGATGTTTTATAAAATGGGAATAGTTAGTTTTTATGGTCAGGCATTACTTACTGACTTTGCAGAAAATATAGCAATGGATACATATACAGTGGAGAATATTAACAAGTGTTGGTTTAATACAAATAAAATAGGAAAAATAGAACCAGCATTTTATATGAGACCGTATGGATTAAAATGGAATAAGCAAAACAAATATACATGTAGAGCTAAAATAGAACAAAAAGGATACGAAATATTAAATGGAAATAAAAAAGTGAGCGGACACCTTTTAGGTGGAAATCTAGAAACTTTTGTTGATTTAATGCATACATCAATATTTCCTGAAATTGAAGCATTTAATGGTGCAATATTATTTTTAGAAACCTCAGAAGACACACCTACACCTGATATGTTTGCTAAATATTTAGAGGAATTGCTGAAGCAAGGGATTTTAAATCACCTGAATGGTATGATTTTTGGTAAGCCATTTAATAATGTATATTATGAAAATTATAAAAAAGAGATATTAAAAATAATTAAAAAAAGCAATAATCCTAAAATGGTAGTTTTTTATAATTTATCATTTGGTCATAATGAGCCCAAACATGCGATTCCTTATGGGTTAACGGCACAAATTGACCCATTGACTAGTCAATTTAGTATTGATGAAAATAGTGTGATGTCAACTTGAGTTGTGACAACTTTTTTACAAAGTATTTGACAACGCTTACAACAACGGTGTAAGATGTACACAAGTTAATATTTAGAACAGAGATGGGAGATTTCTACAGTAATTAAACCGGTGGTTCACAACTGGATATAATTGTAGGGGTCTCCCTGTCTTATTTTAGGAGGAGTCTTTATGAGTGAATATTTTGCTGAATTTTTGGGAACAGCAATACTTATACTATTTGGGGGAGGCGTTGTTGCAAACGTCAACTTAAAAAGAAGTAATGGGAATGGCGCAGATTGGATTGTTATTGCTACAGGTTGGGGATTAGCAGTTACTATGGGAGTGTATGCGGTAGGTAATATTTCAGGTGCACATTTAAATCCTGCAGTTACTTTAGCATTTGCCATGGATGGTGCCATTAGTTGGGCTATGGTGCCAGGCTATATTATCTGTCAAATTCTAGGTGGTATCGTTGGTGGTGCATTAGTTTGGTTAATGTATTTAGCACAATGGAAAGCCACAGAAGATCAAGGCACAAAATTAGCTGTATTTTCTACAGCACCTGCCATTAAAAACTATTTTGCAAACTTCATGAGTGAAATTATTGGTACAGGTATTTTAACAATGGGGCTTTTATTCATTGGTATGAACAAAATTGCTGATGGTTTAAATCCATTAATTGTCGGTAGTTTAATCGTTGCAATTGGATTAAGTCTAGGTGGGCCAACAGGTTATGCAATTAACCCAGCTCGTGATTTAGGTCCACGTATTGCACATGCGATTTTACCAATCGCAGGTAAAGGTGATTCTAATTGGTCATATGCAATTGTACCTGTGTTAGGACCTGTAACTGGTGGTATGATTGGTGCAGTGATTTACAGATTATTTTACAAAGGTGCATTTGATACAATGTCGGTAGTTGCTATCGTATTATTAATTATCACACTTATTTTAGGCGTAACGTTAAATAAAGCGAAAAATGCTAAAGGTATAGAAACTATATATTAATTACGTTTAATTTAAGTGTATTTACGTTAAAATATAACTAGATATTATTGTCATTGTATTAATATAAAATTATTAGTTGAGTGAACTAATAAAAATTGGGTACAGAGAAATATATATATCAATGTGAATTACATATGTAATTCGTATTACGAACATTTGAAGAGGGAGCTAATCATTATGGAAAAATATATTTTGTCAATCGACCAAGGCACTACGAGTTCGAGAGCAATTCTATTTGATCAAGATGGAAAAATTAAAGGAGTTGCACAGCGTGAATTCAAACAATATTTTCCAAAATCAGGCTGGGTAGAACATGATGCCAATGAAATTTGGACGTCAGTTTTAGCTGTTATGGCGGAAGTTTTAAATGAAGAAAACATCGGTGCAGATCAAATAGCTGGTATTGGTATTACAAACCAACGTGAAACTACGGTAGTATGGGATAAGAAAACATCAAGACCAGTGTATCATGCGATTGTTTGGCAATCTCGTCAAACTCAAGGCATCTGTCAAGAATTAAAGGAACAAGGTTTAGAAGATAAATTTAGAGAAAAAACAGGTCTTTTACTAGATCCATATTTTGCTGGAACAAAAGTTAAATGGATTCTAGATAATGTGGAAGGTGCTAGAGAGAAAGCTGATAATGGAGATTTATTATTCGGTACTATTGATTCTTGGCTAGTGTGGAAATTATCTGGTGGTAAAGCACATATTACAGATTATACGAATGCAAGCCGTACGTTGATTTATAATATCCATGATTTAGAATGGGACCAAGAATTATTGGATATATTAGAAATTCCAAATACTATGTTACCTGAGGTTAAAGAATCTAGTGAAGTTTATGCAAATACCATTGATTATCATTTCTTCGGACAAGAAATTCCAATTGCTGGTATTGCAGGTGACCAACAGGCAGCATTATTTGGTCAAGCATGCTTTGAACGTGGAGATGTAAAAAACACTTACGGTACTGGTGGCTTTATGCTGATGAACACTGGTGAAGAAGCTGTAGCATCTGAAAGTGGATTATTAACAACAATTGCCTATGGACTAGACGGAAAAGTTAACTATGCACTTGAAGGTTCTATCTTTGTTTCAGGATCAGCTATTCAATGGTTGAGAGATGGATTGAGAATGATTAATTCTGCACCACAATCAGAAAATTACGCGGAACGTGTAGAATCTACGGAAGGTGTTTATGTTGTGCCAGCATTCGTAGGTTTAGGAACACCATATTGGGATGCTGATGCACGTGGAGCAATCTTTGGTTTAACGCGTGGTACTGAAAAAGAACACTTTATTCGTGCTACATTAGAATCATTGTGTTATCAAACACGTGATGTGCTTGAAGCAATGGAAAAAGATTCTGATATTACAGTAAATAACCTACGTGTCGACGGTGGTGCTGTTAAAAATAATTTTATTATGCAATTCCAATCAGACCTATTAAACGTGAGTGTGGAACGTCCAGAAATTAACGAAACAACAGCTTTAGGTGCCGCTTATTTAGCTGGTTTAGCTGTAGGTTTCTGGGATAGTAAAGATGAAATTGCTAACCGTTGGAAACTTGAAAAAGAATTTAATCCAGATATGGAAGAAAAAGAAAGAAATAAATTATACAAAGGCTGGAAAAAAGCTGTAGAGGCCACTCAAGTCTTTAAGCTAGACGAAGAATAAAAGAATTAGACTTATCTAAGTTTCTTATGCTATAATAAGGGTAAGTTAATATTATCGAGATGAGAATTGAGAGACACTGTTCGTACAATTATATATGTATGGGATAGGTCTCTCTTTTTTTATTACTACTAGGAGGCGCTAGATTTTATGAGTTTATCAACTTTGAAAAGAGAACAGATTAAGCAAGATTTAAAAAATGATACTTTTGATGTTGTCATTATCGGTGGAGGTATTACTGGTGCAGGTATTGCATTAGATGCAACACAAAGAGGTATGAAAGTCGCGTTAGTAGAAATGCAAGACTTTGCACAAGGTACAAGTTCACGTTCAACAAAATTAGTGCATGGTGGTTTGCGTTACTTGAAACAATTGCAAGTTGGCGTTGTAGCAGAAACTGGACGTGAACGTGCAATTGTATATGAAAATGGGCCTCATGTAACGACACCTGAACGTATGCTATTGCCAATGCATAAAGGTGGTTCTATGGGTAAATTTACTACATCTATTGGCTTAGCAATGTATGATAGACTAGCAGGCGTTAAAAAATCAGAACGTAAAACAATGTTAAATGCTAAAGAAACGTTAGCGAAAGAGCCACTTGTTAAAAAATCAGGCTTAAAAGGTGGCGGATCTTATGTTGAATATCGTACAGATGATGCGCGTTTAACAATTGAAGTCATGAAACGTGCAGCTGAAAAAGGTGCCACAGTAATCAATCATACGAAATCAGTACATTTCACATATGATTCAAATGAAAAGGTCAACGGTATTCATGCAGAAGACCAAATTTCTGGTGAGACTTATCCAATTAAGGCTAAAAAAGTAATCAATGCAAGTGGCCCATGGGTAGATGAAGTACGTAGTGGTGATTATGCACGTAATAACAAACAATTACGTTTAACAAAAGGTGTTCATATTGTTATTGATCAATCAAAATTCCCATTAGGACAAGCAGTATACTTTGATACTGAAAAAGATGGACGTATGATTTTTGCGATCCCTCGTGAAGGTAAAGCATATGTAGGTACAACAGATACATTTTACGATAACGATAAAACATCACCATTAGCTACACAAGAAGACAGAGATTACTTAATTGATGCGATCAACTATATGTTCCCAGATGTAAATGTAGCTGATGAAGATATTGAGTCATCATGGGCTGGCGTAAGACCATTAATTTTAGAAGAAGGTAAAGACCCATCAGAAATATCTCGTAAAGATGAAGTTTGGGAAGGTAAATCAGGCCTACTTACAATTGCTGGTGGTAAATTAACTGGTTATCGTCATATGGCATTAGAAATTGTAGACCTTTTATCTAAACGCTTAAAATCAGAATACGGTTTGAAATTTGATAAATGTGCTACAAAACACTTACCAATTTCTGGTGGAGATGTTGGTGGTAGTGCAAACTTTGATCAATTTATTGATAAAAAAGTTGAAGATGCTAAAGCTTATCAAATAGATGATGCGACAGCACGTCATTTTGCAACGAAATATGGTTCAAATGTAGAAGAATTATTCAAAATTGCTCAAACAGCACAATATCAAGAATCTGGTTTACCATTAGATATTTATACAGAATTGATTTATTCTATTCAAAACGAAATGGTTCATCGTCCAACAGATTTCTTTATTCGTCGTACTGGTAAACTTTATTTCAAAATAGATGACGTTCTCAATTATAAAGATCAAGTTATTGATGTAATGGCTGAATTACTAGGTTACACAGATATTCAAAAAGACTTGTTTACAAAAGAACTTCAAACTGCAATTGATGAAGCACAAACAGGTAATAATCAACCTGCAGTTAAAGAATAAATTAAATATTGTCCGAATCTAACATTTGATCTTTATCCAATAATGAGTTAGTAGATTTAAATTTTGAACAATAGTTCTTTCCCTTCAAAGTAGACATTAAAAAATGTAGACTTTGGAGGGGTTTTTATATTTTTAATGAGGTTTTGCATTTAATTTTATCAATAATAGCGCTGTAACAAGTGATAAGCCGAATAGCATTGTATTTGAAAACAGTGTATTTTGAAGGTATATTGTATAATGTATGATGAATGAAATGAAACGTGATTTGGGGGTAAAACATGAGTGGAAATGAGTTTAAAATCACTGTTGCAGATGGAACGACTTTAGAAGTGAAATTGAATAAGGCGAAAAAAGACACGATTGGTGTGATACACTTACTTCATGGCATGGCAGAACATATGGATCGATATGATGCACTTATTGATTCATTAAACCAACAAGGATATGATGTACTACGACACAACCATAGAGGGCATGGTAAAGATATAGCATCATATGAACGTGGTCACATTGATAGTATGGAGCAAGTGGCAGATGATACTTTTGAAATTGCACAGACGTTGTATTCAGATACTGTGCATACGCCATATATTATATTGGGGCATTCAATGGGTTCTATTATTGCTAGAATTTTCACCCAAAAATATCCAGATGTTGCACAAGGCATGATTCTATCAGGAACAATGCAATACCCTAAGTTTTTAGGGAAATGCGTACAAATAATTTTAAAACTTATCACTTTAATAACTGGTAAAAGACGTCGTTTGAAATGGTTAAACCAAATAATGTATAAAACTTTCAATAAAAATATAGAAAACAACAAATCGAAAAATGATTGGTTATCCAGCGATGACCAAGAAGTTGAAAAATTTGAAAAAGACCCTTTTACTGGATTTTTAGTCTCAAATCAACTGATTTTTGAAACAGTAAAGTATATGTTACAGACAAGCAAATTAAAAAACATAAAAAAAATGAAGTCAGATCTTCCTATTTTACTAATTTCTGGAAAAGATGATGCGATAGGCAATTATGGAAAAGGGATTAGACATTTAGGAAAACTATATAAAAAGGGTAAAATTCATCATATTACAGTACATTTATACAAAAATAAAAGACATGAAGTATTATTTGAAAAAGATGCTACGACTACGTGGCAACATATGTATGATTGGATAGAAAGACAAATTTTAAAAAAATATAACAGAGTAGACAAAGCATAAAGAGAGTTGATATAAGTGCAGAGCGATAAACCTTTTATAATTGCATTAGTTGGTCCAACAGCTGTTGGTAAAACAGAATTAAGCATCGAATTGGCTAAAAGATTTAATGGTGAAATTATTAGCGGAGATTCTATGCAAGTCTATAAACATATGGATATTGGAACAGCAAAAATAAATAGAAAAGAGATGGCGGATATTCCACATCATATGATAGATATTCTTGAACCTGATGAAACATTTTCTGCGTATGATTTTAAAAATAGAGCGCAAAATTTAATAGATGAAATTACGGCTAGAGGTCATATGCCCATCATCGTAGGCGGTACAGGTTTGTATATCCAATCATTAATTTATAATTATGCTTTCGAAGATGAAACGATATCTGAAGCGCAACAAATTAAAGTAGACCATACGCTAAATGAATTAGATTCATTATCAAATGAAGCATTGCATGATTATTTAGTTTCGATAGATAAAGATTCAGCTGATACTATTCATCCAAATAATCGTAAAAGGGTACGTAGAGCGATTGAATATTATTTAAAAACAAAAAAACTTTTAAGTTCACGCAAGAAAAATCAACAATATACAGAAAATTATGATACATTATTAATAGGGATAGAAATGTCACGCGAAACTTTATATCAAAGAATTAATAAACGTGTAGATATAATGTTGGAACGCGGATTACTAAATGAAGTGAAACAACTCGTTGAAGATGGTTTTGAGACTTGTCAAAGTATGCAAGCTATCGGATATAAAGAGATGTTACCTGTAATTAAAAATGAGGCTAGTCTAGCCGAAGCAACAAATAAATTGAAAAAGCATTCTAGAAATTATGCTAAAAGACAAATGACTTGGTTCAAAAACAAGCTCGACGTAGTATGGTTAGATAGAGAGATAATGTCACTTTCATTGATGTTAGATGAAGTTTCAGTCCAAATAAAGAAAAGGAGAACATAACATGAATACAACAGAAAACATCCAAGATAAATTCCTAGGACAATTTAAGGCTGATCAAACGAAAGTTATCGTATTTTTAGTGAATGGTTTTCAAATGAAAGGTATTATCGAAGATTATGATGACAATTTGGTTTGTTTATTAACACAAGGAAAGCAACATCTTATTTATAAACATGCTATCAGTACATTCACACTTGATGATGCAGTAGAAGAAGTATAACATTAAAAAAACAATTTATTTTTGCATACTTTTAAAGAAGAAAGCTACACT
>NZ_JAESJS010000009.1:0-330803 GCF_017891705.1 Staphylococcus sp. GDY8P196P | reverse complement strand
AGTGTAGCTTTCTTCTTTAAATCAGTAATTTATTTATAATAACGCTTCAATATCAGCTTCAATTTGGCTCGGTTTTTTCTGTGGCGCATATCGATTAGTTACATTACCTTCTCTATCGATTAAAAATTTGGTGAAGTTCCATTTGATTTTTTCATTGAAAAATCCATTTTGTTGTTCTGTCAGAAATTGATATAAAGGGTGTTGATTTTCGCCTTTGACATCAATTTTTTCGTGCATTGGGAAAGAAACGCCATAGTTAATTTTACAGTTTTGAGTAGCTTCTTCACCCGTACCTGGTTCTTGACCTCCGAATTGGTTACATGGAAAACCTAGCACAACAAATCCTTGATCTTTATAGTTGTCGTATAAGTGTTGTAGTCCTTCAAATTGTGGTGTGAAGCCACACTCACTTGCAGTATTGACAATTAGTAATACTTTATTTTTATATTCTTCTAACTTGTAAGTTTCGCCATTTGGTTTTTGAACTTCTATATCGTATATAGTCATATCATGTCACCTCTTATTATTAATTTAACATAATTTGAGAAGATAGTCTTTATATAAACACTATGATAAAATAGCAAAGAAAACTTTGAAAGAGGTGCATGTTATGAGCCAACAAACACATACGACTAAAAAAGAATTAGAGACAGCGATTTTAGTTGGCGTACAAGCTCAAACCGATGAAGTGTTTGATTTTGAATCAACAATGGAAGAATTAGCTTCATTGTCTGAAACATGCCAATTAAATGTACAAGCTGAATTTACCCAGAACAGACAACATTTTGATAATAAATATTACGTTGGAAAAGGTAAATTAGAGGACATAAAAGCTTATATAGAAATGAATGATATAGATGTACTTGTTGCTAATGATGAATTGACTACAGCCCAGTCAAAAACATTAAATGGTAATCTGAACGTTAAAATTATCGACAGAACACAACTGATTTTAGAGATATTTGCACTTCGAGCAAGAAGTAAAGAAGGTAAGCTTCAGGTAGAATTAGCGCAATTAGATTATTTATTACCTAGACTTCAAGGTCATGGGCGTAGTTTATCAAGATTAGGTGGTGGCATCGGAACGAGAGGTCCAGGCGAAACTAAGTTAGAAATGGATCGTCGTCATATTAGAACACGTATGAATGAAATCAAACATCAATTAGAAACGGTGGTTGAACATCGAGAGCGATATCGCAACAAACGTGAACAAAATAATGTGTTTCAAGTAGCACTTATTGGATATACAAACGCTGGTAAATCATCTTGGTTTAATGCATTGGCGAATGAAGCTACTTATGAGAAAAACTTGCTTTTTGCTACGCTAGATCCTAAAACAAGACAAATTCAAATCAATGATGGATTTAACCTAATCATATCTGATACGGTTGGTTTTATTCAAAAACTACCAACTACACTCATTGCTGCGTTTAAATCCACTTTAGAAGAGGCGAAAGGCGCAGATTTGCTATTACATGTTGTGGATGCTAGTCATCCTGAATATCGAGTTCAGTATGATACAGTAAACCAAATCATAGGTGACTTAGATATGGGGCATATTCCACAAGCTATTATTTTTAATAAAAAAGATTTACACGAAGGAACTATGCCAACAACTCATTTACCATCAGTTTTTGTTTCGAGTAAAAATGAAGAAGATGAAGACAAAGTGAAACAATTACTTATAGAGCAAGTTAAATCAGCTTTAACTTTTTATGAAGAAAATGTCTCAAGTGCTGATGCGGATAGATTATATTTCTTGAAACAACATACACTCGTCACAGAAATCATATTTAATGAGAAAGATGCAACATATACTGTAAAAGGGTTTAAAAAAGAATAGGAAGAAGAATTACGATGAAAAATATGAAACAATTAATAGCAGATACAGAAGCAAAACTAGAACCTTATTTTAAAAATATAGAAGAGATTGCTTATATCAATCAAGAAAAAGTGTTGGACGCGTTCCACGCTGTTAAAGTATCCGAAAGTGACTTACTTGGCACAACGGGTTATGGATATGATGATATAGGTCGAGATCATCTAGAAGCTGTATATGCACATGCATTTAAGGCGGAAGACGCATTAGTGCGCCCTCAGATTATTTCTGGTACGCATGCGATTACAATTGCTTTACAAAGTACTTTGAAATATGGGGATGAATTAATGTATATTACAGGTGATCCTTATGATACATTATTAGAAGTGATAGGTATTAATGGTAATGGTATAGAAAGTTTAAAAGAACACGGAGTAATATATAATAAAGTAGACTTAAAGCACGGTGAAATCGATATTGATAAGGTATTAACTAAAATATCACCACAAACTAAGGTCATCGCTATTCAGCGTTCGAAAGGTTATGATCAACGACCATCCATAGATTTAACAAAAATAGAAAGTGCAATTCAACAAATAAAAGCGCAATATCCTGAAATCATAATATTTGTAGATAATTGCTATGGTGAATTTGTAGAAGAACGAGAACCTATAGAGTGCGGCGCTGATTTAATGGCTGGTTCCTTAATTAAAAACCCTGGTGGAGGGCTAGCTAAAATCGGTGGTTATATCGTTGGAAATGAAACATTGGTGGAAAGATGTGGATACCGTTTAACTGCGCCAGGAATTGGTAAAGAAGCTGGTGCCTCACTATATTCGTTACAAGAAATGTATCAAGGATTTTTCTTAGCGCCTCATGTTGTGAGCCAAAGTTTGAAAGGTGCATTATTTACGAGTTTGTTACTAGAACAAATGAATATGCACACCTCACCAAGATTTGATGTGCCTAGAACGGATTTAATTCAAACGGTCACTTTTGATACGAAGGAACAGATGATTCAATTTTGCCAAAGTATTCAAGCAGCTTCACCGATTAACGCACATTTTAGTCCTGAACCATCTTATATGCCGGGTTATGAAGATGATGTCATTATGGCTGCGGGTACGTTTGTTCAAGGTTCTTCAATTGAATTATCAGCAGATGGTCCTATAAGACCACCGTATGAGGCTTATGTTCAAGGTGGCTTAACGTATGAACACGTTAAATTAGCTGTAACAAGAGCTGTTGAAAAAATATTTTAATAAATTTAAAGAGAGGCCACATTGTATTTATAGCTAGGTCAAATAGCAAATTAAAATGCATATGTGGCTATTTCTAATTATAGAAAAAATTTCGGAAAATTCTGCGATTAAATGTAGGAAGTGCATTATAAAGTTAATTAAATCAATGGTTTGAAGTATATGTTAGAAAACCTGACATATTTTTGAATTGCTTTAAGAATTATGCTAAATTAAATACAAGTTCAAAAATAGAGGTGATTGGATTGGAGTCAAAAGATACGATACGACGAAGCATGCCGGTCTTCTCTATGAGTGTTGTTACGAAATTAAGTGAACTAACTGCTAGACAAGTTCGCTATTATGAGACACATGAACTGATTAAACCACATAGGTCAGAAGGAAATAAACGACTTTTTTCGTTAAACGATTTGGAACGCCTTTTAGAGATAAAAAGATTGATAGAAAAAGGCTTTAATTTAAAAGGTATTAAACAGATTTTAAATGACGAACAAGATCACCTTTCTGATGATGAACAAGAAACGAGAAAACAAATGATTGTTGATGCTACACAGAAACCACAACGAGAAGCGATTCCGATAAATCGTGGTGACTTATCTCGATTTATCAAATAAAATTAATGGGGGACATTTATAATGGCAAAACGTACATTTACCAAGGAAGACATACACAAGTTCGCTAAGGAAGAAAATGTCAGATACCTACGTTTGCAATTCACTGATATTTTAGGTGTTATTAAAAACGTGGAAGTACCAGTAAGCCAATTAGAAAAAGTTTTAGACAATGAAATGATGTTTGATGGATCTTCAATCGAAGGCTTCGTCCGTATTGAAGAATCAGATATGTATTTATGTCCAGATTTAGATACATGGGTTATTTTCCCATGGACAGCAGGTCAAGGCAAAGTGGCTCGTCTTATCTGCGATGTTTATAAAACAGACGGCACACCGTTTGAAGGTGACCCACGTGCAAACTTGAAACGTGTATTAAAAAACATGCAAGATTTAGGGTTTAGTGAACTTAATTTAGGACCAGAACCTGAATTCTTCTTGTTTAAATTAGATGAAAAAGGTGAACCAACATTAGAATTAAATGATAATGGTGGTTACTTCGACCTTGCGCCTACAGATTTAGGTGAAAATTGTCGTCGTGATATTGTTTTAGAATTAGAGGACATGGGCTTTGATATTGAAGCAAGTCACCATGAAGTGGCACCAGGACAACATGAAATTGATTTTAAATATGCAGATGCTATCACTGCGTGTGATAATATCCAAACATTTAAATTAGTTGTTAAAACAATTGCACGTCAACACAATCTTCATGCAACATTTATGCCTAAACCATTATTTGGTGTGAACGGAAGCGGCATGCACTTCAATATGTCACTCTTCAAGGGTAAAGAAAATGCCTTTTACGATTCTGAAGGCGATATGGAAATGACTAAAGATGCATATCATTTTATCGCAGGTATTCTAAAAAATGCACGAGGTTTAACTGGTGTATGTAATCCATTGGTTAATTCTTATAAACGTTTAGTTCCAGGTTATGAAGCACCATGCTATATTGCTTGGAGTGGTAAAAACCGTTCGCCATTAATTCGTGTACCAACTTCACGTGGTTTATCAACACGTGTAGAAGTTCGTTCGGTAGATCCAGCAGCCAATCCTTACTTAGCATTAGCGGCTATTTTACAAGCGGGCTTAGATGGTATTGAAAATAAATTAGAAGTACCTGAGCCAGTAAATCAAAATATATATGAAATGAATCGTGAAGAACGTGAAGCCGTTGGTATTCAAGATTTACCATCAACATTATATACTGCTATTAAAGCAATGAAAGATAATGATTCTATTAAAGAGGCTTTGGGTAATCACATTTATAATCAATTTATAAATTCTAAATCTATTGAATGGGATTATTATAGAACTCAAGTTTCTGAATGGGAAAGAGAGCAATATTTAAAACAATACTAGGTGCTAAGCAAAAGGGGCAAACACTAGGTATACAAGCAATCCAAGTCACTTACTCATAAGTGATTTGGATTGCTTTTTTAAGCACCTATTTGTATTAATTAAAGCTTTTTGGGTGGAAATTGAGGACGATAAGCATTGTTTGAACTATTAAAGAATAAAAAAACTATGTAAAATATGTATGAAGTGATATAATTTTTGAAAATAAGATTAGGGGTTTTGAAAAAACATATCATATTTATAGTTTTTTAAGTAAAAATAACTTTTAATCTTATTAAAATGATTAAAAATAATTAAAAGGGGTTGTAGTTACATGCAAGAAGTAAAACTAAGTACATTAAAAGCGAGTTCCTTAAAAGAATTAGAAAGTAGCATAAATGCATATTTAAAAGATGAAGAAGTAGCGGATTATCAATTACTCAATTCAACCGTTCGTGAAGTAGAAGAGCGTGCTTTCTCAGCAAATGAAGAAGAGTTTCATGCTATATTAACATTTATAAAAGAAGTAGAGTAAATACAAGCGTTATAAGTTATAATGCAAGTAAGGTTCAGTGAATTGAAAACTATACTAATTGAGGTTGAGACGAACATCATGTCTCAACCTTTTTCTGATGACAAATGGCTTGTGAGTGAGGGGATTAAGGTATGAAATATTTAAAAGTACAGATGATAAGAGAAAATTTAGAAAGTATTCCACAGTATGAATTGCCTGTTGGATATAAAATTCGAAATTTTAAAATAGGAGAAGAAGTAAAATGGGCAAATTTAGAAATGAAAGTAAATGAATTTGATACTACAGATCAAGCATTGACACATTTTAACACTGAATTCGGACAAAATATGCATGAAATGGAACAAAGATGTTTGTTTCTTGAAAATCCTAAAGGTGAAGTCATAGGTACTACAACAGCATGGTATGGAAATTTAACAAGAGATAGTAAAATTTGCGGACGCATTCATTGGGTGGCGATACTCCCAGAGTATCAAGGTAAGCAATTGTCTAAACCTTTATTATCTGAAGCAATGAATCGCCTATCTCAATATCATAACCAAGCGTTTTTAACTTCTCAAACCACTAGTTATCAAGCGGTTAATATGTATCTAAATTATGGGTTTAGACCAATCCTTTCAAATGAAAAAGATTACGAAGCATGGACGTTATTAGAAAAAACATTAAAGCGAGCGATTTTATAAATATAACTTCTAAAGCAAAACTTATTTTTTACTATATATAAAAATAACAATAACAATATTATGTTAACTTGAATAAAAAACTGCCGATTTAAACACTCGGCAGAAGGTACTATTTTTTCTTGTTTTTAGTTACAATCACTTGAATGAGAAAGACAATAAATCCAATAAAAAGGCCTAAAAATATTGCTACAACTGCAGATACAAGAGGTGGGAATTGATATTGGTACTGTAATATTAATCCCACTATGATTGCTATAACAATCGCAATAACTGTAATCATGTTCTCCTTAAATATACTCAAGTTGTTCACTCCTATCATCTTAGTATTATACCACGATTTGTTAAGTGAGTTAAAATAAAGAACTATTATAGTTTCATTTGTTGTAAAAGCGTAATTTTTCTTTGGAATGAGCATCTTGACGCAAACTTTAATTTTCTATATGATAATTTGGTATATTCAAAAAAAGTGGGTGCAACAATGAAATCAACAAAGAAAATTACGACATTAATTATAAGTATAGTTGTACTAGGTGTACTGGCATTTCAGTTTATTAATGGTACTGGTCCTTTTTCATCCAATGATTCCAATAACAATCATACTGGACCAAAACAAACTGAGAAAGTACATGTAGCGCGTGTGGTTGATGGAGACACACTAGTAGCAAACAATAGTCAGCATGAACAAATTAAAGTAAGGTTGATAGGTGTAGACACGCCAGAGACTGTTAAACCAAATACACCTGTACAACCATATGGTAAGGAAGCATCTGATTTTTCAAAAGAACATTTAACCGATAAAGATGTCTTTTTAGAATATGATAAAGAAAAAGAAGATCGTTATGGGCGCACATTAGCATATGTATGGTTAGATAAAGAAACCATGTTCAATGAATTGTTAGTGAAAAAAGGATTGGCAAGAGAAAAATATTTTTCACCAAATGGAAAATATAGAGACTTATTCGAAAAAGCAGAACAGATGGCTAAAAGCAATAAAGAAAATATTTGGAGTTAAAAATTTCAAATGGCTTAAACGCAAATGAGGCTGGTACATAAATAACCATACTCAAAAAAGAGAGCTACCCTAATGGATTAGCTCTCTTTTATATTTAAATCTTTATGATTTTAACCGTGCTTGTTTGTCTGTGTTCAACTTTACTTAATCTAAGTTTGTATTCTTTCATTTAAATCACTTTCAGATATGTCGTCACGTAACAAAATCTCTATTGCAGCTTTTTAAATACCTTTTAATTAGTGAAAATGTGCAAGCAATTCATTGTATTGTGCCTCAGTTAATGATTCTTGAGCATTTACAATCGTCTCACCAATGACTTCTTTTAGTGAAGATTTGGATGAAACTGTTTCTACAAAATCTTGTCTTTCTGTAGGTCCATCAATTAAATTGACGCTGCCATCTGTAAAATAAACTAAACCAATATTTTGAATTCTGTGGTTTAATTGGTCTGCAATTCTATCTTCCAATGCTTTGGCATTTTTTGAAGACTGTTCATATGGATCATAGTTATAAAAGTCATAAATAATAGAATTATTTCTAATTCTTTCTACAAATGTGTATGTTGTTGGTCGTGTTGATTGAAATTGACTGTGGAATTGGTTTGCAATATAACGTCCAACCGTTTGATTTACTGTATCGCTTCCATTATTTTGTGTGTCATTTGTTGGGTCAACCGTGAAATGATAAAATGTTTTTTGCTTCCAGTTTTTCACATTGATATTAAATAATCCTTTTTCAGTAATGACGATGTAATCGAAAGCTCTAGCATATTCAAACAAAGGATGTTTCACTGCTAAATTTCCAGTTGTGATAATATCAAAAAATGAAATTGAACCTTCACTTCGATATTGATTTAATATGTCGTTTAAATCCTGTTTTGCTTTTCTTAATCCATGATGATGTGTATCATTATTTACATCTTTTTCAAGCATTTGATTTTTTAAATATGTGTTTTCACGCGTGATGATACTAATTTTATTTATTAACTGATCTTTTGCGTATGATTCAGTCTCAAGCTTATGATTCATCACTCTTCTTTCAATAATAATAACTAATAATAGTATTACAATAATAATTGCTAAAATAATCGGGAAAAACATTGGTATCATCCTAATCTAAATATTTTTAATAAACTATATTTTACTCTTTTATTTATATTAGTACAAATACAACTAACTAATAAGTTCAATATTAGTATAATCATATTTTTTAATTATAAGCAATTCCTACTTAATATATAATAGAGCGATTTGATTTATTATAGAAATTAATGAATTAAAAAACATATATGCCTATTAAATAAGTGCTAAATCGGGTAATACATATATTATCAATGAAACTAAGTATTGAAAAGTCTGTTTGGAGGACATTGAATTGACGACTATGAAAAAATATATCAACTACATAATAGAAAATATAAATAATGAAGATGTTATTGCATTCGATAATCATCCAGTTAATTATCAAATTCTTGACGAATTATATGATGCTAATCTTAAAATTTCAGTGATTACTTTTTCAACAGATATCATTAAATATGTCGCAAGATACACTGATTTTAATATCATAATGCCGAATGGAAAAGTAGACAATGCACTACATATTATTACTGGTTCGGAAGTGATCCAAACATTTGCGAGATATCGCATTCGTTATTATTTTGCAACTGCACCTTACATGGTAGATAAGGCGCTGTACCAAACATTGCCAGAAATTGCTGAAATTCAGTTGGCTTTATACCATAGTTCAGAAGCATTATTTATTGTTAACAGACCGAGCATTTTGAACCAACAAAATCGACAAGACTATAGCTATATTGGCAAGTTTTAAATAAAAATGTGTTTAAGTTCACATTTTTGTGCTTTTCACATTGAAAAATACGACAACAAATAATATAATAATTATTAATGGAAACGCTTACTTTTGATAGGAGGTACAGATTTGGCAGTTAGTAATAATAAAAATATTAAAGAAGTTGTAAAAAATTTAACTGAAAATGTACCTGAACTGTTTAAATATAATGGTGAAGTCGCAAAACAACTCTTTCTTCATGATGAGTTTAATTTAGACGATAAGGTTGATATTAGTGTCGAAAGAAAATATCTAGGTGAAGTTTTAAAGTTTATACCTAAAGATAATACGATTGTGTTACATGACGGTACAAATACTACTACTGATTTTTCAAAGTTAAAATTTGCAGATGTTACTCACGCAAATATTTATATAAATGATGAGTTAATCATGACAATCATCGTTTATGACGTAGAAAATGATGAATGGATGTTTAGATGGAATCACAATATTCGATTACCTGAAAAGCATATTTATTTTCATTCTATCAAATGGGATGTAGATTATATTAAACCTGAAATTGTGTTAATGTATGAATTATTAGATCCGATTGATTATCATCAATTACCGAATTATAGAAGCGTAATTGATTCATTAAGTTATTATCAATTTGTTATTTTACGCTTAGTAGTCGGAGATGAACGTATTAACCAAGCACTTATATCTGAAAAAAAAGCAATTTAAAAACCCTTCAAATCATTCAATAGTATTCATTAACTTTCAAATGAGTCTATACGATTTGAAGGATTTTTTTATAGACATAAATTTTTGAATTATTATTTAAATATTCAAACAATTTTTAGTGTAACAATATTCATAAGTCGCATTGACAGCTTTCTCGGCATCTGTCACATCGATACCAAACATCATAGAAATTTCTGAGGCGCCTTGGTTCATCATTTTTAAGTTGATATTTGATTCTGCAAGTGCATGCGTAATTGTGCTAGCTGTGCCAACGATTCTATGCATGCCTTCACCAACTACCATTAAAATTGCCAAATCATGTTCAATGCTTAACTCATCTACATCACAATTTTTACGTATATCATTAAGTACTTGTTCCTCTTTGTTTTGTATCTCTTTAGAGCGCATGATGATACTAATGTTATCTATACCTGATGGCATATGATCAAATGAAATATTATAGTCTTCTAGTACAGCTAATATTTTACGTGTAAAACCAACTTGTCTATTCATAAGGTATTTTTTAATATTTAATACTGTGAAATCTTTGTCACAGCTAATACCACTTACAACACTATTTGAATCAATTTCTCTATCATGTCTAATATAGGTGCCTATATCATTAGGTCTATTTGTATTTTTTATAACGACAGGAATTCTATCTTTGTGTAATGGTTGTAACGCTTCATCATGGAATACACCAAAACCAGCATAAGACAACTCACGCATTTCACGATAGGTAATTTCATTTATGACTTCAGGGTTTTTAACAATAGAAGGGTTGGCTCTAAAAATGCCTGAAACATCTGTAAAGTTTTCATATAAATCCGCTCTCACACCTCTTGCTACTATGGCTCCTGTTATATCTGAACCACCACGAGGAAATGTGACCACGTAATTTTGTCTTGAAATACCAAAAAATCCAGGAATGATTAACTTTTCTTCAAATGACCGTAATTTATACAGTGCTTCATATGATTGATTTAAGATTTGCGCATTTTGAGGTAAATCTGTAACGGTAATACCAGCTTCTCCAGGTGAAATGTAGCGCGTTGGAATGCCTTGGCTGTTATTATATTCTGCAATAATTTGAGCATTAAAATCCTCGCCACATGAAAGTAGAGCATCAAGTAGTCTTGATGGTTTTTTCCTCAATGTTGCTATGTAATTTTCTAAAGTCTCATCAATTGTTTTTAAAAGTGTGTCGCTCATATTGAGTTCGTTAATAATATCCTTGTAGCGTTGAATAATTTCCTCTTTTTTAGAAGTGTAGTCCAATCGTTCTATTACTTTTTCGTAAAGTCGAATTAATAAATCAGTGGTTTTTACATCATCTTTATCGCGCTTTCCTGGAGCTGAAACAACTACAATTTTACGAGCTTCATCTGAATTAACAATATCTAATACTTTTTTAATTTGCTCTGCATTGGAAACAGAGCTTCCTCCGAATTTAGTTACTTTCATAATGTTATACAACCTTTCTAAAAAATCAGAAAATTTAGTTTAGTTTTTATCACAGGAGTGATAATATATATATACGTTTTAAATATACATAGACTTTACAAAAATAATGAATGAATTTATACTATACCATATTCAAGTATTTTTCAACTGTACAATTGTATTTTTTAGATAAACAAACGGAGGAATGAAGACATGAAAGAATTAAATGTAGCACTACTTGGTTTAGGAACAGTAGGTTCTGGTGTAGTAAAAATAATAGAAGAAAATAGAGAACAAATTAGAGAAACGATGAATAAAGATATTAATATTAGACATATATTAGTACGTGACAAGTCTAGAAAACGGCCTATTAACACATCAAAATATAACTTAACAGAAGATATAGAAGATATATTTAATGATGACTCAATAGATATTATCGTCGAAGTGCTCGGAGGCGTTGAACCTACAGTAGAATGGTTAAAACGCGCATTGAGTGAGCAAAAACATGTGATTACAGCAAATAAAGATTTGTTAGCTGAAAACTTACGAGAGTTAGAACATTTAGCGCAAGAAAATGACGTTGCTTTAAAATATGAAGCTAGTGTTGCAGGCGGTATTCCTATTGTAAATGCGATAAACAATGGTTTAAATGCTAATAATATAAGTAAATTTATGGGGATTTTAAATGGTACATCTAACTTTATTTTAAGTAAGATGACTCAAGAAGAGACATCATTTGAAGAAGCTTTGGCAGAAGCACAACGTCTAGGGTTTGCAGAAGCGGATCCAACTGATGATGTTGAAGGTGTTGATGCAGCACGAAAAGTCGTCATTACCTCGTATTTATCGTTTAACCAAGTAATTAATTTAGATGAAGTTGATAGATATGGCATTAGCGATGTTACGCTACCAGATATTAAAGTAGCTGATAAACTTGGCTATAAGATAAAATTGATAGGTAAAGGTACATATGAAAATGCTCAGGTCAATGCATCTGTTGCACCAACTTTGATTGATAAAAGCCATCAGTTAGCGTCTGTTGAAGATGAATTTAACGCGATTTATGTTATTGGTGACGCTGTTGGAGAAACAATGTTTTATGGTAAAGGTGCGGGTAGTTTAGCAACAGGAAGTGCTGTTGTCAGTGATTTATTAAATGTAACATTTAATTTTGATACTAATTTACATACGTTACCCCCGCATTTTGAATTAAAAACAGAAGAAACCAAAGAAATGATGAATGATGAAGAAGATACGATTGTTATTAAAGGTAAGGAAAGTTATTATGTTGTAGTCCAAACAGATGGGGAAGATGTAAAACAAGTTGAAACCTTGTTAAAAGGCGAATTACCTGTTCATAAATCATTAGTAGTGGCTGAACGTGATGCACATACTGCAGGTGTGGTTATTATAGGTATTGATGAATCACCGATAGCAACGATTCAAGAATCAGGCTATGTAGTACAGAAAATATACCCAGTTGAAGGAGTTTAATGTTTATGAAAAATTGGCAAGGACTTGTAGAAGAATTTAAAGCATATTTACCAGTGACAGCTGATACACCAAAAGTAAGTTTAAATGAAGGTCATACGCCTTTGATATATTGCGAGAATATGTCTGAAATGCTTGGTATTGAATTACATGTTAAGTATGAAGGTGCAAATCCAACAGGTTCATTTAAAGATAGAGGCATGGTAATGGCAATGGCAAAAGCTAAAGAAGAAGGCAAGAAAATTGTGATTTGTGCTTCAACTGGCAATACGTCAGCCTCTGCAGCAGCGTATGCTGCGAGAGCAGGCTTAAAAGCGATTGTCGTTATTCCAGAAGGGAAAATAGCTTTAGGTAAATTGTCACAAGCAGTTATGTACGGTGCAGAAATTGTTTCTATAGAAGGCAATTTTGATGAAGCGCTTGAAATTGTACAAGAAGTGGCTAAAAATGGTGAAATCGCGCTTGTGAACTCTGTTAATCCTTATCGTATTGAAGGTCAAAAAACAAGCGCTTTTGAAGTAATTCAACAGCTGAATGGCCAAGCACCAGATATATTATCGATTCCGGTTGGAAATGCTGGTAATATTTCAGCATATTGGAAAGGATTTAAAGAGTATCATGACGTAAATGATACACAACTTCCTCATTTATACGGGTTCCAAGCTGAAGGTGCATCACCAATCGTTCAAAATAAAGTAGTGAAGAATCCAGATACGGTAGCTACTGCAATTAGAATTGGTAACCCAGCAAGTTGGGATAAAGCTAATTATGCTCTAAAAGAATCACAAGGCCTCATTGATAGTGTATCAGACGAAGAAATTTTAGAAGCATACCAATTGATGGCTCAAAAAGAAGGTATATTTAGTGAACCTGCAAGTAATGCCTCTATTGCTGGTTTGATTAAGTTGCATCGTGCTGGTAAGTTACCTAAGGGTAAACGCGTAGTGTCAGTATTGACTGGTAATGGCTTAAAAGATCCAGATACAGCTATTTCATTATTAGATAACCCAATTAAGCCACTACCAAATGATAGAGAAAGCATTTTAGAATATATTAAAGGAGCACTTTAGTATGAGTGTACACTTACATTTAAAAATACCGGCATCTACTGCTAATTTAGGTGTCGGGTTTGATTCTATTGGAATGGCATTAAATAAATTTTTGTATCTTGATGTGCGTATCAATAATAGCAATAGATGGTCATTTAAACATATAGGCCCTAATGTTGAATCATTACCAACAGATGAAACACACTATATTTATCAAATTGCACAGCAAGTTGCCAATAAATATGATGTGACTTTACCGTCCCTATCTATTGAAATGAGAAGTGAAATCCCGTTAGCAAGAGGCTTAGGTTCCTCTGCTTCTGCACTCGTAGGTGGATTATACATAGCGAATTATTTTGGTGATATAGAGCTTTCTAAATATGAATTATTGCAGTTGGCAACTGAATTTGAAGGACATCCTGATAATGTGGCACCCACGATTTATGGTGGGCTTGTCTTAGGATATTATGATCCTGAAACAAAAGTGACGGATGTATCATATATTGACCCGCCAAAAGCTGATATTATCATTACAATACCATCAAATGAATTGAGTACAACGCTTTCAAGGAATGTCTTGCCGGAAACATTCTCGCATAAAAACGCTGTTAGAAATAGTGCAATCAGTAATACGATGATTAGTGCTTTAATACAACAGAATTATGAATTGGCAGGCAAAATGATGGAACAAGACGGTTTTCATGAACCATATCGCCAACATCTAATCCCAGAATTCCAAACGATTAAACAGATTGCAAAACAATATAAGTCTTATGCTACTGTTATTAGTGGTGCAGGACCAACTGTATTAACCCTGATCGCACCTGAACGAAGCGGCGAACTAGTAAGAGAATTGAAACGTGAATTTACGAATTGTCGATCAGAACTCGTTACAGTCAATATCACAGGTGTTGAATCTGAAGTAGTATATTAGTTTGATTGATTTGTTATAATATAGTTTTGTAGATGTTGAAAGGAGATTATAAGATGGGATATAAATTAATAGTGATGGATATGGATGATACATTAATGACTTCGGATAACGAAGTTAGCGCTGAAACAGCCAAGTATTTAATGAATATCCAAGCGCAAGGTTATAAAGTTGTACTTGCTTCAGGTCGACCAACAGATGGTATGATGCCTACAGCAAAACATTTGAAATTAGACCAATATAAAAGTTATGTCATAAGTTATAATGGTGGAAAAACGGTTAACGTTTCTGATGAAAAAGTGGAAGTGAGTCGCACTGTATCAAAATCTGATTTTGATAGTATTGTTGATTTTTGTAGAGCACATAGTTTGTTTGTTTTAACTTATCAAGATGGTTATATCGTCTATGAGGGTGAGCATGAATATATGAACATTGAATCAGAACTCACAGGCCTGCCAATGAAACAGGTAGATGATTTAAAAGCATATATTCAACAAGATGTACCTAAAGTTATGGGCATTGATTATGTTCCAAATATTACAAGTATTAGAAATAATTTAGATGGTCATTTTAATGAAAACATCGATGTTACTACAAGTAAACCTTTTTTCTTAGAATTTATGGCTCAAGGTGTATCAAAAGGCAATGCGATTACTGAGTTGTGTCAAAAATTAGATATAAACTTATCTCAAGTTATTGGTTTTGGTGATAGTTCGAATGATATATCGATGTTAAAAGTAGTTGGTAAAGCTGTTGCTATGGGTAATGCAAATGATGATGTCAAAGCTGTTGCTGATGAAGTTACTTTAACAAATGATAATGATGGTATCCCACATACTCTGAAATCTTTACTCAATTAAAATGTTGTATTATGTCTTTGATTGATAGTCTTATTCAAAAACCTCATTCTGAATATAGATGAGAGTGGGGCACAAATCTAAAAATAGCACTCAGATGAATTAAATTATATCATCTGAGTGCTTCATTTATTTAATACTTCCTATTATTGACTCGCCTTTTGAATGATAGCTTTAACCTGTAGTCTTCAGCTTGTCCTGTTTCCTCAAGCGTTTCGCTAAAATACGTCACATTTGTCCAAGAATTTTATATCTCAGACTCATCTTAAGTAAGTACTTATTTTGCAGTATGTGTCCATTCATTTTTACCTCGATGTCTTTTGACATGCGCATAGACATTATCTGCTGCATAATTTAAATTGGTATAAACCGTAATTGAAAACGCTGATTGATTGTCTTCAAATGCTTCTTCTGAAAATAGTTCTTTAAGATGGCTAAAAAGACTTTCCATTTGTGAGTGATCTAAACTTGGGTACTCTCTTAATGTGCGTTTGATTAGTTGATCATGTCTTTCTTCAAGTGATTGTACAACAATAACGAAACGTTCATCAGTTTCTAAAATATCGTCAAATAGGTTTGTTTGTCCAATCATAATTTCCACCTCTAAGTCATTAAATTATTAACTTCATTATACCCTAATTTTGACTATCTGAAAATATGATATGTTTTTAATTATTATAAAATCTCATGATAAAGGTTTATTTTAGAATAGGTAGGTAATAAATAACTGTAAGGTTTTTAATATTAAAAAAGCACTGCAAAAAGTATCTTAAAATACTTTTACAGTGCAGTTCATTAATTATAATCATGTTCTTTTAAATCAATGTCTTCGAGTTTAACAATTTTAGTTTGTCGCAATAATTTATGGACAAAATATATGATGGCTAAAATGATCATTGGCGATAGGTTTCTAATTAAGACACTAATGTCGCCTGCTAAAATTGCACCAATTGAATTTCCTATGAATAAGAATAATAACGCAATGATAACTATGATTGGCCCTAATGGATAAAAGGGAGCTTTATAAGGTAGTACTTCATCAGGGTTCTTGTTTTGTTTTTTTATCGCAGACCGCAGTCGGATTTGTGCTATGATACTAGAAGCCCAAACAACGATGACTAAAGAACCAATAATATTTAATAATGAAAAGACGATATCTGATTTAAATTGAGCGATTATAATTATTAATAAAACGATCATAAAAGTTACGAACAATGATACTAAAGGTAACTTTGTAGTTTTATTTAATTTACTCAAAAATCTAGGTGCTTGTTTATCTTCAGCCATTGAGAACAACATTCTACTTGTAGTATAAATACCTGAATTTGCAGCAGATAATAATGAAGTTAAAATAACAGCATTAATAACAGATGCAGCAAATGCAATACCTACACGATCAAAAACGATTGTAAAAGGACTCTGTGAGACAGATTCACTTTTGTTTAATAACAATGGATCTGTGTAAGGAATGATTGCTGAAATAACGGCGATTGATAAAACATAGAACAATAATATTCTCCAAAATACTTGTTTAATTGCTTTTGGCATGGATTGACTTGGATTTGAAGATTCTCCAGCTGTTACGGCTACGACTTCAGTACCGCCGACAGAGAATCCAGCGACAAGTAAAACACCCAGGAAGCCAGAGATACCTCCTACAAAAGGAGCTTCTCCTGTTACGTAGTTACCTAAACCATATGTCTTTCCACCTAAGATACCAATAATCGTTAATACACCAATAACGATGAAAATAATTATTGTTGCAACTTTGATAAGAGATAACCAGAACTCTGTTTCACCAAAAGCTTTTACAGAAAAAATATTAAGTAAGAAAAGTATAGCAAGGAAGATAATACTCCAAGTAACTGGGCTGAAAAATTGGAAGAAATCCCAATAATAAATTACACTTGAAGAAATAATAATATCAACACTTGTAACTAATAGCCAAATTGCCCAATATAGCCACCCCATGGTGAAGCCTAGGGAACTATCAACAAAACGGGTTGAATAAGAACTAAAAGAACCAGATACAGGGTAAAAGGTAGCAAGTTCACCAATTGAAGACATTAAGAAATATAACATTACACCAATAATCAAGTAAGCTAATATTGCACCACCTGGTCCAGCTTGTGATATTACACTTCCAGTAGCTACAAACAAACCTGTGCCAATTGCACCGCCAATTGCTATCATAGAAATGTGTCTTGAATTTAGACCACGATTCATATTGTTTTGTGCCATAATACAGTCTCCTATAGTCTATTGAATTTTAAATATATTCTTCATTTTAATGGTTTTATGATTTAAGAGCAATGCTTTTTATGACTTTAAAGCCATAAAATGTTCAAATATTTTGAAAATTGTTATTTTATACATGTATTGTGAGTTGCTTTTACAAATATTATAGATTAAAATAAGTACTAGGTAATAATTATTATTAATAAGAAAAAGCGGGGGAAATATTATGAGTAACAAGAAAAAATTGACGAGCTTATTTGGCGCACCAGTTTCAGATAGAGAAAATAGTATGACAGCAGGCCCTAGAGGTCCATTATTAATGCAAGATTGGTACTTTTTAGAGCAAATGGCTCATTTTGATAGAGAAGTTATACCTGAAAGACGTATGCATGCAAAAGGTTCAGGTGCATTTGGTACATTTACAGTTACAAATGATATTACACAATATACTTCAGCAAGCATTTTTTCTGAAGTTGGTAAACAAACGGAAATGTTTGCACGTTTTTCAACTGTAGCAGGTGAAAGAGGTGCGGCTGATGCTGAACGTGATATCCGTGGATTTGCGTTGAAATTTTATACAGATGAAGGAAACTGGGATTTAGTAGGAAACAATACACCAGTATTCTTCTTTAGAGATCCAAAATTATTTGCAAGTCTAAACCACGCTGTAAAACGTGACCCAAGAACAAATATGAGAAGCGCACAAAACAACTGGGATTTCTGGACATCTTTGCCTGAAGCATTGCACCAAGTCACAATCTTAATGTCAGACCGTGGTATTCCTAAAGGCTTTAGACATATGCACGGCTTTGGTTCACACACGTACTCAATGTATAACGACAAAGGTGAACGTGTATGGGTAAAATTCCATCACAGAACACAACAAGGTATTGAAAACTTACAACCTGATGAAGCTGCTAATATCATTGCTCATGATAGAGAATCATCACAACGTGATTTATTTGAAGCAATTGAGAATAAAGATTATCCAAAATGGAAATTATATATACAAGTAATGACAGAAGAACAAGCTAGAAATCATAAAGATAATCCATTTGATTTAACTAAAGTTTGGTATAAAGGCGATTATCCACTTATTGAAGTTGGGGAATGGGAACTTAACCGTAATCCAGATAACTATTTCCAAGATGTTGAACAGGCTGCTTTTGCACCAACAAATATTGTACCTGGTATAGATTTCTCTCCAGACAGAATGTTACAAGGTAGATTATTCTCATACGGTGATGCGCAACGTTATAGATTAGGTGTGAACCATTGGCAAATCCCAGTTAACCAACCTAAAGGTGTAGGCATTGAAAATATTTGCCCATTCAGTCGTGATGGTCAAATGAGAATTCTTGATAATAATCAAGGTGGCGGTACACACTACTATCCAAATAGTGATGGCTCATTTGAAGATCAACCTGAATTTAAAAAACCTGGGCTTAAAGTTGAAGGAGAAGCGTATGAATATGATTTCAGAGAAGACGATGATAACTACTTCGAACAACCAGGTCGTTTATTCAGATTACAATCAAAAGAACAACAAGAACGTATTTTTGAAAATACAGCCAATGAAATGCAAGGTACTACTTTAGAGGTACAACATCGTCATATACGTCACTGCTATAAAGCGGATAGCGAGTATGGTAAAGGTGTTGCGAAAGCACTAGGCATTGACATTAATGATGTAGACCTAGAAATTGCAGATTAATAAGTGTATTTTGTTATACACGCATAACCATGTTTCATTCGCGTATAGAATGATATGAAAACAGCTCATTTATTCTAAATATTTGAGTTATCTGTAATGCGTATATGATATTAAACGGATGATTTTTTACTTTATATTGTAAAAAATCATCCGTTTTTATATTTCGTGCTGAAGTATTAAGTATGGTTTAGTTTTTAAGTTGTTCCATTTATAAAAATAGCTTACAAAGTTGGAGAATTGTAAGCTATTAAAGAATTGTTTAATTAACGCTAACAACATAATGTTCGACTGAATGATACCTAATTTTATAACACAGTTATTAAAAATCTTTACCGTGTTTTTATACCTAAGAAGTTTTGTGAATAGAAATGCATTTTCCCACAATTATTACACAATAAAGTTATCATAGGTGTTGGATCATTTCCTAAAGAAGCTGTTAACAATGGTAGAAAATAATGTCCATCTAATATTTCAATATTTGGATGTTCACAGTTACATACGCTTTTATCTTTTGTTTTCTCCGTTATTGAATTGATTATGTGCTTTTTTTGATTTTCAGTAATATGACGATTTTCCATATAAAACGCCTCCATATATTTTAATATACGATCTCATTATAAGGCTTGGGGACCATGATTAATAGACGCTTAACTTATTTAAAAGTGTTAATTAAACACTTTATTGTTAAATAACTATTAAATTTGGTAAATAAATTATAATTTGTAATAAGCGATAGTAAAT
Source organism: Staphylococcus sp. GDY8P196P (assembly GCF_017891705.1). Taxonomy (NCBI): domain Bacteria; kingdom Bacillati; phylum Bacillota; class Bacilli; order Caryophanales; family Staphylococcaceae; genus Staphylococcus; species Staphylococcus sp. GDY8P196P. The sequence continues at coordinate 310,544 of NZ_JAESJS010000009.1, read as the reverse complement.
TTGTGTATCTAAAGTTTTTAAATCACCATTTTTTCAATGAATATTGAAACTTAAAAAATGACTATATAATAAAAAACGTCAATTCTATTGTAATGAAATAGAATTGACGTTTACGCTAAGTCCGAGATGTCTTACCCCAGACAATTAGCTTGAAGTGTCGTATTAAAAAGATAATGAAAGCACAGAATTATTTTGTTTCACGATGTAAAGTGTATTTATTTAATCGTGGACAGAATTTTTTAAGTTCAATTCGTTCTGGATTATTACGCTTGTTTTTAGTGCTAATATAATTACGATCACCACATTCAGTACAAGCTAATGTTATATTTACGCGCAAAGTTAACACCTCTTTCTTAACAGGAATCATTACGTTTTAAAATATTACCATATTCTATTATTAATTTCAATAAGATTTAATTTTGAAAAGTGTATAGTTAATTATATTTTAAATTGATAATCATTATTTGGATTTTAATCATTTAATTATTTTAGTTTGATAAATGAGTAGAATGTGTTATTATACAAAACGTAATTATTACGATTTAAAAGGAGAGAATATTATGGCTAAAAAATCCAAAATTGCTAAGGAACAAAAGAGAGAACGCTTAGTAGCACAATATTACGAATTGAGAAAAGCATTGAAAGAGCAAGGAGATTATGAAGCATTACGCAAATTACCTAGAGATGCTTCACCGACAAGACTGACACGCAGATGCAAAGTAACTGGCCGTCCAAGAGGGGTGCTCAGAAAGTTTGAAATGTCACGTATTGCATTTAGAGAACATGCGCATAAAGGTCAAATACCAGGCGTAAAAAAATCAAGTTGGTAATTTCAGACTTTAGTTCATTTACATTTAAGGTAAAAGCATGTATATTAACTATTGGTAAAGATAAATTAAATGTCATTGTTCGGAAATAACTATCGTATGTATAAGTATTTTCAGTTATAGTTATGAATTTCATTTGAAAATCTTACCTTTAAATACTATTTTATTAATAAATGTTAGGGGTTTATTTAATTATGAAGATATTTGATTACGAAGATATACAGCTTATTCCAAATAAATGTATTGTAAATAGTCGTTCAGAATGTGATACTACTGTGAAATTTGGGCCAAAATCATTTAAATTGCCAGTGGTACCTGCAAACATGCAAACAGTAATGAATGAGACATTAGCAGAATGGTTCGCTGAAAATGATTACTTCTATATTATGCATAGATTTGATGAAGAAGCGCGTATACCATTTGTTAAGAAAATGCATGATAAAGGATTATTTGCTTCAATCTCAGTTGGTATCAAAGAGCGTGAATTTGATTTTGTTGAAAAATTAGCACATGATAATGTGATTCCTGAATATATAACAATTGATATCGCCCATGGTCATTCAGATGCTGTCATTAATATGATTAAACATATTAAAAAGCACATACCAGAAGCATTTGTTATCGCTGGTAACGTTGGTACTCCGGAAGGCGTACGTGAACTGGAAAATGCTGGTGCAGACGCAACTAAGGTTGGTATTGGACCAGGTCGTGTTTGTATTACAAAAATTAAAACAGGTTTTGGCACAGGTGGTTGGCAATTAGCCGCGTTGAACCATTGTAGTAAAGCTGCACGAAAACCAATAATAGCTGACGGAGGAATCAGAACTCACGGTGATATTGCTAAATCAATTCGTTTTGGTGCATCAATGGTTATGGTAGGATCACTGTTTGCTGCACATGAAGAATCACCTGGTGAAACCGTTGAATTAGATGGAAAAATGTATAAAGAATATTTTGGTAGTGCGTCAGAATTCCAAAAAGGTGAACACAAAAATGTTGAAGGCAAAAAAATGTTTGTTGAGCATAAAGGTTTATTGAAAGACACATTAATTGAAATGCAACAAGATTTACAAAGTTCTATTTCATATGCAGGTGGCAATGATTTAAATTCATTGACTAAAGTGGATTATGTTATAGTAAGAAACTCAATCTTTAATGGAGATAGAGACTAATAAACTAGTGGGTGTAAAAAATTAAACGATTTTTATTATATGTAATTGTATTTCTTTGTATTGTTTTAATTACTCCAATCAAAGCATTTACACCTTTAGAAAATTTACAGCAACAATTTAAAGCAAAAGTAGATAGTTGGTCTTCTTCTGAACAGTCACAAACTGAAAATGCTTTAAAAGTACCTGATGAGCAAGAATTTGCTTTGAATAACATTCAAATGAATATGTCAAAGGATGAAGTTGAAACAAAACTAGGTAAGGCAAAACGTGTTACTTCAAATGAATATGGTACGCAATGGTATACTTACTATTCGGAGAATTATAAGCGTTTTATTATGGTAAGTTATATTAAAGGTAAAGTGAACGGACTATACAGTAATCAAAATGTTATTTCTTCAAAATCTAAAATCAAATACAATACTCCTAAAGATATAGTTAGAGAACGATTAGGTGATCCGATAACTGCAAAACGCAAAGGTCATTTAAGTATAGACGTTCGCGATAATGAATTTGACAATTTTAAAAAAGACAACATTTACACAACTGCTTTTTATGACAAACATAATGACAATAATCTTACTGCGCTACTATTAGTAAGTGAAAAAATGGAGAATAGACTTCAAAATCAATATGCAACACCATCGCGTAATTTAGCAAAAGGTTTTGAACTGCAAAACCTTGATTTGGTCAATGCTGAAAGAGTACAACATGGGTTAAATACGTTAGATTATTCGACGGCTATCTCTGATACAGCACGTAAACACAGCACTGATATGGCTGAGAATAATTATTTTGACCATAATAATCCATCTGGTGATTCACCATTTGATAGATTAGAACAAGATGGCCATGATTTTAATGCAGCTGGCGAGAATTTAGCTTATGGTCAACCAAGTAGTATTTATGCTCATCAAGGATTGATGAACTCTTTAGGCCATAGAAAAAATATCCTTAAAGATGAATTTAGTACGTTAGGTGTCGGTGTTGATTTTAATGAACACAAACAACCTTATTGGACTGAAAATTATACGGGATAGTGTTTATACATTGTTGAAAAGGGTATCTGTATTCTGTGAGGATGAGGTATTATGACAACAAATAAAAAAGATCAAACAGAAGATATACTAGAAAAAGTAAAAGATGTTTTGGAAAAAAATGACAATAAATAAGAGGCTACGCTTAGAGCGTAGCCTCTTATTTATTGAGAGTGTCTTTATCTATAAAATTAAATTTCTCTAAATAGGCCGACAACTTTACCCAACACAGCAACTTGATCTAAATAGATTGGCGACATTGTACTGTTTTCCGGCTGTAAACGGTAGCGTGTTTTTTCTTTGTAAAAACGTTTGACTGTAGCTTCATTCTCTTCTGTCATGGCGACAATAATATCACCATTTTCAGCAATCGTTTGGCTTCTTACGATAACTTTATCGCCATCCAATATTCCAGCTTCAATCATGCTATCACCAACAACATTTAAGATGAAAATATCACTGTTATGTGTAGATGTAAAGTGCTCAGGTAACGGAAAATACTCTTCAACATTTTCGACAGCAGTGATAGGTATACCTGCTGTTACTTTACCGATGACTGGCACGTGGATTGTGGATTCCATGTTTACAGTTTCACCTAATTGTTCGGTAACGATTTCGATTGCACGTGGTTTAGTTGGATCTCTTTTTATATAACCCTTTTCTTCTAATCTAGAAAGATGTCCGTGCACAGTTGAACTTGATGCTAAACCAACAGCTTCACCAATCTCTCGAACACTTGGCGGATAACCCTTTGAATGAACAGTATGCTTAATATATTCAAAAATTTCATTTTGTCGCTTAGTTAATTCTCTCATAATAGGCACTCCCTACGTTAATTTATTTTTATTATAGCATGTATTATTAACGTTTACAAACGTTTGTTCGTTTTCGTATTGACAGAGAACAGATGTTCTGATAAAGTATAGCTACAAACAAACGTTCCTAGGAGTGACTTATATGTTTAAACTATATATATATCAAATCAAACCTTATATTGCAGTATTGTTAGCTACAATGGTTTTATGTACTGTATTCATATTGACTGCTTATTATAATACCGAATCAGAACAGACGTACGAAATGACAGATCATCAAATGACAAATGTTTCTACAAAAGACGAACAGTATCAAATGAACTCAGATGAAAAAAGCGAACGGACACTTAATCAATTTTTAGCTAAAGCCAAATAAAATATTAAGCTACTTTTATTGTGAAAGTGAATTTGCTTAGGAAATTGATAAAATAAGCGTAACTATTTAGTTTCGCTTATTTTTTTGTTATATTTTCTATATTATGAATTACGGAGGTTTATTATGGCGAAAAATGATGCCGTAGATATTAAGCGTATAAATGAGTTAGCAAAAAAGAAAAAAGAACAAGGGTTAACTGAATCTGAATCAAAAGAGCAATCGAAATTAAGGAAGGCATATTTAGATTCTTTCCGAAAAAGCTTTAAAAAACAAATTGAAAGTACAAGAGTTATTGATCCCGAGGGCAATGATGTAACACCTGAAAAGGTGAAAAAAATATTAGATTCTAAAGATAAAAAAGATAATAACTAAATCAATTTTTTGTTAAATAAATACTAAATAAGGTATAATAGTACTGAAACTTGCTATAAGAAAGGAAGTCATTTAGATGAATAAAGAAAAAGATCAATTAGCAATAGATACGATAAGAGCTTTAAGTATCGATGCTGTTGAGCAAGCAAACTCAGGTCACCCTGGATTACCAATGGGAGCTGCTCCAATGGCATATACTTTATGGACACGCCACTTAAATTTCAACCCCCAATCAAAAGATTTCTTTGATAGAGATCGCTTTGTATTATCTGCAGGGCATGGTTCTGCGTTGCTTTATAGTTTATTACATGTTTCAGGTAGTTTAGAATTGGATGAATTAAAACAATTTAGACAATGGGGTTCAAAAACTCCAGGTCATCCAGAGTTTAGACATACAGATGGTGTTGAAGTAACAACTGGACCATTAGGACAAGGTTTTGCTATGTCTGTAGGTATGGCAATGGCTGAAAAACATCTTGCTGGTAAGTTTAATAAAGAAGACGCTAACGTAGTAGACCACCATACTTATGTGATAGCTTCTGATGGGGATTTAATGGAAGGTATTTCGCATGAAGCTGCATCATTAGCTGGTCATAACCAATTAGATAAGCTTATCGTGTTATATGATTCAAATGATATTTCTTTAGACGGTGATTTAAACAAAGCATTTTCTGAAGATGTTAAAACACGCTTTGAATCATATGGTTGGGAACATATTTTAGTTAAAGATGGTAATGATATAGATGCTATCGATAATGCTATTAAAGAAGCTAAAGCTTCTGATGTACCAACAATTATCGAAGTAAAAACAATCATAGGTTACGGCGCACCAAACAAACAAGCTTCTCATGGTGTACACGGAGCTCCATTAGGTGAAGAAGAAAGAAAATTAGCATTAGAAAACTATGGTTTGGATCCTGAAAAACGCTTTAACGTACCTGATGAAGTATATGAAATTTTCCAACAAACAATGTTGAAACGTGCTAATGAAAAAGAAGAAAGCTGGAATAAACTTGTTGAAACATACAGTGAAAAATATCCAGAATTAGCTGAAACATTTAAGTTAGCAATCAGTGGTAAATTACCAACGAACTACTCAGATGAATTGCCAGAATTTGAAGCAGGACATAGTGGAGCTTCACGTGCAGATTCTGGTGAAGTCATTCAAGCACTTAGTAAAACAGTGCCTTCATTGTTTGGTGGCTCAGCTGACTTAGCAGGATCAAATAAATCAAACGTTAAAGATGCGGTTGATTTTGATAAAGATACACCTGAAGGCAAAAATATCTGGTTTGGTGTACGTGAATTTGCAATGGGTGCTGCAGTGAATGGTATGGCAGCTCATGGTGGTTTACACCCATATGGAGCAACTTTCTTCGTCTTTAGTGACTATTTAAAACCAGCACTTCGTTTATCAGCAATCATGGGATTAAATTCAACGTTTATTTTTACACATGATTCAATTGCTGTTGGTGAAGATGGTCCTACACATGAACCTATCGAACAATTAGCTGGTTTACGTGCAATTCCAAACATGAATGTTATTCGTCCAGCAGACGGTAATGAAACACGTGTAGCTTGGGAAGTAGCGATGGAATCAGAAAGTACGCCTACATCTTTAGTACTAACGCGTCAAAACCTAACAACAATGGATTTACCTAAAGAAACTGTTGAAGAAGGTGTACGTAAAGGTGCTTATGTGGTGTTTGAATCAGATAAAGATCCAGAGTTCTTATTATTAGCTACAGGTTCAGAAGTTAATTTAGCTATTGAAGCTGCTAAAGATTTAGAAGGACAAGGTAAAGGTGTACGTGTTGTATCAATGCCTAACTGGCATGCATTTGATCAACAATCAGATGAATATAAAGCATCAATATTACCATCTTCAATTACAAAACGTATAGCTATAGAAATGGCATCATCATTAGGTTGGCATAAATATGTAGGTACTGAAGGTAAAGTTATTGGTATTGATGGATTTGGTGCAAGTGCGCCTGGTGATTTAGTAGTTGAAAAATATGGTTTCACTAAAGAAAACGTCCTAAATCAAATTCAATCGTTCTAATCATTTGTATAAAAGATAGCTAATATTTTGGTATGAGAGCATTTGTTCTCATACCAATTTTTATTTATAAATAAAAATTGGATTATATTTACAAACTGAAATTATAATTGATATAATACATAAGGTTGGAAATATAAATGAATTGAGTCACTCTTGAAAAGGAGTGCTTATTTTAGTAAAATGCATTAGGATAGGAAAGTGGGTGAAACAATGGCAACTTGGTTAGCAATTTTATTAATCGTGTTAGCACTTATTCTAGGACTAGTCGGTGGATTTTTCCTTGCGAGAAAATATATGATGGATTATTTGAAAAAGAACCCGCCAATTAATGAAGAAATGCTACGAATGATGATGATGCAGATGGGTCAAAAACCATCTCAAAAGAAAATAAATCAAATGATGACAATGATGAATAAAAATCAAGACGACGCATTCAAGAAGAAGAAATAACGTCTTGTGAAGGCTGATGATTACTACCTACTAGTAAATCGTCAGCTTTTTTGGTTTGAACAAATACCTATTATATTTAAAAAATGAGAATATAATCTAGGTTCGGTCATATAAATGTGATGGTGCTTAATTTTGCTATTTGCAAACCATACTATAATGATTCGAAATTTTATAGATGGATTAAGTTTTTTAAATGGGCATTAAAATAATTAAAGTGATAGTGAATGTAATTTATTTTTTAAATATTCAGTAAATATTTGATTGTAAAATCATATTTGTTATAATTTGTATATATAAGGGAGGTATTAATAAGTGAAGAGTGCTTATGACATGGAAGACAAAGAAGTTTTAGATCGACTAGCAAATATGCATATTAACTTTTCTACTGATGAAGCTTTCAAAGAATATCACAATGCGATGCAAATGCATGATATGAATTATCTTAGATATACTTTAGAAAATGCATTGTCAGCTTGTGATACAACACGTGCTATTTAAATAGCAATGAATAAGATAAGTCTGAAACAAGGCTTATTTTATTTTGAGTAATTTTCTATCAATACCTCCCGACGTTGGCATTAATCATTTGATATATACATAATTGAATTTTGAAATCTACAAATAAGGCTAAATAACATGTTATACAGATCAAATGAAACATATTAAAATTACTGAATGTTAAATAGTAAAATGATATACTATTTTAGGTGGAGATTTAGCCAGTAACATAAAGAAGGTGTAAGCATGTTATATTTAGTTTTTTCTATAGTTGTAGCTTTTTTAATGGGTATTGGGGTAATCGTTGTAAGAATGAAGGCGCAACAATATCCAGTAAATGAAAAGAAAATTATTTTACCGCCGTTTTTTATGGCAACAGGTGCATTAATGTATGTTGTTCCTTATTTCAGGTTAACAGGTATGGAAATAATAGAATGCATTATATTAGGCGTGCTTTTCTCAACGATATTGATTTGGACGTCTCGTTTTGAGACATACGGTAGTGAAATATATATGAAGCGTTCTAAAGCTTTTCCTATTATCTTAATTTCGCTATTGTTGATTAGAACGATTATAAAAATATTTATTAGTAATAAAATAGATCCAGGTGAAATTGCTGGCATGTTTTTCTTACTAGCATTTTGTATGATTGTACCTTGGAGATTGGCTATGTTATATCAATATAAAAAAGTTAAGAAAACATTAATTAAATAAGCGAAATATGTAATAATACTAGTGTAATTGAATATGCTTGATACAAAAGGCTACTAAATTTCCTTAAAAATCACGGAATTTAAGTAGCCTGTTTTATATTTTGAGAAATTACTTGAGTATTAAGTTGGAGTATTATATCATAAAATCGAACGGATGTTCTATTAGGAGTGATAGAATGAAAATTATACATACAGCTGATTGGCATTTAGGTAGGATTTTGAATGGAAAATCTTTACTGGAAGACCAATCACATATATTAAACCAATTTATAGATAAAATGAACGACGAAAAACCAGACGTAATCGTAATAGCAGGTGATTTATACGATACAAGTTATCCGAACAAAGCAGCAATTCAGTTATTAGAAAATACAATTAATACGTTAAATTTAGAAATGAACATTCCTTTAGTGATTATAAGTGGAAATCACGACAGTAAAGAACGGTTAAATTATGGCTCAAAGTGGTTTGAAAAATCTCAACTTTATATTAGAACCTCATTAGAAGATATGTGTTATCCTATTTCGATTGGAAATATTGATTTTTATACATTACCATTTTCTACTGTGAATGAAACAAGTTATTTTTTTAATGATAAAACGATTGAAACGCATCAACAAGCCGTGAATAAATCAATAGAATTTATAACGCAGAATATAAATGAAAATAAAGTGAATATGCTGGTAGGACATCTCACAGTCCAAGGTGGTATTCGCAGCGAATCTGAAAGAGCATTGACAATTGGCACTGTTGAATCAGTTGCAGAAAATTCATTCCAACAATTTGATGCAGTATTGTTAGGGCATTTACATCATCCATTTAGTATAAATTCGGATGTTATTCATTATAGTGGTTCTTTATTACAATATTCTTTTTCAGAAGCTACACAACCTAAAGGTTATAGGGTAATTGAAGTGATAGATCATAAATTAAAAAATGAATTTAAACCATTAACACCTTTAAGACAATTAGAAGTCATTGAAGGGGACTACGAAGATGCTATCCAAGAAAAATTAGACATAAAAGATAAAAACAATTATTTACATTTTAAACTAAAACACATGTCACATGTTAGTGATCCTATGATGCATTTGAAACAAATTTATCCAAACACGTTGTCACTTACCAATAGTTCGTTTGAATTTAATACCTCGTTACATCATGAAAATATAGAAATACAAAAATTAGATGATAAAACAATCATTAATAAATTTTTTGAAAATATGACGGATGAAACATTAACGAGCGTTCAAAATAATAAAATTGGTAAAGTATTAAATCATTTACTTGAAGGAGATCAGACTAAATGAGACCTTTAACTTTAAAATTAACTAATTTCGGCCCTTTTTTAGATGAAACAATTGATTTTCAACAAGTAAACAATGATCAATTGTTTTTAATTAGCGGAAAAACGGGATCAGGGAAAACGATGATATTTGATGCTATTGTGTTCGCTTTATTTGGTGAAGCATCGACAAAAGATAGAAACGAAGGGGATTTACGTAGTCACTTTGCAGATGCTAAATTACCAATGGTCGTTGAGTTCGAGTTTAAATTGAGAGATAGTATTTATAAAATTAATCGACAAGGTGCATTTGTAAAAGAAGGCAATAAAAATAAAACACTTGGACAACTTTCAATTTATCAACTTGAAGATACATATGAATTACGTGAAAGTAAAGTGAATGCTGGAAATCAATTTATTAGATCGTTACTTGGAGTTAATTCGGAACAGTTTAGACAATTATTTATCCTTCCTCAGGGTGAATTTAAACGTTTCTTATTATCTAAAAGTATAGAAAAACAAGAAATACTAAGAACATTGTTTAATAGTCAAAGATTTGAAGAAATACAAAAATTGTTAAATGATGATGTTAAAGAGGTAAGGGCGAATATTGAAAAGCGATATCATACACTTGAAACGGATTGGATGGATTTGGATACTTTTGATGATAGTGTGTTAAAAGAATATAAAGAAGTTAGTTCAAGACAAACTGATAAAATTAAAGCATTAATACCACAATTCAAAAGTATAGGCGATTCTATTCAAAATGATTTATTAGCAGCTGAAAAAAGAAGTATTGAAAAATTTGAGCAAGCTGAAAATTTATTAAATCGTAATTTAAAACTTCAAGATGCTATGACAAGTCTTGAACAAAATAAGCAAAAGCAAGAAGATTTGTTATCCAATGAAAATCATATAAAAAATCAAATAAAACTATTAAATGAGATCAATGAGGTAAGACCACTTTCTAATTTACTTGATTCAAAAGAGAAACTTTTAAAAAAGCACGAAGAGATAAAAAAAGATAAAACAGAAACAAAAGCAGTCATTTCAAATTTACAAAGACAATTAGAAGACTACGAGAAACAATTTGAAAAACATCAGAAACTATCTGAAACAATAGAGAAATCGAAATCATTTATAGAAAATTCTAAAATATTTTACAATAAATTTGATAAGTATAAAGATATATATCAACAAAGAGAAAATTTAAATTACACATATGTCGAGTTAAAATCAACGTATGAGCAACAAAAACAACTACTTAATCAATATATTGAAAAATTAAATGACAGAGAACCAGATTATAAAAGAAATGAACAACTTAATGAAAAAATACATCAGTTGGATAATGAAATTAAGGTTAACAAACAAAATGAGTTGAATAAAAACGAATATCAAGACTTGCAAAAGCGACAAACTAACATAACAAACCAAACTGAACATATTAATTCTGAAATGCGTGCATTAGACGCTAAATATGAAGCAATCGATAAAACTAATATAGATTTAAATAATAAACAAGATATGATATCTAAGTTACAATCAGTGCTAGCTATAGGTGATACTTGCCCACTTTGTGGCAATGAAATTCATGAAATTGAACATCATATAGATTTTGATGAACTTACCAAAAGACATAGTCAGCTTGATCATATAGAACAACAACGTCTAAAATTAAAAGAGCAAAAAATTAAATATGAAAGTGAATGGCATCACATTTCAGAACAGTTACATAGATTTAACTTAGATGATTTAGAAAAAACAAATTATACTGAGCTAGAATTAACTAAAGATAACTTATTAAAAGAAAAAAGATTGCTAGAAGAGGAAAATGAAGTAATTAGAAACCTTCAAGAGAAAATTTTTAATCTAAGGCAGAAAGCACATGAGTTAGAATTGGATTTAAAAACGCAACAATTCAAATTAGATGAAAATACATTGATGATAAATGATTTTGAAAATACAACACAATATACAGACGTGGATAAATTTATTACTGCTTATGACAATTCATTAGTGAAAGTCAATGATTATCAAAAGCAATATGAATGGTTAGTACAGCAACTTCAAGAATCTAAAAACGCATTGTCACTTGAAATGAATAACAAAACACATCTTGACAATACTGAAAAGAGTTTGCAAAAGGATATTAAAGAAGCGGACCATAAAATCAACAATGAAATGAATAGAATTGGCTTTACATCATTAAAAGATGTAGAACACACGATTAATGAAATTCCTAATAAAACGAAAATAGAAGCAGAAATCAACAAATTTAATCAAGAGAAACAACAATTTGAGATTATCATCAAACAGCTGGAAACAGAAATTAATGACCAAGAATTATGTGATATTAATCAATTAAAAAAAGATTATGAGCAGGAAAAAATACAACTAGATCATGCCAAAGCGATGTTAAGTAAACATAATTATAAACTTGAGTTTAACAACAAGAAAATTGATAATATTTATGCTATTATAAATCATTTAGAAAAAGAACTACAAGAACAACAAGAAGTTTTTCAATTAGCAGAAGTTTTATCTGGGAAAAATGAACAAAAATTAACTTTAGAAAATTTTGTTTTAATTTATTATTTAGAACGCATACTTGCGCATGCGAACCAACGCTTATCATTGATGACAGGTGAAAGGTATCAATTAGTTAGAAGGGAACAAACTTCAAAAGGGTATAGTGGCTTAGAAATAGATGTATTTGATTCGCACTCTAATAAGAAAAGACATATTACTTCGTTATCAGGAGGAGAAACCTTCCAGGCCTCCTTAGCGCTGGCTTTAGGTCTGAGTGAAGTAGTACAACAGGAATCTGGTGGCATTGCATTAGATTCGATGTTTATAGACGAAGGATTTGGTACTTTAGATCAGGAGACCCTAGAAACTGCTTTGGATACACTACTTAGTTTAAAATCTTCTGGAAGAATGGTTGGAATTATTTCTCATGTTAGTGAATTAAAGCAACGTATTCCACTTATTTTAGAAGTGCAGACAGAACAATACCAAAGTAAAACAAAGTTTATAAAACAATAAAAGCATAAAAACAGTGAATTGCTTTATGAACAGTAATTCACTGTTTTTAATCTTAAAGAAATAGGTATATAAGGGCATTGATGATACTTATTTAAATAATTTCATTTTAAAATAAACTTAATGAAAGTTTATACATGGATGATATGTTGATTTAGGTTATAAGTTTAGTTTAATCATCTATTAATAATATGCAAAGGCCTTGTTTTTTATTGAGAATAGCTTAGACAAATAGCGCTAAATTTAAAACTAGGGGTGAAGTATTTGTAACAAAGAGTCTTATTATAAAAAGGAAATAGCAACAAGTTAGCTCGTCTTATGAATTAAAGGTAGAATGTCCAAATCACAAAATAATCCCGTAAATGAATGTCGAAAATTCATTTACGGGATTATAGTTTAAGGAATTTTATCCTAATTTCTTACAAAAATACGAGCGTACTAAATAATATTTCGTGTTAACGTTTATTGTTTGTCACGTAATAAATCACGAATTTCTGTTAATAGTACTGTGTTTTCTTCAATTTCTTCTTCTTCTTGTTTAATCAATGTATTTGCAATTTTAACAAATATAAATAGTGCGAATGCAATAATAATAAAGTCAATAATCGATTGTACAAACATACCATATTTGATACCCATGAAGGACCAACTTTTGGCAAAATCAACGGTACCGAAGATTAAACCGATTAATGGCATGATAATATATGAAACCAAAGCTGTTACAATTTTGTTGAAAGCTGCACCCATAACTACAGCTACTGCTAAATCTAAGACATTCCCTTTCAATGCAAAATCTTTAAATTCTTGTAGCATATTATTAACCTCTCTTAATTAAATATATTTAATATAAATGTTATTATACAATATTTATTAAATTATGAAAATACTTTTTAAAAGTGAATTTGATATTAACATAGATGTTTGTTATTCTTATGAATGGTTAAACTAAAAAATAGAAATAAATTTATTTTTGCAAATTTCTATTTAGATTTAAAAATTTAATATGAATATGAAAGGGAGTAATTAATTGTGAATTCTTCTGAAAATCAACCAAACGGTAAGAAGATATCCCCAGTATTTATTTATAGTGCGATTATTGTTGGTATCGTTGTTTTAATCGGGGCAATTGTTCCAGAACAATTTGACAATGTTACTAACACAATTAAGCTATGGATTACAGATAAATTGGGTTGGTATTACTTAATTCTTACAACGTTTATTGTTTTCTTCTGTATTTTCCTAATTTTTAGTCCTATTGGAAAATTAAAGCTCGGTAAACCAAATGATAAACCAGAGTTTAATACGATATCTTGGTTTGCGATGCTATTCAGTGCTGGTATGGGGATAGGACTTGTGTTCTACGGTGCTGCTGAACCTATGGCAGATTTTGCTGCACCGCCAAATGCGGAACCTAAAACTACTGCAGCATATACTGAAGCATTACGTTCTACGTTTTTCCATTGGGGATTCCATGCGTGGTCTATTTATGGTGTGGTTGCATTAGCACTTGCTTACGCTCAGTTTAGAAAAGGAGAACCAGGACTTATCTCAAGAACGTTACGCCCTATCTTAGGCAATAAAGTAGAAGGTCCAATTGGAACGATCATTGACGTGTTAGCAGTATTTGCAACAGTTGTCGGTGTTGCTGTTTCGTTAGGTATGGGTGCACTACAAATCAATGGTGGTTTGAATTACCTATTTGGTGTACCAAATACTATTTGGGTACAAGCAATCATTATTGTGATCGTTACGATTCTATTTATTATGAGTGCATGGTCAGGTTTAAGTAGAGGTATCCAATACTTAAGTAATTTAAATATTAGCTTGGGTGCGGTCTTAATGATTGCAGTTTTAATTATTGGACCAACTGTGTTGATATTAAATATGATGACAAGTTCAACAGGTAGTTTATTAAATTCATTCCTATTTAATACTTTTGATACAGCAGCTCAAAACCCACAAAAACGTGAATGGATGTCTAGCTGGACACTTTACTATTGGGGCTGGTGGTTAAGTTGGAGTCCATTCGTAGGTATCTTTATAGCACGTGTTTCTAAAGGTCGTTCAGTACGTGAATTTATTGCTGGTGTACTTTTAGTACCTGCTTTAGTAAGTTTTGTATGGTTCAGCGTATTTGGTGTATTAGGTATTGAAACTGGTAAGAAAAATCCAGAACTATTTAATATGACTGCTGAAACACAACTATTTGGTGTGTTTAATGAAATACCATTTGGAATTATATTGTCGTTGATAGCACTAGTACTCATTGCATCATTCTTTATTACATCTGCCGACTCTGCAACATTTGTATTAGGTATGCAAACGACATTTGGTTCATTAGAACCTTCAAATGTTGTTAAAGTGACTTGGGGTATTGCTCAGTCATTAATTGCTTTCGTATTACTATTTGCAGGTGGAGGAAATGGTGCAGATGCGTTGAATGCAATTCAAAGTGCTGCGATAATTAGTGCGTTACCATTCTCCTTTGTAGTTATAATGATGATGATTTCTTTCTACAAGGATGCAAATAAGGAACGTAAATTCTTAGGCTTAACTTTAACGCCTAACAAACACAGATTACAAGATTATGTACAATATCAACAAGAAGATTTTGAAGATGATATAATTAATAGAAGAGCGCCGTTAAGAGACGCTGAAAAATCTGAAAAATAGTCTTAAAAACTGAGGGCCAACATAGGCTCTCAGTTTTTTGTTTAGATACTAATTGCTCTAAATTAATGATAATGATTCTCAATTAATAATAATAACTTATTACACGATACACTCGCGATAAGTTTTGCTTATACATACTGATTGTAAATTCAAATCTAAATTATAGAGGTTTATAATGGTAGGTAGTTGTTTTAAGTTACATATAATTATACAATTTAATTAACGGCATATAATTACTAAAATTTTCAAGGGGGATTTATATGGCTTCTAATTTAAAAGAGCAAGCGAAAAAGTCATTCGAGCTAAATGGGAAATCATACACATACTATGATTTAAAAACTTTAGAAGAACAAGGTTTAACAAAGATATCCAAATTACCATATTCGATTAGAGTTTTACTAGAATCTGAATTGAGACAAGAAGATGGATTTGTTATTTCTGAAGAGCACATCAAAGCATTGTCAGAATTCAATAAAGGTACAGAAGGTGAAGTACCTTTCAAACCATCTCGTGTTATTTTACAAGATTTCACTGGTGTACCTGCAGTTGTTGACCTAGCGTCATTACGTAAAGCTATGAATGATGTTGGGGGAGACTTAAACAAAATCAACCCTGAAGTGCCAGTAGATTTAGTTATCGATCACTCAGTTCAAGTAGATAGCTATGCGAATCCAGACGCACTAGAAAGAAATATGAAATTAGAATTTGAAAGAAACTATGAACGTTATCAATTCTTAAATTGGGCTACTAAAGCATTTGATAACTATAGTGCAGTTCCACCAGCAACTGGTATTGTACACCAAGTTAACTTAGAGTACTTAGCAAACGTTGTTCACGCACGTGAAGTAGACGGAGAAACAGTTGCTTTTCCAGATACTTTAGTAGGTACTGACTCACATACAACTATGATTAATGGTCTAGGTGTATTAGGTTGGGGTGTAGGTGGTATTGAAGCCGAAGCTGGTATGCTTGGTCAACCTTCATACTTCCCAATTCCTGAAGTGATTGGTGTTAGATTATCCAATGCGTTACCTCAAGGTGCTACTGCAACTGATTTAGCATTACGTGTAACACAAGAATTACGTAAAAAAGGCGTTGTTGGTAAATTTGTTGAGTTCTTTGGTCCAGGTGTAGAACATCTACCATTAGCAGATAGAGCTACAATTGCAAATATGGCGCCTGAATATGGCGCAACTTGTGGCTTCTTCCCTGTAGATGAAGAATCTTTAAAATATTTACGTTTAACTGGTCGTTCAGACGAACAAATTGAATTAGTTAAAACATATTTAGAAGAAAACAATATGTTCTTTACTGCTGATAAAGATGAACCAGATTATACAGACGTTGTTGAATTAGACTTAGCTACAGTTGAAGCTTCACTTTCAGGTCCGAAACGTCCACAAGATTTAATCTTCTTAAGTGATATGAAAGAAGAATTTGAAAAATCTGTTACTGCACCAGCTGGTAACCAAGGTCATGGTTTCGATGAGAGTGAATTTGATAAAACAGCAACAATTGAATTTAAAGATGGTTCTAAAACACAAATGACTACAGGTGACCTTGCTATTGCAGCAATTACATCTTGTACAAATACATCAAATCCATATGTTATGTTAGGTGCCGGTTTGGTAGCTAAGAATGCAGTAGAAAAAGGCTTGAAAGTACCTGAATATGTTAAAACATCGTTAGCGCCAGGTTCTAAAGTTGTTACTGGTTATTTAAGAGATTCTGGTCTGCAAGAATATTTAGATGACTTAGGATTTAATTTAGTAGGTTATGGTTGTACGACATGTATCGGTAACTCAGGCCCATTATTAGAAGAAATCGAAAAAGCGATTGCTGAAGAAGATTTACTTGTGACTTCTGTTTTATCAGGTAACCGTAACTTTGAAGGACGTATTCATCCATTAGTAAAAGCGAACTATTTAGCATCACCTCAATTAGTAGTTGCATACGCACTTGCAGGTACAGTCGATATTGATTTACAAAATGAACCTTTAGGTAAAGGTAAAAATGGAGAAGATATCTACTTGAAAGATATTTGGCCAACAATTAAAGAAGTCGCAGATACTGTAGACAGTGTTGTTACTCCTGAATTGTTTAAAGAAGAATATGAAACTGTTTATAATAATAATGAAATGTGGAATGAAATCGATGTAACAGACCAACCGTTATATGATTTCGATCCAGAGTCAACTTATATTCAAAATCCATCATTCTTCCAAAACTTATCTAAAGAACCTGATGATATTAAATCATTAAATAATTTACGTATTATGGGTAAATTTGGAGATTCAGTTACGACTGACCATATTTCTCCAGCAGGTGCTATCGGTAAAGATACACCAGCAGGTAAATATTTATTAGATCATGACGTACCTATTCGTCAATTTAACTCTTATGGTTCTCGTCGTGGTAACCATGAGGTAATGGTTCGTGGTACTTTTGCTAATATTCGTATTAAAAACCAATTAGCGCCAGGTACAGAAGGTGGTTTCACAACTTATTGGCCTACTGGTGAACAAATGCCTATATATGATGCAGCGATGAAATATAAAGAAGATGGCACTGGTTTAGTAGTATTAGCTGGTAATGATTACGGAATGGGCTCTTCTCGTGACTGGGCAGCTAAAGGTACAAATTTACTAGGTGTTAAAACTGTAATCGCTCAGAGTTATGAACGTATTCACCGTTCTAACTTAGTTATGATGGGTGTGTTACCTTTACAGTTTAAAGATGGCGAATCTGCTGATAGTTTAGGCTTAGATGGTACAGAAACGATTTCAGTAGATATCGATGAAAGTGTAAAACCACATGATTTAGTAAAAGTAACTGCTGAAAAAGAGAATGGAGAAGTTATTGACTTCGAAGCAGTTGCACGTTTCGACTCACATGTAGAAATTGATTACTATCGTAATGGCGGTATTTTACAATTAGTATTAAGAAATAAATTAGCAAATTAACAAATTAACTGTTCATTATGAATATAGTTAAGGCTGAGACAATATTTTGTGTCTCAGCCTTTATTTTAATTTGCGAACGTTGAATAGATTTTTTAAACGTTAGCGTTTTATCTTTAGCTCGGTGAGTCTATAATCAACGAATTTTAAAATGTGATTTCTGCCTTGCATTCTTTTTTATGTTAATATTTATATATAAGTACTACGAACAATTGAAAAGAGGACGTTTATAATGATTTATAGTATTACAGAAATTCCTTCACGTTATGCAGAAACAGATCAAATGGGTGTGATTTATCACGGTAATTATCCAACATGGTTTGAGGTTGCACGTACAGATTATATATCAAAATTAGGTTTTAGCTATAAAGCTATGGAAGAATCTGGTATTATTTCACCGGTTACAGATTTAGATATTAAGTATATAAAAACAATACAGTATCCTGAAACTGTGAAAATTAAGACATGGGTTGAAAAATATACGCGTTTAAGATCAATTTATCGTTATGAAGTATATAACGAAGTAGGTGATTTAGCGACTACTGGTTCAACTGTTTTGACTTGTATTAGAAAGGATAACTTTAAGCCTATTAGATTGGATAGATATTTTCCTGAATGGCATGCAATGTATGCCGATGTAGATAAAAGAAATCAAGCAGGAGAAACATTTGAAGTGAAAAATGGCATACTTTAATATAGTTGTAGTTAAATGTATAAATGCATAATTAAGTGTATGCGTATGTATTTATATACAATGATTGATTTGCAATGTGTTTTTGAAATGTACACAAGATTATCAAAATGATAAATAAAAAGAGCCTGGAATGGAACCAGGCTCTTTTTAAGTATATATTTATATATGAATGATCAATTGTGTTATGTGAATTGAGTTCTATTATTATTTAGCAGAATATGAAATTTCATCGACACTATCATTGACGTCTATGAATAAATCATGGTCTTCAAAATACCATAAGTCTTTTTCTGCAATTACTACATCTAAGCCGTCAAAATGATTTTCGTAACCAATTTCTACATCATCTTTTTGATCAACACTGAATGCAGGGCTAAATCCTTGTTTTAATTGGAATTCTCCACCATAGCGAACGAAAAATTGTAAGACTTTGTTATCTTCAGGTAAATCAAGTTCATCTTTAAACCAAGATACAGCGTTATCTGAAAGTTTTATATCCATAATAAAAGTCCCCTCTCATTTCACAAGTTTAAAACTTGTGACCATTGGTTACTAATTTTTAAATTAGTACTATATCTATTACCCAAATTTGAGTAACAATAAAAGTAGTATAACATAATTAAGTATTATTTTCTTTAAATTCAAATTGTTCAATATGTTTTAGGGTGAGGGCAAAGAATTTTTAAAAATGTTGTGAATTAGTGTGACATAATTAAGACTATTATAATATTCTGAAGTGTATATTGTTATTTTAGTGAATAAAAAAATAGTGAAACAGAAGTCTATGTTAAAGATTTCTGTTTCACTATGTTGGGAAACTGGCTAATAAACAAGTTTTTGTGTTGTCGTTTTCTATTAGCTAAATATTCGTTTCTACTTTTCAATAGTTGAGACATAAGAATATCTCAGACTGAGCAATGTTTGCTATTTTTTTTATTGATTGCTAATGACTTTTGTAATAGTTACATCCATTTAATTTTTGGCTCTTCGCCTTTAAAAATCCTCACGATATTTGTTCGATGTCTAAATATTAATAAGACGCCTACACCGAAACTCACGACTAATAAGATATAATCACGAATTAACAGCGCACCGATAACACAACAGATTGATGCTATGATACTCGAAAGTGATACATACTTTGTTAAATAAAGTATGCCAAAGAAAATCGCTGCTAAAATGAGTAATAGTAGAGGATTGATTCCAAGTATCACACCTGCACTTGTGGCAACTGCTTTTCCACCTTTAAATCCAAGGTAAATTGGATACACATGACCTAGAATTGCAAATGCGCCTACGATGAGTCCATTTGTGAAAAATGTACTAATAGCACCATCTGCATGTACTGGTAACCAAAGTGGTAAGAATACAACAATAAATCCTTTAAATATATCTAAAAATGTAACTAGGAATCCTGCAGGTTTACCTAACACTCTAAAACTATTTGTTGCTCCTGTATTCCCACTACCAAATTGTCTAATATCTTTTTTGAAAAATAATTTACCTATTACATAGCCACTTGGGAAAGCACCAATGAGATAACTTAAAATTAACATGATTATTATCATCACCATACATAATCCACATCCTTTAATGACATTAAAATTATTTTACCACATATGACCACGGTTAGACGAACAAAAATTTATAACTGTAGTAAAACACGGTTCAAATATAATTTGATACTTGCAATTTATCAAGATTTATATAAGAATAACTAATGTATAGTTTTAAAAACGAACGTACGTTTGTAGGAGGGCGAAACGATTGGCAATGAACAAACAAAATAATTATTCGGATGATTCCATTCAGGTTTTGGAAGGGCTAGAAGCCGTTAGAAAAAGACCTGGTATGTATATTGGTTCTACCGATAAAAGAGGATTACATCATTTAGTGTATGAAGTTGTCGATAATTCCGTCGATGAAGTATTAAACGGCTTTGGTAATGAAATAGCAGTTACAATAAATAAAGATGAAAGTATTACTATAGAAGATGATGGACGTGGGATGCCGACTGGTATTCATACATCGGGCAAACCAACTGTTCAAGTAATATTTACAGTACTTCATGCAGGCGGTAAATTTGGACAAGGTGGATATAAAACTTCAGGAGGTTTACATGGTGTAGGTGCATCAGTCGTAAACGCATTAAGTGAATGGTTAGAAGTAGAAATTTACAGAGATGGTGCTATTTATAAACAACGATTCAGTCAAGGTGGTATACCAGCTACAGGCTTAGAAAAACTAGGGAAAACTAAAAAAACAGGTACTAAAGTTACCTTTAAACCAGATGCTGAAATTTTCAAATCAGCAACCTCTTTTAACTATGACGTGCTAAGCGAACGTTTACAAGAATCAGCATTTTTGCTTAAAAATCTTAGAATTACGCTTAAGGATTTAAGATCTGGTAAAGAAAGAGAAGATGTATTCCATTATGAAGATGGCATTAAAGAATTTGTAAGTTATGTAAATGAAGGTAAAGAAGTGTTACATGATGTAGCAAATTTTGTTGGAACTGCTAATGGAATAGAAGTAGAGGTCGCATTTCAATATAATGATCAATATTCGGAGAGTATCTTAAGTTTTGTCAATAATGTACGTACTAAAGATGGCGGTACGCATGAAGTTGGCTTTAAAACAGCCATGACGAGAGTATTTAATGACTATGCTAGACGTATTAATGAATTGAAAGAAAAAGATAAGAATCTAGATGGTAATGATATACGTGAAGGTTTGACAGCGATTATTTCTATTCGTATTCCAGAAGAATTATTACAATTTGAAGGACAAACTAAGTCTAAGTTAGGCACGCCTGAAGCGAGAAGTGCAGTAGATTCTGTTGTATCTGAAAAATTACCTTATTATTTAGAAGAAAAAGGACAATTGTCAAAAGCACTCGTTAAAAAAGCATTAAAAGCCCAGCAAGCAAGAGAGGCAGCACGTAAAGCAAGAGAAGATGCGCGATCTGGTAAGAAAAATAAACGAAAAGATACGTTGTTATCAGGAAAACTAACACCTGCACAAAGTAAGAATACAGAGAAAAAAGAACTGTATTTAGTTGAGGGTGATTCAGCTGGCGGTTCTGCAAAATTGGGACGTGACCGCAAATATCAAGCGATTTTACCATTAAGAGGTAAAGTTATAAACACTGAAAAAGCACGTTTAGAAGATATTTTTAAAAATGAAGAGATTAACACGATTATCCACACAATAGGTGCAGGTGTAGGTAATGAATTTAAATTAGAAGATAGCAATTATAACCGCGTCATTATAATGACAGATGCTGATACTGATGGTGCGCACATTCAAGTGCTTTTACTAACATTTTTCTTTAAATATATGAAACCTTTAGTAGAAGCAGGAAGAGTATTTATAGCCTTACCGCCATTATACAAACTGGAAAAAGGTAAAGGTGCTTCTAAGAAAATAGAATATGCATGGACAGATGAAGAATTAGAAAAATTACAAAAAAAATTAGGTAAAGGATTTAGTTTACAGCGCTATAAAGGTCTAGGTGAAATGAACGCTGATCAATTATGGGAAACAACGATGAACCCAGATACAAGAACGTTGATTCGAGTACAAGTTGATGATGAGTTACGTTCATCGAAACGCGTAACAACTTTAATGGGAGACAAAGTAGCTCCTAGACGTGAGTGGATTGAAAACCACGTTGAATTTGGTCTTCAAGAAGATCAAAGTATTCTGGATAACAATGAAATTCAAATACTAGAACAGGATTATTCTGATGAGGAGGAAATGAATTGAGTGAAATAATTCAAGATTTGTCGCTGGAAGATGTTATTGGCGACCGATTTGGTAGATATAGTAAATACATCATTCAAGAGCGTGCATTACCAGATGTTCGTGATGGGCTTAAACCTGTTCAAAGACGTATTTTATACGCTATGTATGCTAGTGGTAATACATTTGATAAAAATTTCCGTAAAAGTGCAAAAACAGTCGGTGATGTCATCGGACAATATCATCCGCATGGTGATTTATCTGTATATGATGCGATGGTTCGATTAAGTCAGGACTGGAAATTGCGACATGTTTTGATAGAAATGCAAGGTAATAATGGTAGTATCGATAACGATCCAGCAGCAGCTATGCGTTATACAGAAGCGAAATTAAGCAGAATTTCAGAAGAGCTATTAAGAGATATTAATAAAGAAACAGTGCCATTTATGCCTAACTACGATGATACGACAATGGAACCTATGGTTTTACCAGCTAGACTGCCACATTTGTTAATTAATGGAAGTACAGGCATATCTTCAGGTTATGCTACGGATATACCACCGCATAATCTCGCTGAAGTTATTCAAGCAACATTGAAGTATATAGATAACCCAAATATCACAGTAAGCCAGTTGATGAAGTATATCAAAGGTCCCGATTTTCCTACTGGTGGTATTATTCAAGGAATAGACGGTATTAAGAAAGCGTATGAAACCGGAAAAGGTAAAATTGTTGTGCGCTCTAAAGTTGATGTTGAAGAATTAAGAAATGGTAGAAAAGAACTCATCGTTACTGAATTACCTTATGAAGTTAATAAAAGTGCACTTGTTAAAAAGATGGATGAACTGCGAGCAGATAAAAAAGTAGATGGTATTGTAGAAGTACGTGATGAAACTGACCGTACAGGGTTACGTATTGCCATCGAATTAAAGAAAGATGTTAATAGCGAAGCGGTTGCTAATTATTTATATAAAAATACAGACTTACAAGTGGCATATAATTTTAATATGGTAGCAATAAGTGATGGTCGACCGCTTCTTATGGGTATTCGTCAATTTATAGACAGTTATCTCAATCATCAAATTGATGTAGTTACAAAGCGTACACGTTTTGAATTGGATAATGCAGAGAGTAGAATGCATATTGTAGAAGGTCTCATGAAGGCTTTGTCAATTTTAGATGAAGTTATTAAGCTCATTAGAAATTCAAAAAATAAAAAAGATGCTAAAGATAATTTAGTTTCTGAGTTTGATTTTACAGAAGCACAAGCTGAGGCGATAGTTACGTTGCAGTTATATCGTCTGACAAATACAGATATTGTACAACTACAAGAAGAACATGATGAATTAAAAGCTAAAATTGCACATTTAAAAAATATATTAGATAATCATGATGCTTTGTTAAATGTTATCAAGGAAGAATTGAGCGAAATTAAAAATAAATATAAACAACAACGTTTATCTTCTATAGAAGCTGAAATCAGTGAAATTAAGATTGATAAAGAAGTTATGGTGCCAAGTGAAAATGTGATTATGAGTATTACGAAACATGGTTACATTAAACGAACATCGTTACGTAGCTTTAATGCAAGTGGTGTAGAGGAGCTAGGTGTGAAAGATGGCGATGCAATGCTCAAATACCAAGAAGTCAATACATTAGACACAGCATTAGTATTTACGAATAAAGGCAGACATCTTTATATTCCAGTTCATAAACTTTCAGAGATTAAGTGGAAAGATTTAGGACAGCATGTATCACAGATTGTACCCATTGATGAAGGCGAGCATGTTATCGATGTTTACTGTGAAAATGATTTTAGACCAGACGCATTTTATATTTTAGCTACGCGCAATGGCATGATTAAGAAAAGCAATGTCTCTATGTTTAAAACATCAAGATATAACAAACCACTTGTTTCTATGAAACTAAAAGATAATGATGAAGTGATAAATGTAATGAGATTAGATGAACCTCAAGCGATTACCGTGCTAACACACAAAGGTATGTCATTAACTTACAGTAGTGAAGAGTTATCAGATACAGGACTTAGAGCCGCTGGTGTTAAATCGATTAATCTTAAAAGTGAAGACTTTGTTGTCTTAACCCAAATCGTTAATGAAAAAAATACGATCTTGATGGCAACACAACGAGGTTCATTAAAACGCATAGGATTCAATATTTTACAAAATGCCAAACGTGCACAACGTGGTATTACTTTATTAAAAGAGCTTAAAAAATCACCACATCGCATCGTAGCTGCTAATGTTGTGCAGCCAGATCATATGACTTATACAATATATTCAAAACAACATGAAGAAAGTGGCAATATTAAAGATATTCATCTATCAGAACAATATACTAATGGCAGCTTTGTAGTAGATGTTAAAGAGTTTGGCGACGTTGTTAGTATGATTGTTAAATAACTTTAATTTTAAAATTTTGTTAGTAAATACAACAATATAATGATAAAATACCTATAAGGTGTAACAAAATGAAGCAAGAGATTTATAGCAATGTGAAAAAGTTTAGTGCAAGGCGTAATGTTTTATACTGAACTGATTCATTCATTTTCATGTCTACATAAGCATTGAATTTTGTTTATAAACATGAAAGCGACTATAAATCTCTTGATTTTACTATGAAAATTAAATTGTATAGATGAGAGGGATTAAATTGAGCAATTTTGATAGTTTGATTCCGGATTGGTTCAAAGCATTTGTTCAAGTCGGGAATGATTTAATCTGGTCACAATACTTAATTGGACTATTAATCACAGCAGGTATATTTTTTACTATTGGATCTAAGTTCGTACAATTAAGATGGATACCGGAAATGTTTCGAGCAATTGGAGAAAAACCTGAAACGTTAGAAAATGGGAAAAAAGGTATTTCACCATTCCAAGCATTCGCGATTAGTGCAGGTTCTCGTGTTGGCACAGGTAATATAGCCGGTGTTGCGACAGCAATTGTATTAGGCGGTCCTGGTGCAGTATTCTGGATGTGGATTATTGCTTTTATCGGAGCAGCCAGTGCATTTATTGAAGCAACACTTGCGCAAGTGTACAAGGTACCTGATGAAGAAGGTGGTTATCGTGGAGGACCAGCTTATTACATAACTAAGGGACTCAATCAAAAATGGTTAGGCATTGTGTTTGCGGTGCTAATCACAGTGACATTTGCATTTGTTTTTAATACAGTACAATCAAACACAATAGCTGAATCATTAAAAACGCAATATAATGTAAGTCCTATTATAACGGGTGTAATCTTAGCTATTATTACTGCTATTATTATATTTGGTGGGGTAAGAAGTATTGCAACATTATCTTCGATTATTGTACCTGTGATGGCAATTATATATATAGGATTAGTTGCTGTAATATTAATATTTAACTATGATCAAATCATACCGATGATTGCAACTATAATTAAAAATGCATTTGGATTTGAACAAGCAACGGGAGGCGCGATTGGAGCAGCCGTTCTGCAAGGTATAAAACGTGGCTTGTTCTCAAACGAAGCTGGTATGGGTTCTGCGCCAAATGCTGCTGCTACTGCTGCAGCGCCACATCCAGTTAAACAAGGTTTAATCCAATCATTGGGCGTATTTTTTGATACGATGCTAGTATGTACAGCAACGGCGATCATGATTTTATTATATACAGGATTAGAATTTGGAGAGAATGCAGCACAAGGCGTTGCAGTTACACAATCAGCTTTAAATGAACACTTAGGTAGTGCAGGCGGTATTTTCTTAACGATTGCTATCACTTTATTTGCATTTTCTTCGGTTATTGGTAATTACTACTATGGTCAATCGAACATGGAATTTTTATGGGAAAATAAAACAGTATTATTTATTTTCAGATGTTTAGTTGTTGTACTTGTCTTCGTCGGTGCTGTTGTGAAAACTGAAACGGTATGGAGTACAGCAGATGTGTTTATGGGTCTAATGGCCATCGTTAACTTAGTTGCTATTATTGGTTTATCTAACATTGCTTTTGCAGTTATGAATGATTACCAACGTCAACGTAAAGCTGGCAAAAAACCTGTATTTAAACCTGAAGAGTTAGAAATTAACTTGTTTGGTATTGAGAGTTGGGGAATGAAGAAGAAATAATTGTATTTAAGCATTAATGCAAAGATTTGAATTTTCTTCAACATCATTATCATAGTTTCTTTAATAATAATTCATATATAAGCAGTAATATAAAATGGATGATAAACATTTGATTTTATATTACTGCTTTTTAATATACATTTTTATATTTTAGTATAATATACTTATATCGTATTAATACATATTGTTCGTTGCTATTATTATGGATGTTTAGTTAATTTTTAATAAAACATGGCAAAATATATGTTTGGTAAATGGTCATTGTGTTATGATTAACATTAGTTATTTTAAATATTGAACGTTATGTATTGTATTACAAAGGTGCATTATTTTTTGCTATGCGCTAAATAAACAATATATTTTGAAAAATAAGGTTTGGTGATGTTATGTCAAATGAAGATAATTTAAAACAAGAAACGACATCTAAGAAAAATAGATTAAAACTAAGTTTCCCTGAAACACGTTTTATGAAATTTTTAGGTGGCAAAGATTTAGTTTTTGCTTTGCTCATATTAATATTTATTGGCTGTGCTATTTTTATATTTGATCAAGTTTCTTATATTTTTAAACCATTTATAATTGTTTTTAATACAATTGTAGCACCGATTATTGTATCGATTATATTATATTATCTATTTAACCCATTAGTTAATTTGATGGAACGGTATAATATTTCAAGACTTTGGGGTGTAATCATATTATTCTTAGTCATTATTGGTGTTATTGCGCTAGCAATTAATTTATTAATACCTGTAATTGGTGCTCAGTTTAAAAGTTTTGGAAATAACTTCCCGTACTATGTAGATAAGGTTAATAAATTTATAGATAGTGTAACGAAATACTCTTTAATTTCTAATTTTTATGGTCAAATTCAAGATCAATTAGATTCATTGGCGAAAAAATTACCTTCAATGGTGTCTGATTACTTTAATGGTTTTGGTTCTAAAGTTAAAAATTTTGCTGAAGCATTAGTGAATGTTGGTGTGGTAATTGCTACAACACCATTTGTTTTATTCTTTATGTTAAAAGATGGGCACCGCTTCAAAGAGTTTTCAACAAACTTAATGCCCCCTAAATTTAGAAAAGACTTTCATGATTTGTTAGATAAAATGAGTCTACAAGTTGGTTCTTATATCCAAGGACAAATTATTGTATCGTTTTGTATTGGTATATTATTATTTATCGGATATAGTATCATCGGTTTAGACTACAGTTTAATTTTAGCTTCAATAGCTGCAGTTACTAGTGTTGTTCCATATATTGGTCCAACGATTGCGATATCACCAGCAATTATTATTGCTTTAATTACTTCACCAATTATGTTGTTGAAGTTAGTGATAGTTTGGACGGCTGTCCAATTTATTGAAGGGCATTTTATTTCTCCAAATATCATGGGTAAAACATTGAAAATTCATCCACTTATAATTATATTCATCTTATTAAGTGCAGGTAATTTATTAGGTGTTGTCGGTGTCATTTTAGGTATTCCTGCTTATGCAATATTGAAAGTACTAGTTTCACATTTATATACAATGTACAAACGTCGTTATAACAAATATTATGGTGATGATGCAGGAGAATATGAAATTACTTCTGATGAAGAAATTCGTAAAAGTTAAATTATAAATAATGTACGAAAGAGGCTGGGACAAATCAATTGTCTCAGCCTCTTATCATAACCGAAGTGGAATGACATGTTGTTAAGTGATTTGATATATTAAGATACTTTTTATTGTTGTGCATATAAAATGAAAGTATGTGTATATTTTTTGTAACTGAGTGTGTGGTCTAACAATATTGTAATATTTAACTCGTATAAAAATTATTTATAAAAAATAAAAATTGTGCTATATTTTAAATGTTATATGAATATAGAAAAGTGATGTGAACACATGTCAAAGAAGCTAGTAAATAAAATATTAACGATAATGAAAGTTTTATTTGCACTTTCATTATTTATATTTGTTGTTTTTACTTTATATAAAGAACTAGCAAATATAAATTTAAAAGAAACGATTCATTCTATAAAAGATATTAATAGTGTATGGTTGGTTGTGCTTTTTTTGAGTGGTGGTCTAGCTATACTGGTATTATCAATGTATGATGTGATTTTAGCTAAAGCATTACACTTGAAGATATCTTTAGTTAAAACTGTACGTATAGGATATATTGTAAATGCTTTGAACGCAGTATTGGGCTTTGGAGGATTCATAGGAGCGAGTGTAAGATTTTTATTATATAAAGATACTACAGAAGATAAAAAAGCATTACTGCATACTATTTCTATTGTTTTAATCTCCATGTTGACGGGTTTAAGTATGCTTTCTATTTTAGTAGTATTTCATGTGTTTGATGTTAGACATGTATTTAGTCCGTTCCCTTGGGTTAGATGGTTAATGTATGTTGTTGCGTTGTTTTTGCCTATTTTTATTTTTATTACAATTTGGAAACCAGTAAATAAAGAAAGTAAATTGACTGGAATTTATTGCACCATTGTTTCTAGTATTGAATGGATGATTGCTGCTGCAGTATTATATATGGCATTATTAATTGTTGGTATACAGGTGCATTTTTCTGTATTTATGGGAATATTTATCATTGGTGCATTATCAGGGTTAATCAGTTTTATTCCTGGAGGATTTGGTACATTTGATTTGGTACTATTACTAGGATTGAAAAGTTTAAATATTCCAGAAGAAAAAATTATTTTAGCTTTATTGCTATACAGATTTGCTTATTACTTATTTCCTGTCTTAATTGCCCTTATTCTCTCAACATTTGAATTTAGAAATACGGCGAAACGTTATTTGGATGATTCTAAAATTATGATACCTGTGAAAGATATGTCATCACTTTTAGCATCTTATCAAAAAGATATCTTAACTAGGATACCAGCATTTTCCATTGCATTGTTACTTTTATTTACGAGTGCTTTATTTTTCTTTAATAACATTACAATAATTTATGATGGGTTATATAGTAATAACCATGCGTTTTATTATATTATCGCTTCTATTCATACATGTGCATGCCTATTACTATTGTTAAATGTGATAGGTGTATATCATTTATCTAAGAGAGCACTTTTGTTTGCAATTTGTTCAATCATTATCATATTTAGTGTCACTGTTTATACCTATCCTTCTTTGGTACTTTTAGGTTGGTTAATTACTATGTTTGTAATGCTCGTTGTATTTTATAGAAGTGCACGTGTCATAAAGCGTCCGTTTAGATATACGAAACTATTGTCTAGTGTAATTATTGGGACTCTTGTGTTATTCATTAATCATGTGTTTATAAAAAATACATTTTACACTTTAGATATTTATCATATAGAAGTAGATACGTCTCTTTTGAGATATTATTTTTGGTTCACGATTATTACAGTAGCAATTATAGTTAGTGTTGTTGTGTGGTGGTTTGAAGCAAGATTCAAATCTGCAGGCAGCGGTCAAAAACTAGAACAATGTGAAACGATTATTCAGAAATTTGGTGGAAATTATTTAAGTCATCTCATATACAGTGGTGATAAGAAGTTTTTCTTTAATGAACAACAAGACGCATTTGTGATGTATCGTTATAAGGGGAATGCCTATATTGTTTTAGGTGACCCCATTGGAAATAGCGCTTCGTTCCATGAGTTGCTCGAAAGATTTTATAATGAAGCTCAATATTTAGGTTACGACATTATTTTCTATCAAGTCTCTGATAAATATATGTCAATTTATCATGATTTTGGAAATCAGTTTTTTAAATTAGGCGAAGAAGCCATTATTGATTTATCAACTTTCACTACTTCAGGTAAAAAGAAGCGTGGTTTACGTGCTACTTTAAATAAGTTAGATGATTTGGGGTGTACTTTTGAGATATTAGAACCTCCTTTTTCAAAAAACATTTTTGATGAATTAAAACAAATAAGCGATGATTGGTTATCAGGCTCTACAGAAATGCAATTTTCAGTAGGACATTTTAGTGAACATTATATATCGAAGGCGCCGATCGGAGTTATTAAAGATAAAGAGAATGCTATAATTGGTTTTTGTACATTTATGCCTGTTAATGATAATTCAACTGTGTCTATTGATTTAATACGTTGGAAATCAGATACCTCCTTACCTCTGATGGATAGTTTATATCTTCATATGCTATTATGGGCTAAGGCAAATGAGTATCAATACTTTAATATGGGCATGGCTACACTGTCTAATGTGGGTAAAGTACCTTTTTCTTTCTATAGAGAAAGACTTGCAGGTAGAGTATTTGAGCATTTCAATGGATTATATAGATTTCAAGGATTAAGACGTTATAAAGAAAAGTTTAATCCCAATTGGCAGCCAAGGTTCTTAGTGTATCGTAAAGATAACTCATTGTGGGTAAGTATGACAAAAGTCATGCGTGTAGTTAGAAAAAAATAATAAAACAAAACAACCAACAATCCCGTTAATGATTGTTGGTTGTTTTTTGGAGTTATAGTTTTTAATGGTTTTTGTAGTTAACGCCGGAGAAGTTATTAACTACTTTTTAATAAACTAACGATATACTTTCTAAATATCATTTTGACTCTAACTATATTTATGAATTTCTAGTTACCCCTTTGTTCAAGGTGTATTTATAATATATCATCATTAGAAAACGCTTTCAACATCATGATATCATCTTATTTGAATAAAAATTGACATTTTATATAGTTGGTTTCTTTTTGAAATATAATTGTATTTTTTTACCGTAGTAAAATTAGCTTTTTGAATTATTTTCATTTGTTATATTATTAATATACATTTAAAATTTCAATATAATGTAGTAATATGTAAATATTAATGTTTGCAGAGTGAACAATGGGGTGGGGAAATGAAAAAAGTTATAATTAGTTTGGTAATCGTGATGCTTTTAGTTGCGTTAACACTCTCAATTAAATCGTTATATGATAACATACATACAAATTACAAAGGTTCAAATCAATCTGCTCAAAACGAAAAATTTAAACAGGAGAAAAAGACCAAGTATAAATTGCCTAAGATCAATGTTTTGTCACAACAATTCAGTGAAAATTTTATGAATAGTGATGTAAGAAATCATTATATGCACATTTCTAAAGGCATGGACAAACACAAAGTTGAAACATACTTTGGTGATAGTGAAAAAACAATACAAATTGCTAATATGAAAGCACATAAATATGGTGACATGGCTTTTTTATTCAAAAATAATAAAGTTCAACGAATTTTTGTTGTACCTGATAATGTTACTATTGAATCATTTTCGCAAGTACATGGTTATAGAGTACACAATAATCACAATGGTACGATGATATACGATGATAATCCATCCAATTATTTCTCTGTTAAAGTATATTTTGATTCAAATAAAAAGGTGAAAGCAATAGAGAATATAGATCAAGTGTCTACTATAAAATAAATTTATAATGTGAGAAAATAAAAATTTTATTATCAGCATAAAGGGCTTATCCGAACTACTGGATGAGTCTTTTTTATTTGAATTTTACGATATGACAGAAATATATTTTAAAAACATAATGAGGTAAGCGCTAAATAAAAATTTGTATAAGTACGAATTTAATATAACTGATTTCAACTGCTTATATAATTATTTAATAGAAAAGTTAACGCTAATTTTTTGATCATAAAATAAAAAATTATTTATACTGCTGATTTGATTACTATAAATTATCGTTTTCTTTTTATATAAATAAATTAAAAAAATATAGAATATTAAATATTACAATAATTAAATTTTCAAATAAACTATCAAAATGTAAATGATTATGATAATATGAAAACGGTTACAAAAATAGAGGTGATTTTTATAGTAACAATTAAAGAAGTAGCTAAGTTAGCTGGTTGTTCAGTAGCAACGGTATCTAGAGTGATAAATAATAATGGATATGTCAAAGCTCAAACAAAAATACAAATTGAACGTGCGATTCATGAGCTTAACTATCAACCTAATGAAGCAGCACGTACATTATATAAACGTAAGTCAAAAATGATTGGCTTATTATTACCAGATATCAGTAATCCTTTTTTTACACTTATAGCAAGAGGTGTTGAAGATATAGCGCTTGCGCACGGTTTTCAAGTTTTAATTGGAAATAGTGACAACGATGTTGATAAGGCGAAAGAGTATTTATTCACTTTCAATGCTTATAATTGTGT
The DNA here is from genome assembly GCF_017891705.1 of Staphylococcus sp. GDY8P196P. Taxonomy (NCBI): domain Bacteria; kingdom Bacillati; phylum Bacillota; class Bacilli; order Caryophanales; family Staphylococcaceae; genus Staphylococcus; species Staphylococcus sp. GDY8P196P. Next base: position 277,529 of record NZ_JAESJS010000009.1, on the reverse strand, counting down.
AGGAGTTATTGCAACAGCATTTGCTGATGATCAAATTGAAAAGCTATTAGTGTCACAAGGTATTCATTATGTATTTGTAGATCGTGTTGAAAATGAAGGTAATGGTATTTCTATGAATCATTTTGAAGGCGGACAATTACAAGCTCGACTTGTGTTAGAAGGTAAACCAAAAAATATTTTGATCCTCCATTTAGATTTGAATATACGGGCATTTAAATTAAGGACAGATGGTATTAAACAAGAATTGAATAACTATAATGTGAGCTATTATGATTGCTCAGCAGAAACATTAAATAATAAAAGTGCATTTATTTCATTAATTAAAGATTTTCAGATTGATAGTATTATATGCAGCAATGATGTACTGGCAATTGAAACGATGGGCCTTGTTCAACAATTTCAATTGAAAGTTCCCGAGGATATTCAAATTGTGGGCTATGATAATATACCTTTTTCTGCAATGACGTTTCCTCAAATTGCAACTATTGATCAGTCCGCATATTTTTTAGGGCAGCAAGCGGTATCAATTTTATTAAAGTTAAATAAAAATTCTATAATTGAACAACAAGATAATAGGTTAAAGTTATCAATTAAACGCAGAAATAGTATTAGATTTAAGTAGTAATGTGTAACGGGTTACATAAAATAAGATTTAACGAGAGGGGATTTAAATGTATAAAACTGGTATTTTAAATAGCGAAATTTCTAAAGTGCTTAGTGATTTAGGTCATACAGATACAATTATCATAGCTGATTGTGGACTGCCGGTACCAGATGGTGTTAAAAAAATAGATTTAGCATTAACTTTTGGACATCCATCATTTGAAGAAGTATTTAATGTAGTTAAAGAACATATGGCAATTGAACAGCTTACTATTGCAAATGAAATGATAAAACAAAATAGTGAGTTATATGTGAAATTATTAGCTGAAAATATTGATATGGTCACGGAATCTCATGAAAATTTAAAAATGTATAGTAAGGAAGCAAAAGCAATTATAAGAACAGGTGAAGCGACACCTTACGCTAATGTAATTTTATCTAGTGGTGTTTTATTTTAAGGGGTGAAAAATATGATAACGATGAATCAAATATATAAGTCATTTGGTCAAAATGATGTTTTAAGAGGTGTTGATTTTGAAATCAATGATGCAGAAGTACATGCGTTAATGGGTGAAAATGGAGCTGGTAAGAGTACGCTTATGAAAATATTAACTGGCGTATATAATGCGGATAGTGGTAATGTTTTAGAAAATGGTCAGCCAATACACTTTAAAAATACAATAGATGCTGAACAAAATGGTGTGTCGTTTATTCAGCAAGAGTTAAATATTTGGCCTAATCTTACAGTACTTGAAAATTTGTTTTTAGGAAAAGAAGAAACAAAATTTTTTGGCATTGTTGATAATAAAAAAATGAAACAACGTGCTTTGGCCATTTTTAAAAAACTAAATATTGAAATCGATTTAAATCGTATGGCAGGCACTTTATCCGTTGGTATGCAACAGATGCTTGAAATCAGTAAAGCATTAATGGAAAAATCAAAAATCATTATCATGGACGAACCTACTGCAGCCTTAACAAATAATGAAATAGATACATTATTTGAACAAATTAAAAATTTAAAAAAAGATGGCGTTTCTTTTGTATATATTTCTCATAGAATGGAAGAAATTTTTACAATTTCAGATCGTATTACAGTTATGAGAGATGGTCGTTCGATTTTAACTAAGGAAATACAAAATACGACACATGCTGAAATAGTAAAATCTATGATTGGTAGAGATTTAGATAATCAATACCCTGTTAGACAATATCATCAAGAAGATGTTGTGCTTACTGTTGAAAATTTAGACTCAGATGAACATCATTTAAAGGATATACATTTTGATTTACATAAAGGAGAAATACTTGGCTTTAGTGGTTTGATGGGTGCGGGTCGTTCAGAAATTATGAGAGTACTCTTTGGATTAGATAAAGGGAATAAAACGATAAAACTAAATAATCAACAATTACAAATTCAAAATCCTAATCAATCTATTTCACAAGGTTTAGCTTTTATTACAGAAAATAGAAAAGAAGAAGGGTTAGTTTTACAAGATTCAATTTTAGAAAATATTACTTTACCAGCTTTAAAAAGCTTTTCAAGCTCTGGATTTTTAACACAACATGCTATGGAACAATATTCAGAACAGATGATTCAGCGTTTAAATATTAAAGGCAAAATAGGAGATATATGTGGCACTTTATCTGGTGGTAATCAACAAAAAGTTGTTTTGGCTAAATGGATTGCGACTGCACCACATGTATTAATATTAGATGAACCAACACGTGGCATCGATGTAGGTGCTAAACGAGAAATATATCAATTGATGCATGAATTAACGGACCGAGGTATGTCTATTATTATGATTTCATCAGAATTACCAGAAATTATAGGCATGAGTGATAGAGTCGCAGTTGTACATGAAGGTTCCATTGCAGGCATATTAGAAGATTCAGCTATCACGGAAGCGCGTATTATGACTTTAGCTACAGGAGGTAAATTAAATGAAGCAGTCTAAATTATCATTTTCTTATTCGTATTTAGAAAAAATTATACCTTTTATTGGTTTAATATTATTAGTTGTTATTATCAGTGTATTAAATAGTGCTTTTTTAGAGCCTTCTAATTTATTTAATTTATTAAGACAGGTTTCAATTAATGGTTTAATTGCATTTGGCATGACTTTCGTAATATTAACTGGAGGTATTGATTTATCAGTAGGATCGACACTTGCCTTATCTAGTGCATTTGTTGCGATTTTAATGGTTTCTGGTATGGATTCTATTGTAGCTTTATTTATAGGTTGCATATTTGGGGCGGTATTGGGTGCTATAAATGGCTTGCTCATCACGATAGGTAAAATGGCGCCTTTCATTGCGACATTAGCTACAATGACCGTATTTAGAGGGCTAACACTTGTTATTACAGATGGAAATCCTATTACAAATTTAAATGGTAGTTATGCATTTCAATTATTTGGTAGAGGCTACTTTTTAGGTATTCCAGTACCAGCTGTCACGATGTTTATTACATTTATCATATTATATATCCTACTGCATAAAACTGTATTTGGTAGACAGACTTATGCTATGGGTGGTAATGAAAAGGCGGCATTTATTTCAGGGATTAAGGTCAATAAAATTAAAATAATGATTTATAGTTTAGCCGGCTTAATGTCAGCTATGGCAGGATCAATTTTAACTTCACGTTTAAATTCGGCACAACCAACTGCAGGGATGTCCTATGAATTAGATGCTATTGCAGCAGTAGTTCTTGGCGGTACTTCGCTTACAGGTGGTAAAGGACGTATAGTTGGGACGTTGATTGGTGTGTTAATTATTGGTGTTTTGAACAATGGCTTAAATTTATTAGGTGTATCTTCATTTTACCAACAAGTGGTTAAAGGTGTCGTGATTATCATTGCAGTACTTATAGATAGAAAAAACAAATAACAGGGGGTGTTGGTATTGAAAAAGCTTTTTATAACTGTAACAGCTATATTATTATTTTTAACAGGTTGTTCACTAGAATCACCTATAGAAAAAAATGACAATGGTAAAGTAGATAAGAAAAAATCTGATGTTGTTATTGGTGTGAGTATTTCTACATTAAATAACCCTTTCTTTGTGAAAATTAAAGATGGTATTGAAAAAGAAGCGAAGAAACAAGGCGTCAAAGTTAAGTTTGCAGATGCTCAAGATGATGCAGCGAAACAAGCTAATGATATTGATGACTTAATTCAACAAAAAGTAGATTACTTGATTGTAAACCCGACAGATTCTGATGCGATATCAGGTAGTATTCAAATCGCAAATGATGAGGCAATACCAGTCATTACATTAGATAGAGATGTAGCTAAAGGGGATGTTGCTTCATTTATAGCATCGGATAATATCAAAGGCGGTGAGATGGGAGGGAAACTCATTGTTGATGAATTAGGTAAAGATGCGAAAGTAGCTGAACTTGAAGGTGTCCCAGGTGCCAGTGCTACACGTGAACGTGGTAAAGGTTTCCATAACGTCGCAGATCAATCACTTGATGTAGTTTCCAAACAAAGTGCTAAGTTTAATAGAACAGAAGGTCTAAATGTGACACAAAATATTATTCAAGCTCATCCTGAAATACAAGCTATTTTTGCTCAAAATGATGAAATGGCATTAGGTGCTGTAGAAGCGATAGGAAATAAAGACATTAAAGTCGTTGGTTTCGATGGTAATGAAGATGCGATTAAATCTGTTGAAAAAGGTAAGCTATTTGCTACAGTGGCGCAACAACCTAATTTGATGGGTGAAGAAAGTGTTAAAACGATAATGGATTTATATAATGGTAAAAAGGTTGAGAAAAAGAATAAAATTCCTTTAGAAATGAAGCGGCAGTAATTTATGTTAAAGTGCGAGTAAACAAAAAACCGGATGCAAAAGCACCGGTTTTTTTGTTTACTTATATTTTTGACGTTCTTGTTGTTCTTGAGCATATCGTTCAGGGTTTTTCTTATAAAAATCTTGGTGTTCTGCTTCAGCCTCATAAAATGTAGAAGCGGGTAATATTTTTGTAGCAATAGCTTTTTCTTTGTCTATAGTTTGTTTTAATTGTGCTACATAATCTTCAGCTACTGCTTTTTGGTCTTCGTTTGTATAAAAAATTGCTGTTTTATATTGTGATCCTCTATCTTGGAATTGTCCTCCTTCATCAGTTGGATCTATTACAGAAAAGAATATTTCTAATAATTTATTGTATGAAAATAGAGCGACATCATACTCTATTTCAACTGTTTCATAATGCCCGGTGTCACCCGTCTTAACTTCTTCATACGACGGATTATCTTTATGACCTCCCATGTAACCAGAAGTCACTTTCTCAATCCCTTCAAATGTGTCGAAAGGCTTGACCATACACCAAAAGCAACCTCCAGCGAAGTATGCTTTATTTATATTCATGTTTAACATCCTTTCCATATTAGACCTTAGTACCATATATTAAGATATTACTTGATTTTTATTCAGTTTTTATATAACTTTAATATATGTTAATTATAGTACATAGCAGTGCAATTTTGAAGATATAAGGTTGATTACATATGAATGAACATAAACACAGAAGTAAAGAAAGCACAAACACAGAAGAACAACCGACGATGCGTAGGACAAAAAAGAAAAAATTAAAAAAATTTCCAATTATAATTTTAATTATTGTAATTATTTTAGCCATTATTGTTGGCTATTCTGTGCATGGTTATAAATCAGGTATTGAATACGCAAAAGATCAGGGCAAAACGCTCAAGCAACACAAATTTAACGGTGCTAAAAAAAATGATGGAAAAATCACAATTATGGTTTTAGGTGCAGATAAAGAGCAAGGTGGTATTTCTAGAACCGACTCGATTATGATTGCACAGTATGATTATATTCATAAAAAAATGAAGATGATGTCTGTCATGCGAGATATTTATGCGGATATACCGGGAAATGGTCAACATAAAATTAATTCTGCTTATTCTATCGGTGGACCTGAACTATTGCGACAAACATTAAAGAAAAATTTAGGTATAGACCCTGAGTATTATGCAATTCTTGATTTTACTGGTTTTGAAAAAATGATTGATGAATTGGAACCTAATGGTGTTCCAATTGATGTTGAAAAAGATATGTCTAAAAATATAGGTGTGTCACTGAAGAAAGGTCATCATCGATTAAATGGTAAAGAATTATTAGGGTATGCTAGATTTAGACATGATGAAGAAGGCGATTTCGGTCGTGTAAGACGTCAGCAACAAGTCATGCAATCACTTAAACAAGAATTAGCGAGTTTGGATACGCTACCTAAATTACCTCGAGTTGCGGGTATTTTGAGAGGTTATTTAAATACAAATATGCCTGATTCTGCACTCATTCAAACTGGTTTGAATTTTGGAATACGTGGTGATAAAAAGGTAGATTCTATTACTTTACCTATACAAAACACTTATCAAGATATCCAATCACCAATGGATGGTAGTGCGTTAGAAATCGATAAAGCCAAAAATAAAAAGGAAGTACAGAATTTTTTGAATGAATAACGAGTTTAGTGAATTCATTTAAATGAGAATGGAATACAAATTTCACGCTATAAGGACTAATCCGTGTGCCAATGGATTAGTCCTTATTTATTTGAATGTTGCGATTTTGATTGTGCAGTTTGCCTAGGAATATGATTCGTGCCCATAGCCTCTTTTGCATATTTGTTTCCTCGGGTGTCAGCAAATGACCCAATTGCTTTAAGTGATGTAGTTGAAACAGTTTTATATGCCTACACATGATACGTTTCTCTAAGCATACCATTCATGTATAGTTAGATTTGGCAAAAGTAAAAAAACATCAATATCTATATGATGCAATAGATATTGATGTTTATGTTCGTATGTAAATTATTGTTGATCTGATTTTCTAATTCCTGCAACGCCATAATGAGAAGTTTTCATTTCTTCTATTACAACTTGTATAGCTTCTTTGTTTGCGCCTGTTGTTTTCTCTACTGCATTAGTAACTTCTGTGACTAAATTTTTTAGTTGTTCATCAGAGCGACCTTCTAACAATTTTACATTTACTATTGGCATTTAAATCCCACCTTAATCTATTTTTATATATTATAGCATGAAAATTCACAAAATTATAAAAATAACAACAAGAACAAACGTTCTTATTTAAGTTGAAATAGAACATTTGTTCTTGTATAATATAAGTGATTAGGGGAGGAATGTCATATGTATGAATTTTATGATTACAATCTGCTAGAGGAAAGAGATATATTGTGTATTGATCAGAAAAGTTTTTTTGCAAGTGTTTCTTGTATACAAAAAGGTCTAGATCCAATGAAAGAAAAGTTAGCAGTTGTTGCAGATACTAAGAGACAGGGATCAGTTGTATTAGCTGCTACGGGTCCACTAAAAGCTATAGGTATTAAAACAGGATCGAGATTATTCGAAATTCCTCATAGAAATGATATATATATTATCAATCCAAGCATGAGAAAATATTTGGAAGTTTCAGTAGCAATCTCTAAAATTGCTTTACGCTATGTCGCTCCGGAAGACTTACATCAATATAGCATTGATGAATTCTTTATGGATGTAACAAATAGTTATCACAGATTTAGTAGTACAATTCAGTCTTTTTGCAAAAAGCTACAATATGAAATTCTAGAAGAAACAGGTATACATTGTTCAATAGGAATTGGTTCAAATATGTTATTGAGTAAAGTTGCAATGGATATAGAAGCAAAACATACTAATAGTTTCATTGCTGAATGGAGATATCAAGATGTGCCACACAAACTTTGGCCTGTTTCACCATTGAGTAAATTTTGGGGAATTAGTAAAAAAACAGAAGCAAAAATGAATAAACGCGGTATTTTTACTATAGGAGATCTAGCGCATTATCCATATCAATATTTAAAAAGGGATTTTGGTACAGTAGGTGTGGATTTACACTTGCATGCGAATGGTATTGATCAAAGTAGAATAAGAGACAAGTATAGTGTAGTTAATCCCTCGATTTGTAAAAGTCAAATATTGATGCGTGATTATCGTTATGAGGAAGCTAAAGTAGTGATGCAGGAGTTAATTGAGGATGTAGCGAGTCGTGTTAGAGCAAGAAATAAATTAGCTAAGACGATACATTTTTCATTTGGTTATAGTGATCATGGAGGGGTGCATAAGCAATACACATTAGAGGATCCAACTAATTTAGAAGGTACGATTTTCAAGGTGGTAGAATCTTTAGCTGACAAATTATGTGATTCAACAATGCTATATAGAAAAGTGAGTATTTCACTCACACAGTTTATAGATGAGCGAAATACACAATTGAATTTATTTATAGATGAATACGAAAGAAAAAGAAATGAAAAATTGGCCAAAACGATTGACGCGTTACATCAAAAATTTGGTAAGGGTATCGTATCTAAAGCAATCTCTTATACAGACGCAGGTACAAAACATGGGCGTTTAGGGCTTATGGCCGGCCATAAAATGTGAAAAGGAATAATGATAAACTAAAGATTTAAAGTAGTTATAAATTAACTTCATTATCAATATGTGGAACGGGTATCATTTTAAATAAGCTTATATGGGGCGGCCCGTTCCAAAAATAATTATTAAATCAAATTGAGTGAGCGTTTAACGACACAATTTAAATCATATATCTATAACATCATTAACGAATTGTCTTGTCTATACTACGTAAGGATAAAATAAACACACACCCACCAAACTGTAAATATAATATCAGCATAAGAAGCAATGTATAAAATAATAGGGTGCACATGCTTACTATGAATTATTTGAAAAAACATGATGTCTAGATAATAATAAAGCATAAATCGTATCTAGGTGCGGTGTCGTTAATTTATACTTTCGCGCTTGTCGATATAGAAAACCTTGTATTCCATCGATTTCTAATGGAGTATTTGCAAGTACATCATAATACATGCTTGTTCCCATATCATCTGGATAACCTTGATAAATTGTCATTATTTCATCAATAACATCCTCAGAAAAATTAATACCAGAGTGTTTAGCTATTATATAACCCTCTTTCAATAGCGATACACATAGCGAATAAATATGAGGTTGTTTGAGTATAGAAGCAGGCTGTATTCCAAGCGCAGTAACTGTATTGATTGCTAGATTTACTAATAGTTTATACCAGATTTCCACTTCAATGTTTTTATGTAACACAAGTGAAAGTCCACTTGAAGCTAATGTTTTTTTCAATGACTCTGTGTTATCATCTCGTTGTAAGTGAAGTATCTCATCTCTAAAGTGAACCACGTGTTGATCAGTCTTTTGACCACTAATATAAGTTACAGCTTGATACATATTTGGGAAAGGAAGCTTAAAGTGTTGTCCATATCCGTTTTGAGCTAATATAACAATAGTAGTATCTTGAGTTAAATGGTTAATTTGTTTATATAATCCATCTAAGTGTGGGATTTTAACAGCGATGAATATAATATCTAATGGTTCGGTAATGTCCGATGCTGTAACAACATTAAGTGTCATATTTACATTTTTCGAAGGATCTTGATAGGTAAGGCACGCATTACGTCTACCAATTAAATAGACTTTATGTTCTGTTGCTAAAAGTTGAACTGTGATACAACTACCGACAGCGCCAGGACCAATAATACCTATTTTTTTCATTTATAGTTGACCTCCGTTTATTTAGAAAATAAAATTATAATAGATATGCTTATGATAGTAATAAATAATAAAGTGTTAATCAACTAAAAATGTAAAATTAATTTTTTGAACAGGAGTATAAAACAAATGATAAAAACTATGATGAATGGAAAAATACATCGTGCACGTGTAACAGAAGCTAATCTTAATTATGTAGGAAGTATCACGATAGATCGCAATATTTTAGATGCGGTAGATATATTACCAAATGAGAAAGTTGCAATTGTGAATAATAACAATGGAGAAAGATTAGAAACCTATGTGATTGAAGGAGAACGTAATAGTGGAAAAATATGCCTAAATGGTGCAGCTGCTAGGCTTGTTCAAGTAAATGATATTATTATTATCATGTCTTATGTACAAGTTACAGCAGAAGAAGCATTAAATCATAGTCCAAAAGTTGCACTTATGAATGAAGATAATGAAATTATAGAGATGATACAAGAAGAAGAAGGGAAATTGATAAATTAAATATGTAGCACAGCGTTTGATATATTGGATAGTTTTAATTCAAATGCAATCGACAAAAGAACTAAATGATATGAGCCTAGCGCAAGTTTNNAAACTTGCGCTAGGCTCATATTTGGTCATATACTAAAACGTTTTTATTTTGACATTGAACTAATTAATATTTAACAGCTTCTAAATAAGTAACTGACTTAAATGTTTTTTCAAGTTTTGCATTTGTGCAAAGAAAAATTAAATTAAGCAATTACTTAACACAATCACAATGAAGTTATTAAATTATAAAGATAAGATAAAGTCTATTCAATATAAGTATCAAAGTCGCTTAATGCTTCAGCGCCTTTTTTTCGGTCTTCAGGATTTTTGAAGCTAATTCTTAATGCACCATAAATATCTTCACGAACTTCTAATATTCTTAAGTTGCTTATAGAAATATTATGTAAACTTAAGATGTGTGTTACTTGGCTGATCATACCTGGTTTGTCAGGAATATCTACATAAAGATCATACTCTATAGACAGTGCACCTTGTGATTTAAGTGGCAATTCATCTCTATATACTTTTGCGTCATTATAAAAATCATATAACGCCTCCGGTTTATTTTCTTCAACGAGCGTGATGACATCTTCCATTTGTGACTTCCATTCTTTTAATATATCAACGATGGTATTTTTATTTTCAATGGTAATATCACGCCACATAATTGGACTGCCACTTGCAATTCTTGTAATATCTCTAAAACCTCCAGCAGCAAGTGTCTTAACAAGTGAAGAGTGAGACGCATGGTTTGCATTTAAATGCACGAGACTCGATGCAATGATATGAGGGACATGACTAACAATGCCTGTTACAAAATCATGTTCTTTTGGATTGGTAGCAATAAATTTAGCATTTGTTGTACTAAGTAATAAACGTATTTCATCAAAAGCTTTATCATTTGCAGGTTCATCGTGAACTAAAACATAAAAAGCATTTTCAAATAAATGTTTCTTTGCATTGAGCACACCGGATTTATGGCTACCTGCCATTGGGTGACCACCAATTAAGTGGATATTGTGATTTAAAAGATATTGTTCATATTGCAAAATTGTCAATTTAGTACTGCCAGTATCAGTAACGATGACATTAGGCTTCGTTTGATAGTTTGGTAGTGCTTGTAAATATTTGATTGTTTGTTGCACAGGCGTGGCATAAATAATAATATCTGCATTTTCTACACAGGCTTTATAATCACTAGATTGATAATCAATAATTCCAATAGATAAAGCCTTTTCTAGTTGAGAGCGATCTGCATCATATGCAGTAATTTCAATGTCATTGTGATAATATCTTAAATTACTGGCCAGACTACCACCAATTAAGCCTAAACCTACAAAAAGTATTTGTTTCATTTTGCTGACCACCTCTATCAAAATTTTCAGAATAGTAACATTGTATAGTAGGTGAAGTTAATTCGCAATACGTGTTTCAATTTCTATTTCATAAACAGACTTAACATATAAGGACACGATTTTAAAACACTTTTGATTCGAAATGATTTAACTAAAACAAAGGATATATATTTAAAAAGGTTAGTCACTAATTAACTTTAAATAAACTGAAGAAATTTAAAATAAGAGTTGACAAAATTAAATGATACTTGTATTATTCTAGTTAATTCATTTTGCAACGATAGTTGCCGTTTGAAAGATAAAGTAACGTATATGATTTGTAGCAAGTAGAAAGCTAATGGCAGATGAAAATTAGCACAACATATATTGTGAATTGGGCTTTTAAACGTGAGGATAATATAATAGCATTTAAAGTGAGCAATGAAATTGTTAACTAAGGTGGCACCACGGTAACGCGTCCTTACAGCATGCGTTAGTGTGGTGTTTTTTTATAAAAAAACAAAATGTAGTAAGTTGTGAATGGTAGCAAGCAGAAAGTTAGTGGTAGATGAAAACTAACACCTACACATACTGAAATTGGGTTTTGTTGGATTAAAATTGCATAATTAAATGAGTGAGTAGATGAAACTGATAATGTCTACTAATTTAGGTGGTACCGCGCATCAGCGTCCTTAATTAATATTTAAGGATGCTGATTTTTTTATGAGGAGGAATAAAAATGAAAGTACAATATCAAAGGATAAATGCTGAAGTAACACCAGAAGCATTGGCAAGATTGAAAAAACGAAAAATAGTATTGGAAAGTACAGAACAATCTAAAGTAAAAGGACGCTATTCAATTGTAATATTTGATGTGTACGGCGACGTGACTTTAGATAATGAAAATATGGTCATTCAATACAATGATAGGCAAAATGAAATAGAAAACGAAGCACCATATGAAAAGTTGAAAGCTTTTATAGATCAATATAAAGCAGAAATAGAAGATGAAGATTTAGCACAATTACCGTTTGTATCGGGATTTGTTGGATCGTGTAGTTTTGACTTGGTAAGACATGAATTTCCTGTATTAAAGCAAATCGATTTAGCTGACCATAAACAACACGATGCTAAATTTTACATGGTAGAGGATGTATATGTATTTGATCATTACAAAGAGCATCTATATGTTATATCCACAAACTTGTTTTCAAATGAAAGTGAAGCACAATTAGCACGCCGTGTCAAACGTCATGTTGATGAGTTACAAGACGTAAATATATATCCTGCACCTATAAAAAATGACACAAAAGCAAAAGCAATTGAGTCAAATATTGCTCCTGATCAATTTAAAAAAACTGTTAGCGAAATGAAATCGCTGATACAACAAGGAGATATGTTTCAAGTTGTACCTTCAATTATATATAAGTACAAACATGATTTTGGAATGAATTTACAACAATTATCTTATCAGCTTTATCAAAATTTAAAGAGACAAAACCCAAGTCCTTATATGTATTATTTGAATTTTGATGAACCAATTATTGTAGGTAGTTCGCCTGAAAGTTTTGTCAAAGTGAAAGGACAAAATGTAGTAACAAACCCAATAGCTGGAACAATAAAACGGGGCGCGACTGACAAAGAAGATCTTGAAAATGAAAAACAGTTAATCAGCGATGAAAAAGAGATAAGCGAACATAGCATGCTTGTTGATTTAGGCAGAAATGATATTCATAGAGTAAGTGAAATTGCTAGTTCTAAAATTGAAAAATTAATGTCAATAGAACGCTATGAACATGTGATGCATATTGTGAGTGAGGTAACAGGAAAGCTGAAATCAAATTATTCACCGATGACTGTAATCGCAAGTTTATTACCAACGGGTACCGTATCCGGCGCACCTAAATTAAGAGCGATACAAAGAATATATGAAGCACAACCTCAAAAAAGAGGTGTATACAGTGGTGGTATAGGATATATCAACTGTAATCATGACCTAGATTTTGCCTTAGCGATTCGTACAATGATGATTGATGAAACGTATATCAATGTAGAAGCAGGATGTGGTGTCGTCTATGATTCAATACCTGAAAAAGAATTAGAAGAAACAAAATTAAAAGCCAAAAGTTTATTGGAGGTTACACCATGATATTAGTAGTGGATAATTACGATTCTTTTACGTATAACTTAGTCGATATTGTAGGAAAGACTTCTGATGTAATTATTAAATATCCAGACGATGCAGATATATTTGATTTAGAAATAGATGGTTTGGTTATATCACCTGGCCCTGGACATCCGCTAGATACTAACCATTTAGTCAATATTATTGAACATTATAAATATAAACCGATATTAGGTGTATGTCTGGGATCACAAGCATTGACATGTTACCACGGCGGAGATGTTATCCAAAGTAAAAAAATATGTCACGGAAAAAAAGATACAATGCAGATTGTAAGTGAGTCTAAACTATACCGGAATATTACAGAATATTCTGAAATAATGAGGTACCACTCATTGATTAGTGACCCAAAAACGTTACCAGATACACTAAAAATAACTGCTCAAACAAAAGATAGTATTCAATCATTTGAACATATTAATTATTTACATTTTGGTATTCAATATCACCCAGAATCTTTTGCGACAGAATATGGGGAAGCAATCATAAGTAACTTTTTAAATATAGTAGAGGAGGCCAATTATATTGAGTCTACAAAATCATATAAAACAGTATAAACCACTTGATCAAGCACAAATGAATGAATTTATAGAATTATTGATCACGGATCAATTAGAAATCGATACTAAAAGAGAACTGTTAGAAGCCTTTTCAGAGAGAGAACCGAGTCAAGCAGAATTAACATATATGTCGAAAAGTTTAATAGGGTCTATGTACCCTGAACAACCAACTTATCCTAATAGTATGTGCGTTTGTGGGACTGGTGGAGATAAATCTAATAGCTTTAATATTTCAACAACAGTATCTTTTGTATTGGCTAGTGCAGGTGTTCCAGTGATTAAACATGGTAATAGAAGTGTTACGTCAGCTTCAGGGAGTACCGATTTATTAAATGCAATGTGTATTCCAACGCGAAATGTTGAGGAAACAGAAACGCATTTAAAAGCACAAGGGCTTGTTTTTTTAAATGCGACTGAAACATATCCAATTATGAAACATATCCAACCGTTAAGGAAAGCCATTAGTAATCCAACTATTTTTAACGTTACTGGACCACTCATTAATCCGTTCAAATTAGATTATCAAGTGATGGGTGTCTATGAATCTTCACAGTTAAATAAAATTGCTCAAACATTAGCTGATTTAGGTAGAAAGAGAGCAATCGTCTTACATGGAGCCAATGGTATGGATGAAGCTACATTATCCGGGGAAAACACACTATATGAAGTAACGAAAGATAAATATATTAAATCTTATACTATTAATGCGACAGATGTAGGATTAGATTATGCCCCAAATGCAGATTTAATAGGAGGAACTCCCCAGGAAAATTTAGAAATCACAAAACAAATATTAAATGGTAAAGATCAAAGCGCGAAAAGAGATGTGGTGCTATTGAACGCAGGCATTGCCTTATATGTTTCTGAAAAAGCTACCACCATTCAAGAAGGTGTTCATAAAGCAAAGATGCTGATTAAAAATCGAGATGCGCTCAAACAATACAACAAAATGGGAGGCAAAACGTATGACTATATTGGATGAAATCGTAGCTTATAAAAAGGAATTGTTACAAAGCGGTTATTATACAAAAAAATTATCTGACCTTAAGCAAATAGACATCACGCATAAACAAACGTTTGAATCACAGTTATCACAAGCTGATCAATTATCAGTAATTGCTGAGATAAAATCAAAAAGTCCGACATTATCTGAACTTCCAGGAAGAGATTTAACACAACAAGTTAGGGCGTATGAAGCATTTGGTGCTAATGCAGTTTCAATTTTAACAGACGAACATTATTTTGGCGGAAGTTACGAACGATTACAAACATTGACACAGGTCACAGATTTACCTGTATTGTGTAAAGATTTTGTAGTTGATCCTATTCAAATTGATGTTGCCAAAAAAGCAGGGGCGTCTATTATTTTACTCATTGTAAATGTATTAACCGACAAGCAGTTGAAAGAATTATATGATTACGCGACTTCAAAAAATTTAGAAGTTTTAGTAGAAGTTCATGATAAACAAGAGTTGGCACGTGCTTACAAGTTGAATCCCAAAATTATTGGTGTAAACAATAGAGATTTAAAACGATTTGTAACAGATGTTTTGCATACCAATGAAATTTTAGAAAATAAAAAAGCAGGTTATTATTATATTTCTGAGAGTGGCATACGTAATCAACAAGATGTATTAAACATTGTAAACGCAGGTATTGATGGTTTGCTTATTGGTGAATCTTTAATGAAATGCGATGATTTAAGTCAGTTTTTACCAAGTCTTAAGTTAGATAAGGTGAAAGGATGAAGTTGAAATTTTGTGGTTTTAAAACACTTGAAGATGTAAATAAGGCAAAAGATTTAAATATTGATGCAATAGGTTTTATTCATTATCCCAATAGTAAACGTTATGTGGAAATTGATAAGATACAGGCATTTGCAAATTTAATACCAAAAGATAAAGACAAAGTAGTAATTGTAGTAAATCCAGA
Organism: Staphylococcus sp. GDY8P196P; assembly: GCF_017891705.1. NCBI lineage: Bacteria > Bacillati > Bacillota > Bacilli > Caryophanales > Staphylococcaceae > Staphylococcus > Staphylococcus sp. GDY8P196P. The sequence continues at coordinate 261,754 of NZ_JAESJS010000009.1, read as the reverse complement.
TCATCAAACAATCAGTCATCTCATAGATAATACAAATATTACTACCATTCAATTACATGGAACAGAAAATTTAGAAACTATCCATTTTATACGTCAGAAAAAAAGTAATATAAAAATTATTAAAGCTTTGCCTGCAAAAAATGCAAATACATTAGCAAAAGACATACAATATTATAAAGATTTTGTTGATCAATTTATAATTGATACACCTTCAATTGCTTACGGTGGTACTGGCCAATCCTATGATTGGGAAATCTTAAAAGATATAAAAAATGTAGATTTTTTAATAGCTGGCGGAATGAATTATAAAAATATTCAAAGTATAAGTAAACTTAATTTAAATCACAATGGTTATGATATTGCAAGTGGTATCGAAACAAATGGTATAAAAGATAGCAATAAAATGCAAGCAATCATAGAACTTGTAAAAGGAGTTAATTAAATATGGTTAAAAACATACAGACAGAAGCAGATGAATTTGGATTTTTTGGTGATTTTGGTGGGCAATATGTCCCTGAAACGTTAATGCCAGCAATTCAAGAACTTAAACAAGCTTATGGAGAAGCTAAAATAGATCCTGAGTTTCAGAATGAACTGAATAATTATTTAAAAGATTATGTAGGAAGAGAGACACCGTTAACATATGCAGCATCATATACAAAAGCGCTAGGTGGCGCAAAAATATATTTAAAAAGAGAAGATTTAAATCATACCGGTGCTCACAAAATTAATAACGCCTTGGGTCAAGCACTTTTAGCTAAAAGAATGGGCAAAAATAAATTAGTTGCAGAAACAGGTGCAGGGCAGCATGGTGTTGCTAGTGCGACAGCAGCGGCATTGTTTGATATGGAGCTCGTAGTGTTTATGGGCGAAGAAGATATCAAAAGACAAGAATTAAATGTATTTAGAATGGAATTACTTGGTGCAAAAGTTGAACCCGTAACGGAAGGTCAGGGTACGTTATCTGATGCAGTTAATAAGGCGTTACAATATTGGGTAAGTCATGTAGACGATACACATTATTTATTAGGGTCTGCTTTAGGTCCAGATCCATTTCCAACTATAGTGAGGGATTTCCAAAAAATTATAGGTAATGAAATAAAAGATCAAATCAAAGTTAAGGAAGGACGTTTACCAGATGCGATGGTTGCATGCGTAGGTGGAGGTTCAAATGCAATTGGAACATTTTACCCATTTATTCAAGATGATGTGGCGCTATATGGTGTTGAAGCAGCAGGTGAGGGCATTGACAGTGACAAACATGCACTCGCAATAAATAAAGGACAAGAAGGTATTTTACATGGTACGAAAATGTATTTAATACAAGATGAAAATGGACAGATAGAATTAGCACATTCAATTTCAGCTGGGTTAGATTATCCGGGTGTAGGACCGGAACATTCATATTATCATGATATAGGTAGAGTTAAATATGCAACTGCTAGCGATAAACAAGCTATGGATGCCTTAGTGAAATTCACTCAGGCAGAAGGTATTATACCTGCGATAGAAAGTGCACACGCACTTAGTTTTGTAGAAGCGTTAGCACCATCTATGGATAAAGATCAAATCATTGTTGTTACTGTGTCAGGGCGCGGTGATAAAGATATGGAAACAATTAGAAATTACATGAGACAAGGTGGCGAAAGTGATGCATAAATTATTTATTCCCTATATCATGGGGAACAAAAATTTTATTGAAAACATGAAAATATTAAGTGACTCAGGCGCGGATATTATTGAAATAGGGGTGCCATTTTCAGATCCAGTAGCTGATGGACCAGCAATTATGGAAGCCGGTAATAAAGCCATACAACAAGGTGTGAATATCACATATATTTTTGATGAACTGACTGCACATCGTGATGCTATAAACAGTCAATACGTACTTATGACGTATATCAATATCATTAATCATTATGGAGAAGACGCTTTTTTTGACGCATGTGAGAAAGCTGGTGTATATGGCTTAATAATACCTGATTTGCCACATGAACTTGTCCAACAATTAAAAAATAGACATCCTCACCGTAAAGTTAATATTATTTCATTAGTTGCTATGACAACATCTGATGAACGCATCAATCAAATTGCTGAAAATGCTGAAGGGTTTATCTACACAGTTACAATGAATGCGACAACAGGAGAAAATGGAAAGTTCCATCCAGAGCTGAAACGAAAAATTGAAAAAATTAAAAACAAAGCGCATGTACCTGTAGTGGCAGGTTTTGGTATCCGAACTAAAGCTCATGTTAATGATATTAGCGAAGTAGCTGATGGCGTAGTCATCGGTAGTGAAATTGTTAAACGGTTTGAACAAGATCAAAATGCATCAACAATCGCATATCTAAAATCTATTAGAACAGCGTTAGATGATGTATAAATTAACGGTTGATGTGTAAAGTTTATTTTAGGTGGGTATTGTTTGAAATAGATAGTCAATATCGAAACACAGAATTGAATTCTAACTGAGTTCAAGTAGATAAAAACCTAAATAAATGAAGAGGTGACAATCGTGAATAAAAAAGTTTTATTCATTATAACAAGTAGAGCACAATATGAAGACGGTACACCAACAGGATTATGGTTAGAGGAAGCAAGTGAACCGCATCATATTTTAACGGAAGCAGGTATCGACGTAGATATCGTTTCAATTGAGGGTGGAGAAATTCCTTTAGATCCAAATTCAACTCAAAATGATGAATTAACGAAATACGCACAATTTGTAGAAAAAATTAGTGATGTGCCAAATATAGATCACATTAATGTTTCAGAATATGATGCAGTATACCTACCAGGAGGTCACGGTACAGTATTTGATTTCGCGCATAATCAAAAATTAACGAATATATTGTCTGATTTTAAAGATGAAGGCAAATTTATCAGTTCTGTATGTCATGGTCCAAGTGCATTTGTCGGTGCAAAAGACAAAAATGGTAAATATCTTGTAGAAGGTGTTACTTTAACATCCTTTACAGATAATGAAGAGCGTACGATGGGACTAGAAAATAAAGTACCATTTTTAACGCAAACAGAGTTAGAGCAACAAGGCGCTAAATTTGTTCCAAAAGATAACTTCACAGAACATGTTGAAACAGATAACCAATTCATCACTGGCCAAAATCCTCAATCTAGTGTAGCAATCGGTGAAGCACTAAAAGATGCCTTAAAATAGCTAGTCTTTAAAAACTAGGTGATTTTAGATAACCTAAACTGCTAACAAGTATAAAACTTGTTAGTAGTTTTTATTTTTTCATAATTTAATTAAGATTTGTGTTTAAATAGTTATTCTTTGTTAAAATAAAAGTAATGCTATAATAAAGCAACACATAAATTATAAGTAAATTGTGGCATTTAGTAATTCTAACTAGGGTATCGATTTAGTTTTATAATTGAATATTGTATAATAATTAAGATTAAAGTTTAAACTCGAAATAAAGTACTATAGACAAATAGGAGTATATAAAATGAAATTTACGAATTTAACTGCAAAAGAGTTTGGTGCATTTGTTGACCATATGCCCAACAGTCATTTTACACAAATGGTAGGGAATTATGAGTTGAAAATTGCAGAAGGTACAGAAACGCATTTGGTAGGCGTGAAAAATAATGAAAATGAAGTTATAGCAGCCTGCTTATTAACTGCTGTACCGGTTATGAAAATATTCAAATATTTTTATACAAATCGTGGACCGGTGATTGATTTCGAAAATAAAGAACTTGTCCATTATTTTTTCAATGAATTAGCTAAATATGTGAAAAAACATAATGCATTGTATTTAAGAGTAGATCCATACCTTGCATATCAATATCGAAATCATGATGGAGATGTATTAGAAAATGCTGGTCATGATTGGATTTTCGATAAAATGAAGCAACTTGGATATAAACATCAAGGGTTTTTAACTGGTTTTGATCCAATTATTCAAATAAGATTCCACTCTGTTTTAGATTTAAAAGATAAGACAGCAAAAGATGTCCTAAATGATATGGATAGTTTGCGTAAACGTAATACAAAAAAAGTTCAAAAAAATGGTGTGAAAGTCAGATTCTTAGGCGAAGATGAATTACCAATTTTCCGTTCGTTTATGGAAGATACTTCAGAATCGAAAGATTTTGATGATAGAGAAGACAGCTTCTATTACAATAGACTGAAGTATTATAAGAATCGTGTATTAGTGCCATTAGCCTATATGGATTTTGAAGCATACATCGATGAACTCAAGTCAGAGCGTGAAGTGTTAAGTAAAGATATTAACAAAGCGCTTAAAGATATAGAAAAACGTCCAGAAAATAAAAAAGCATATAATAAAAAAGAAAATTTAGAAAAACAACTTATTGCAAATCAACAAAAGATTGATGAAGCTAAATCATTACAAGAACAACACGGTAATGAATTACCAATTTCAGCAGCATTCTTTATCGTCAATCCATACGAAGTAGTGTATTATGCGGGAGGAACATCTAACGAGTTTAGACATTTTGCAGGAAGCTATGCAATACAATGGAAAATGATTAATTATGCAATCGATAATAATATCGATAGATATAACTTCTATGGCATTAGTGGTGATTTTTCGGAAGAAGCAGAAGATGCAGGTGTTGTGAAGTTTAAAAAGGGATTCAACGCTGATGTAGTTGAATATGTTGGTGATTTTATAAAACCAATCAATAAGCCAATGTACAAAATTTATACAATGTTAAAGGGATTAAAAGATAAAAAGTAATATGTATTATATTTAGAAAGGAACTAGCTATAATGAAATTTACAGAGTTAACTGTCAAAGAATTTGACAATTTTGTACAAAATCCAGCATTAGAGAGTCATTACTTTCAAGTAAAAGAAAATATAGCTACTAGAGAAGAAGATGGTTTTCAAGTTGTTTTATTAGGCTTAAAAGATGATGATAATCAAGTTATCGCAGCTAGTCTTTTCTCTAAAATCCCAACTATGGGAAGCTATGTTTATTATTCAAACCGTGGTCCAGTCATGGATTATAAAGATTTAGGTTTAGTTGATTTCTATTTACGTGAATTAGATACTTATCTTCAAAAACAAAATTGCTTATATGTAAAAATGGATCCTTATTGGATATACCAAATTTATGATAAAGATATTCATCCAATGGCTGATCATCAAGAAAATGATGCGCTTGTTAATTTATTTAAATCTCATGGATATACGCATCATGGGTTTACAACAGAATATGATACCTCAAGTCAGGTTAGATGGATGGGTGTACTTAATTTAGATGGTAAAACACCTGCGTCATTAAAAAAACAGTTTGATAGTCAAAGAAAACGAAATATAAATAAAGCTATTAATTTCGGCGTAAGAGTAAGATTTTTAGAAAGAGAAGAATTTGATATCTTTTTATCACTTTATCGTGAAACTGAAAAACGTGCTGGTTTTGTATCCAAAACGGATGAATATTTCTATAATTTCATAGATAATTATGGGGATAAAGCTTTGATTCCTCTAGCTTATTTAGATTTAGATGAATATGTTACGCATACACAAGAAAGTATTAATGAAAAAGAAGCACGTAGAGATCAAATGATGCAAAATGAGAATAAATCTGACAAGCAATTGAAAAAAATTGCTGAAATCGATAAACAAATTGAACATGATAAAAAAGAATTATTACATGCGAGTGAATTAAGACAGACAGATGGCTCAATCTTAAATCTTGCAGCAGGCGTATATTTTGCTAATGCATATGAAGTGAATTACTTCTCAGGTGGGTCATCTGAGAAATACAATCAATATATGGGGCCATATATGATGCATTGGTTTATGATTAATTATTGTTTTGATCACGGATATGGTCGTTATAATTTCTATGGCTTATCTGGTGACTTCACTGAAAATAGTGAAGACTATGGTGTTTACCGATTTAAGCGTGGTTTCGGTGTACAAATCGAAGAATTAATTGGTGATTTTTATAAACCAATCAAAAAAACAAAATATAAGTTATTCAATACGCTTAACAATATTAGGAAAAAAATTAAAAAATAAAAAATAAAAAAGAAAGCATACTGGTAATATAAGCCCTAAGCCAGTATGCTTTCTTATGTTCAAAAAAGGCAGCGACATAATGTATTCGCCGAACTTCATTTTATTTTGGCAATAGATGACTGAACTGAAGCTCTGATAAACCCTAATAATTTTTCAATTCTAGTCATTTTTGCCGCGGCTGAAAATTAGATTTCTGCCCACTCCTTTTATGTGGATAATCATGCGATGTCTATTCTGGTTGTTTCCACATTTTTAGTATATAACTCACTCATAAGAAGCGCAATATTATTTTATTCTATAATTAAAATAGTAAATTCTTATATTATATTATTAATTTATTATAATTTTAAAATGTGCTTACTATACATTTACATTTTAAATACGTTTTTAAAAAATAAATTAACGTAAGGCGTCTATGAGATAAGTTATTCCAATAATAAAGAAAACTGCGCTCATAAATACAGCGATAATAACAGCAGCGATCAATGGATTAAATAATAATATTACACCCAATATAATTTCTATAATATTTAATAAGATAGATACCATATGAAATCGTTTGTTTGAACCTTCTGCGGGTGTAATTGTAAACATATTTAAAACTGCATTAATAATAAACCATATAGCAAATAAGTAAACAATAAATGTCGTACTTGTTACTACATTAAATAATATAAGCATGCCGATGATGATGTTGATAATACCTAAGACAATCAGCAAATTTGAACCCTTTTGCGTAGCTTGTTTCATAATGCGTCTCACAAAAATTTCAATGAAACCGTTAATAACGAATAAAATACCTATTAGCCAAGTAATAGCAAATAAATTTTCTTCAGGAAAACTAATGATAAAAGCACCTATAATCAAGAAGAAAACACCAATTAATAAACTGGACCATCTAATTCCCGTTTTTTGTTGCATGTTTTACACTCCAATCTTAATAACATTTACCCGTAATGAAAGAATTCAACACTTTGGTGATTCATAATAATGTTATGTTAACAAAAACGAATAACAAAGTAATCTGTTTTGTTTGATTTAATCAATATTTAGGTCCAATGTATAAGATATAGGGTTTTAAAATAAATATTCATTTTACGTTAGGGAGTGTTTGATTAATGGGTATTTCGATTCAAAAATCAATTTATAAAAAAATACTAAAAAATTTAGCTACTGAACCGTTTAGTGTAACGTTTTGGGATGGTTCAGTGGTAAATTATAACGATGGAGTTGCTAAATTCCATTTAATTTTTAACAAACCGCTAAATAAAAAACTGCTAAAAACAAATCCCATGATTGCATTAGCTGAAGGCTATATGGATAAAGATATTGAAGTCGATGGGGATTTAGAATATATTATGGAATCCATTTTTTCACAACAAAGAAGTTTTATAAATAAACCTAAGCAAAAGCACGTGCATTCTCGAAAAAAATATAAAAATACTAAAAAAATTGCTAAAGAAAATGCTTCATTTCATTATGACTTAGGCAATGATTTTTATCGCTTATGGTTAGATAAAACGATGAATTATTCATGTGCATATTTTAAAACGAAAGCAGATTCGTTATATACCGCTCAAGTTAACAAGATTAACCATATATTAAAAAAGTTAAATTTACAGTCTGGCCAGAGTTTATTGGATATTGGATCTGGATGGGGACATCTTATTATTGAAGCTGCAAAACAATATAATGTTCAAACATTAGGTATTACATTAAGTGAAGAACAATATATCAAAACAAAAGAGCGCATAAAGGCTGAAGGTTTGATCGGCCAGGTGGATGTTAAGTTAATGGATTATAGAGAACTTATTAATGAAAAAAGAACTTTTGATCGAATTGTAAGTGTAGGCATGTTAGAACATGTTGGGCATGATCATATTCCTATATTCATGGAAAATACACATAAGCTATTGAACGATGGCGGTGTGGCATTGTTACATTGTATTACTGGACTTGTTGAAGTAGAAGGTAACGACTTTCTCACTAAATATATTTTCCCCGGAGGTGCAATTCCTTCAATACGAGCATTAGTTGACAATATGTCACAGAATAACTTGAAAATTATAGATGTAGAAAGCTTAAGAAGGCATTACACTTTAACTTTACGTAACTGGGCAGAAAATTTTGAAGCAAATATAGATAAAGTACGCGAACAATTTGATGAGCGATTTATAAGAATGTGGCGTTTGTATTTAAATGCATGTGCGGCAAACTTCACATGTGGTGTTTCCGATTTGCATCAATTTTTAATCATAAAAGGTGTTAATAATGAACTTCCAATGACAAGAGATTATTTATACTGTGATAATTAATACAAAAATTTTGATAAATGGTGTTGAAACTTAATTTTCTGTTTTAACACCATTTATATTTATATAGTACTTAAAGTAATTGGCATTTATAGTTTATTTTATTTATGTTATGTAAACTATAAATATTATAGATTTAATTAAAAACCATACAGTTAAAGATTATTGCGAGTAATGTTTGATAGCATTCTCGCTTATATTTTTAAAAATTGTAATTATTTTAATAAAGCTATATCATTTTGAAACGCTGAGAAGTTGATTTTTGAACGTTGAACTTTGTTTTTGTGTATCAATGTAGATATGATTGCAAATGAGCGAACAAAAATTTGTTTATAAATATGTTATCGGTATTTAGATCTCTACAGTAAGATTATAAAAATTATATATTGAGCATTGCTGTTGAAAAATTAAGAGCAAATGAATGAAACTAAATACATATAATGATGATGTATGTTTTCAATTCATTTTAAACGTATAGATTTTGATGATTTATCAAAGCTGAATTAAGCAATACTTGGACTTAAATAAAGTAAGTGATAAATATCTTTTAAATAAGACGAAAATCGGCATACATATTTCAGTTAACAATTTAGTTTACATAATATATATTATAGGAAGTTATGTATATTTTGATATAGGGCACCTATTTTGCATTAATTTATATTTTAGTTTCTGTTTAAATTAGATTATGAGTTATATTAATACTGTATTCATGACTGTAAATATCAAACGACCATGTGTCTTTATAGCCAGTAAGTTAGATTGTATGTTAAATATTTGCTGTAAATCTATAATTTATTATTGTTGATTTTGACGTAGTTATTTAACGTAATTAACAGATAATGTCATATAAAATATATGCCTTTATTAAATCAAATCGTAATTTTTTTGATTTAATAAAGGCAATATTATTATTGATTGTTCTTTACATAAACTTCAATTGAGTCTTTAATGAATTGAGCGGTGCCGGTTCCAAATTTATCAATATTTACTTTGAATCGTTCGTCTTCGACATACAAGTGACCTAAACGTTCAAAGATATCTAGTGTGTAATCAAAATTTATGTTTGAATTTAAATAATCATACCATTTTTGCACATTTGATTGGACTTCAACAGATTCTGGCGATTGACTTTTTAAATTGGCAAAAGTTGAAAAGATATCATTCATTTCTTTAGTTTTTACATCTTTTTCTTTATCTGACCATGAGTTGATATGCTCGTTCGCTTTCGTAACGGTAGTATCGCCCCACTTTTTACGTGCTTCTTCATCATAGCTTTTGGGTAAATTGTCAAAATTAAAACCCTTGAATTTTTCTTCATTTGTCATAGTTATTTCTCCCCTCATATAGCGTAACGTTTGATCGATTGTTTGAATCATTTGATCGGTTCGATTTTTTCGATCTATAAGCAATTGTTTGTGCATTTTTAAGGCTTCTTGTCTATCAAAGGATGGACTAGCAATGATTGATTTAATTTTTTTAAGAGGAAAATCTAGCTCTCTAAAAAATAATATTTGTTGTAGTTTATCTAAGTCTGCTTCTGAATATAGCCGATACCCCGATTTAGACAGTTTGGTAGGATTTAATAAATGAATTTCATCATAATAATGTAACGTACGCACACTGATACCTACTAAATCTGCAATCTGTTTAACTGTCATTTGCATTTAATTTACCTCCTTATATAATAACTATAATCTTTAACGGAACGTTAGGGTCAATAATAACTTTTTACATAATTTATAGCAGTATAAAAAAAGTCCCTGTGACAAAATATGTCTGGGACTTTTAATCATATTAATTGACGCAATTATTATGGGATTAATTTTCTATGTTACATTTAAATAATTATTTTCTTCTTTTAAACTCATGTGCTTCGTCTTCAGGTGAGATACCACGTTTTCGCATTTCTTTAAGCGCCTTTTTTTCTCGACGTTTACGTCTAAAGTCACGTGTGAAATACCAAATTAAAAAGCTCATGATTAAACTTAGTACCGCCATAAATGCAGCAAAACCTAATAATGGCTCGTAAGTAATATTTTCGAAATTAGGTATTAAGAATGCAGCAATAGCTAAAATTACAAATGTTAAAATAGCTGATGTAAACCATTTATTTAAAACAAGTGTACAGAATAATGTAACTATTGTAACAGCTACCACTGTAATCCATAAAAAATTGGGTAAATCAAAAATAGTCATTTATAGCGCTCCTTATAAAAATCGACATATTTGTCATTATAATAATATTATTATACTAAACGAAATTATATATCATATCCATCTTGAGTCGTATAATAATATATTAAAATATTGCATTAATCACGTCAATTAACATTTGTTTTGTTCAAGTAGAAAGTTTGTTTTCTGATGCGAATTTAGCATATAAACGCACAATTGTATCTTACAAGGTGATTTCATGTATAATTAAAATTGAATTTATTATACATAACTAGGAGTGATTAAATGGCGGATACTTTACCACTTAGAAATGAAGTTTCTGATGAAATAACTTGGGACATTTCAGCTCTGTTTTCTTCCGATGAAGCATTTTATCAAACTTTAGAAAAAACAACAGCTGCTGCTAAAACATTTAATGAAAACTATGTTCATCAATTGGATAATCCTACTATAATTGAAAAGGCATTGGCTATATATTCTGATATTCTGATTGAATTAGATAAAATGGCAAATTATGCAGAGTTGAGATTAAGTGTGGATACAACAAATGAACATGCACAAACATTAAGTGCTAAATTTTCAAATACTTATGGGAAAATTGCCAGTGAATTATCATTTGTTGAGTCCGAAATATTGGCACTTTCAGATGAAACGTTCAAGCGTTTTATCTCAACATCTAAATACCCACATTTTTTGGAAAAATTAAAGGCACGCAAACCTTATCAACTTAGTCCTGAAGTTGAAAAAACATTAGCAAGTTTATCATCAGTGTTTGAACGCCCTTTTGAATTATATGGTATCACGAAGATGTTAGATATAGAGTTTGATCCATTTGAATATAAAGGCAAAACATACTCTTTAGATTATGCTACTTTTGAAAATGAATATGAAGATCATCCAGAAGAAGCATTTAGAAGAATTAGTTTCAAAAAGTTTAGCGATGCATTAAATAAGTATCAACATACAACTGCTGCGACATATAATATGCAAGTACAACAAGAAAAAATTGAAGCAGATCTACGCGGTTATGATTCTGTAATAGATTACCTACTACAAGATCAAGAAATTAATCGAGATATGTTTGATCGCCAAATTGATGTTATTATGAGTGATTTAGCACCTATTATGCAAAAATATGCAAAATTGATTAAACGTGTTCATGGCTTAGAAGTCATGCATTTTGAAGATTTAAAAATATCTATAGATCCTAATTACGAACCCGATATCTCTATTGAGGATTCTAAAAAGTATATTTATGGTGCATTAAATGTTTTAGGTAAAGATTATTTAAATATGGTTGAAACGGCCTATCAAGATAGATGGATAGATTTTGCTCAAAATAAAGGTAAAGATACTGGTGCGTATTGTGCAAGTCCATATGCTACACATTCATATATATTTATTTCTTGGACTGGAAAAATGACTGAAACCTTTGTTTTAGCACATGAATTAGGTCATGCTGGTCATTTTACCTTAGCACAAAGTCATCAAAATTATTTAGAATCAGAACCGTCCATGTATTTTGTAGAAGCACCATCGACAATGAATGAGATGCTAATGGCAAATTATTTATTCAAAAACAGTAGTGATGCTCAATTTAAGCGCTGGGTAATTGGTTCTATCGTTTCTAGAACTTATTATCACAATATGGTAACGCACTTACTAGAAGCAGCGTATCAACGCGAGGTATATAAAAAAGTTGATGATGGTGAATCATTGACTGCCCCGTTATTGAATCGAATTATGTTGGATGTTTATTCTCAATTTTTTGGAGAAAGTGTTAAATTTACAAAAGGTGCAGAACTTACATGGATGAGACAACCACATTATTATATGGGATTATATTCGTATACGTATTCTGCTGGTTTAACAATTGGTACGGTAATGTCACAACGTATTCAACAAGAGGGACAACCTGCTGTGAATGATTGGTTAACTACATTGAAAGCAGGAGGTAGCCAATCACCTGCCGAATTAGCTCAATTAGCTGGTATTGATATTAGCACGGATCAACCACTAAAAGCGACAATTGCATATATAGGTAACTTGGTAGATGAGTTAGAACAACTTACAGATGAAATCGAGGCTGAAGATCAATAACTATAATATAAACAAAAATTTATCTTAAATATAAAGCACGATGCCGATAAAATAAGCAAATCCGGATTTCCAACTGGATGTAGCTAATATTCGACATCGTGCTATTTGTATTTAATCATATGATTCGTAACGTTCACCTGTAACAAAGTAAAAAATGCTTTCTGCAACATTGCTAATGTGGTCACCAATACGTTCTAAATGTCTAGCTGCTAGATGTGCTTGTCCTGCAACAAAAGGGTCGTTATCTATTAAATAAGTTGTGTTAACGATATTTTTATATAAATCATCTATATCTTCGTCACGTTCGATAATTTCCTTAATTAAAGTGACATCATCTCTTTTTACTGCATCATCTAAATCTTTTAACATTAATAATGCGAGTTTACCCATAGTATTCAATCTTGTAAGCACATATTCATCGGTGATTTTAGCGCGTAATCTAATTTCAGCAATATTTGCGGCATTATCACCTATTCTTTCGAAATCAGAAGCGATTTTTAGTGCAGCCATCATTAATCTTAAATCAGTAGCAATAGGCTGTTGTTTGGTGATTAACATAATCACTTTTTCATTTATTTCTGTTTCTAAGGCATTAATATCCTTATCGTTCGCAATCGTTTGGCGCGCATAATTTCTATCCTCTTCACTTAACGATCTTAATGCATATTCAATATTATAATATACGTGAAGGCCAAGTCGACGTAAATCTTTCATTAATTCGTCTAATTGGCCTTCATATTTTTCTCTAATAACCATATATTAACCGAAGCGACCAGAGATATAATCTTCTGTTTGTTTGTCTGAAGGATTAGAGAAGATTTTATCAGTGTCGTCGTATTCATTTACATAGCCGTTAAGGAAAAATGCTGTTTTATCAGAAACACGCGCAGCTTGTTGCATATTATGTGTAACAATAATAATTGAATATTTTTCTTTTAACTCTTGTACGAGTTCTTCTACTTTCAATGTTGAAATTGGATCCAACGCAGATGTTGGTTCATCCATTAAAATAACATCTGGTTCAATTGCTAATGTACGTGCGATACAAACACGTTGTTGTTGACCACCTGATAAGCTATATGCATTTGTATCTAAGCGGTCTTTTAACTCATCCCATATTGCAGCGCCACGTAAAGATTTTTCGACAATTTCGTCAAGAATCTTTTTATTTTTAATACCATGTATTTTAGGTCCGTAAGTGATGTTATCATATATAGATTTTGGGAATGGGTTCGGTTGTTGGAAAACCATTCCGACATTTGTTCTTAATTTTTCAACAGAATATTTTTCATCAAAAATATTCTGATCACGGTAAATGATTTTACCTGCTGTTTTAACAGATGGCACAAGTTCTACCATCCTATTTAATGTTTTAATATAAGTAGATTTACCACAACCTGATGGTCCTATGATTGCAGTGACATTATTTTCTAAAATATCTAGATTGATGTTTTTTAAAGCATGATTATCGCCATACCATAAATCTAAATTTTTTGTAGAATAAACTATTTTTTTCTCACTATCAGGAATTTTATTGTCATTTTTATTTGTTTCTCTATCAATCGATGCAATTGGTGCAGAATCTTGATTTGTATGTTCTGCGATTTTTGATTTTTCTTCTTTAATTGTATCTTTAGTCATAATTAAAACTCCTTTTGCGATTATGTTATAAACTATAAAATTATAATTTTCCCCAAAATAACCGCTTAATTAAATTTGATTTTGAAATAACATTAATATTTTTTACTGTATTTGTTTCTTAAGAATATTGCGATTGCGTTCATTAGCAGTAAAATCACTAGCAAGACAATGATACCGGCCGACGCAACATTTTGGAATTCATCTTGTGGTAGTTTTGCCCAATTGTAAATCGACATTGGCAACGCTTGGAATTGGTCGAATACACTTGAAGGTAAACTTAATAATACGGTTGGTATACCAATAAGTATGAGTGGTGCAGTTTCACCTAATGCACGAGATAATGCTAGAATGAAGCCTGTTAATATACCAGGAATCGCTGCTGGTAATACAACGCGACGAATCGTTTGCCATTTGTTTCCACCTAAGCCATATGAAGCTTCTCTAACAGAGCTTGGTACCGATCTGATGGCTTCTTGGCTTGCAACGATAATGACTGGTAAGATAAGTAACGACATAGTTAAAGCCGCAGCAAGTACAGAGTTACTTAAAGCAAGCGCTTCTATACCCATACCTCTTACAAAAATAGTGAGACCAAGTAAACCAAAAACGACTGAAGGTACACCAGCTAAGTTTGAAATACTAACTTTAATAAAACTTGTTAATGCATTATCTTTAGCATATTCTTCTAAATAAATTGCTGTACCTACACCCAATATAATTGAAATTGGAATAATAGTAATCATTAACCAAATTGTACCGATTAAACCGCCTTTCACACCGGCCATTGAAGGCGTAGAAGATGAGAAATTGGTGAAGAACGACGGTGTTAAATGCCCTGCACCTTTAATGAGTGTATCTATAATTAAAGCAGCTAAAAAAAGTAAGGCTACTAAAGTACATGTGAAAAATGCCCATTTATTGAATTTATTTGTTGCTAACCTACTGGAAAGTTTTTTCTCAACTTTTTGTTGATTAACAAGCGCTTTAGTATTTGTCTCTGCCATTTTAATACTCCTCTCTAAAGCGTTTCGTAATCCATTGTGAAATTAAATTCATCACAAGTGTGAATAAGAATAGTGTGAAACCAACAGCATAGATACTGTAATAGATATCTGAGCCAAATGTCGCATCTCCTGTTGCAACTTGCACAATATATCCAGTCATCGTTTGGATAGATCCGGTTAAATCTAATGAAGAACTTGGAGTACTACCTGCTGCAAGTGATACAATCATCGTTTCCCCGATTGCACGTGAGACAGCTAATACGATAGATGCCATAATACCTGAAGTAGCAGCTGGTAATATCACTTTTGTAGCAACTTCAAATTTTGTTGCGCCTAAACCGAGTGCACCTTCACGCATTTTATTTGGCACAGATGACATCGCGTCTTCACTCATGCTCGAAATTAGTGGAATAATCATAACGCCTACGACAATACCTGGACTAATTGAATTGAAACTACCTAATTCAGGAAATATTGCACGGAGTACAGGGGTAACAAATGTTAAAGCGAAAAAGCCGAAAACAATTGTTGGTATCCCAGATAATATTTCTAAAATCGGTTTTATTATTTTTCTCACTCTTGTAGAAGCATATTCACTTAAATATAAAGCAGCGCCTAATCCTAAAGGAACAGCAACAATTGTTGCAATAACTGTTATTTTAAGCGTACCTAAGATCAATGCCCAAATGCCATATTGTGGTGTTGATGAGAATGGATTCCAATCTTTGGAGAATAAAAACTCAGTAATTGGAACACGTGTAAAAAATGTAATGGTCTCTGTTAATAATGTAACGATTATCCCTACTGTTGCTAAAATTGAGCAAATTGCAATGATTCCCAGAATGATCGGTACAATTTTATCGCTAATACCTTTTTTCTTAGCATTGTTTTTAGCAATCATTTCACTAACAGAAGTATTCTGATTAGCCATGTAAATACCCTTCTTTCTTATAGACTCCCAATATTTAAAATAAAAGTCGGGATTGTTCATCATCTAGTGTTGAGCAACATAGCGATTTTCACTATATTGTTAAACGCTAGATAAATTGAACTTGGAAGTAGATAGATAACTTAATCATGCTATTTGTCTATCTACTTCCTGAATCCCAACTTTAAAATTGCTATTATGTTTATTTATCTTCTTTTTTGCTGTCTTTTTTGTCGCTATCTTTACCAATGATGTCTTTTAATTTGCTTTGTTGTTCAGTGTAATCTTTTTCAGGTAAGGCAACAAATCCTGCGTCTTCAGCTGATTTTCCTTTATCCTTCATGACAAATTTCATGAAGTCTTGGAATCCTTCATTATCTTTTAATTTTTTCTCGTTAGTGTAGATATAAAGTGGTCTACTTAATGCGTAAGAACCATCTTGAATTGTTTTCTTAGTTGGTTCAGTTAATTTACCATTTTCATCTTTGATTTTAACTTCTTTTAGCTTGTCTTTATTTTGTTTATAGAAGTTATAACCAAAATAGCCGACACTATCTTTATTTTTCTCTACTGACTGAACAATTGTATTTGTATCAGCATTTTTCTCTGCTTTAATATCTTTTTTGTCCATAATTTCTTCAGAGAAGAAATCGTAAGTACCGTGAGATTGGTCAGGAGAAAATGCTTTGATTTCTTTGTCTGGCCATTTTGAATTAACGTCTTTCCATGTTTTTGCTTTGCCTGAGTAGATTTCATTTAATTGTTCTTTAGTAAGTTCATCTACAAAGTCGTTATCTTTATTTACAGTAATTGTCACACCATCTTGAGCAACTTTAAACTCATCATATTTAATACCTTTATCATCTAATTTTTTCTTTTCTTCGTCTTTTATAGGTCTAGATGCATTTGAGAAATCAGTGCTGCCTGAAATGAATTTTTCAAAACCGCCACCAGTTCCAGCTGTACCATTAGATACAGTTACATCTGAATTATCTTTTGCGAATTTTTCATTTAATTTTTCAATGATTGGACCTACAGTAGATGAACCATCACCTTTAACTTCTCCACTTCCTTTACCAGAATCGCTATTTCCACCGCCACAAGCTCCTAATAAAAGTGAAGCGCCGATTACAGTAGTACCAAATAATTGCCATTTTTTCATTGAAACATCCTCCTAATAAGTGAATAACCCAAAAGTTATATGTATTTCTTACAGTTCCTATACTACACACCTTTTATTAAATACAAATATAGATAATGTAAATCTTTTGTTAAGTATTTATTGACCTCATTTACAAAATTCACAATAAGAGATTCTATGTATGTTATGATTTTTGAAATGTTGATATGACGGTATTTGTAAAAATATAAATATTACAAAACACGTTTGTTTTGTAATATAAAAACAAAAAAATCCTGTACTACACAACGATTTATGTAGTACAGGATAAATTTATAAGCATCTAAACACTATTTTATATAGTAGAAACTAATCTTCGACTCTACTCCAACCTTTATTAGTTAATGCAATTTTACCAGTTTCAATAGTGATAATTTTGTTTTTATATAAATGGCCAATTGCGCGCTTAAATGCACCCTTACTCATATTGAATACTTCTTTAATCGCTTCAGGACTTGATTTATCCCAAAATGGAAGCTCACCATCATATTCTACGAGTAAATTAAAAATATGTTGACCATCTTCGTCAAGTCTTTCATGTGCAAATGGTAAAAATGAACCGTTAAGCTCCCCTTTTTCATTATGTCCGATGATACGAACTTCTAGTTTTTCACCTAAACGAGGTTCAGATTTACGTTCAGATTCATGTACGAATATTTTATGGCCATCTTTGGATAGCATAAAGCTTCCGACTCTTAAAACTCTGTATGGTCTTGCTTCAATAACTTTATTTTGTAATGTATCATCGTGTACTGGCGTGTACATTGAATCAACAATTGTCTCAGTTGCTAGTCGAGCATACATATTATTCTCACTATCAATACGCAAAGTAACTAATAATTCATCACCTTGTGTCGGCCATACATCTTTGACTTTTGGTAAATCTATCCATGGAATTAAAACTTCTCTTGGAAGACCTACATCGACATGTGCACCATCTCGGTCGGTTTTTAATACTTTCACAAAATCATATTTGCTAGTAGTAATGTCTGGCATGTTTTGTGTCGCAAACAATGCACCTGATCTATTAGGATAAATGAAGAAACTATATTCCTCGCCTATCGTTAACTCGTCTTCTTCATTAACTTCTGATTGATTGAGTTTAACTTCTTCTCCGTTTGGTCCTTGTAACTTGTAAGTAGATCCTTCTAATCCAACGACTTCAAGAAATTCAATGGAACCTACAATATTTTTCTCTTCTTGGGCCATACTGTTCTCCTTCGTACTTAAATTTATTCTTAACTATTATAACATGCTATAAAGAAACAAGCATCACCTCATTGTGAATGGTCGAAACTCCTTCTTAAGTGTGTTATAATTTGTCCGGTAGATTAACGTAAAGGAGCAAATGCATGTTACAAGTTACTGATGTAAGTTTACGGTTTGGTGATCGTAAATTATTCGAGGATGTAAATATTAAATTTACAGAAGGAAATTGTTATGGTTTGATTGGAGCCAACGGTGCTGGAAAATCAACATTTTTAAAGATTTTATCTGGTGAGTTGGATGCACAATCAGGTCATGTATCTATGGGAAAAGACGAACGTTTAGCAATCTTAAAACAGGATCACTTTGCTTATGAAGATGAACGTGTGATAGATGTTGTGATTAAAGGTCATGAACGTTTATATGAAGTAATGAAAGAAAAAGATGAGATTTATATGAAACCAGATTTCAGTGATGAAGATGGAATCAGGGCTGCAGAATTAGAAGGCGAATTTGCTGAAATGGACGGTTGGAATGCCGAAGCAGATGCAGGTTCTTTATTATCTGGATTGGGTATATCTGCTGATTTACAAGATAAAAAAATGGCTGAATTAGAAAATAATCAAAAAGTAAAAGTATTATTAGCTCAAAGTTTATTCGGCAAGCCCGATGTACTCCTACTTGATGAACCGACCAACGGTTTAGATATACCTGCGATAAGCTGGTTAGAAGATTTCTTAATTAACTTTGAAAATACAGTAATTGTGGTATCACATGACCGACACTTTTTAAATAATGTATGTACACATATTGCAGACTTAGATTATGGAAAAATAAAAGTTTATGTTGGTAACTATGATTTCTGGTATCAATCAAGTCAATTAGCAATGAAAATGGCACAAGAGCAAAATAAGAAAAAAGAAGAAAAAATTAAAGAATTGCAAGATTTCGTTGCTCGTTTCTCTGCAAATGCATCTAAATCTAAACAAGCAACAAGTCGTAAAAAACAACTAGAAAAAATTGAATTAGACGATATTCAACCTTCTTCACGCCGTTATCCGTACGTAAAATTCACGCCAGAACGTGAAATTGGTAATGACTTGCTATTTGTGGAAAATGTATCAAAAACGATTGATGGTAATAAAGTGTTAGACAACATTTCATTCACAATGAACCCTAATGATAAAGCGGTTTTAATTGGAGATAGTGAAATTGCGAAAACTACTTTACTTAAAATACTTGCAGGTGAAATGGATCCAGACGAAGGATCAGTAAAATGGGGTGTCACAACTTCCCGCAGTTACTTCCCTAAAGATAACTCTGACTACTTTGAAGGTGTAGATATGAATTTAGTTGATTGGTTACGTCAATATGCACCTGAAGATGAACAAACTGAAACATTCTTAAGAGGTTTCTTAGGTCGTATGTTATTTAGTGGCGAAGAAGTTAAGAAAAAAGCTAGTGTTTTATCTGGTGGAGAGAAAGTACGCTGTATGTTAAGTAAAATGATGTTATCTAGCGCGAATGTTCTATTGCTAGATGAACCAACAAACCACTTAGACTTAGAAAGTATTACTGCAGTAAACGATGGTTTGAAAAATTTCAAAGGTTCTATGATTTTCACATCTTATGACTTTGAATTTATCAATACAATTGCAAACCGAGTAATTGACTTAAACCCTACTGGTGGTTTATCAAAAGAAATATCTTATGAAGCTTATTTACAAGAAACTGGTGTATTAAGTAAATAACCCTTTAAAAATACAAAGCGATATATAAAGTATCATATTGAATTGATGATACGTATTGTATATTTCAAAAATTCAGATTGTAAATCGCGTTATTAAAAATAAATGCAAAATATTATCAATGATTGAAATCATACGTTAAAAGCTGAGATATTAACATATCTTAGCTTTTTTGTTTATAGTAACTTCCTCCCTACGAGTCTAAATATTAGGCATAAATGGTTAAGCATAATATAATCAAATACATATTTCGTTATGGAGGTATGCAAATGAAACAGTTAAATATGTTAGATGGACAAGTAATTCCTCAAATTGGTTTTGGTACATATAAGTTAAATGGCGCGCATGGCACACATGCGATTGTGAATGCCTTAGAACAAGGTTATCGTTTGTTAGATACTGCCTATAATTATGAGAATGAAGGTACTGTAGGTAAAGCAATCGAGATGAGTGGAGTTTCACGCGAACAAATTATGATTACTTCAAAATTACCTGGTCGTTATCAAACTTACGACGATGCACTGACTGCAATTCAGGAATCAATTTATCGTCTAGGTGTAGATTATCTTGATTTATATTTAATTCACTGGCCTAATCCCAAACAAGGAAAGTATGTTGAAGCTTGGCGAGCAATGATTGCAGCACAAAAAGCTGGCTTAATAAAATCAATTGGTGTATGTAACTTTTTACCAGAACATATCGATACACTACAACAAGAAACTGGCGTTTTGCCAGTTGTGAACCAAATTGAGTTACATCCCTACTTCAATCAAGAAGCATTGGTTCAGTACAATACTTCTAAAGGAATTATTACTCAAGCTTGGAGTCCATTAGGTCGTGCTTCTAGTGTTATCAATGATGAAAACCTTGTGGAGATTGCCACAAAACATAATAAAACTATTCCTCAAGTTATATTAAAATGGCATGTTCAAAATGGTGTTGTACCTATTCCGAAATCTACAACAGTATCAAGACAATTACAAAATATTGATATTTTTGACTTTTCCCTTGATAATAATGACATTGAGAAAATCAACGCATTAACACGTGTAGATGGTAGACGTAAAGACCAAGATCCAGCCATATATGAAGAATTTTAAAGAGAAAGCTCATAAATTTTAAAAGTTTAATATTTTAGTTCTTTTTAAAAGTGTATAAATTACACTTAATTAGCAAAACGTTTATAAAAACGTTTAATTTTTCAGTAAATTTAAAAAACTTTGTAAAAGCGGTTTACAGTACATATAAGCATATGTATAATATGATTCATAAACAAAAATTAAATAAGTTTTGATGAGGCGCATCAATCATTAGTAAATTTTAGAAGAACCTGTCTGCTAGCAGCTAATTTTGAAAGGGTGAGATGCCGAAACAGTTATAATAGCAGCTTATAACAAGTTGGACTTTATGGTTAAGAGCTAAGAGTCTGTCATTATTTTAAAATAATGGAGTGCATCACTTGTATATAAATTATAGAACAGGTTCGCATTCCGGACTTGTTCTTTTTTATATCACTGTGATTCTCCCCTATCAAATGAGGAGGATATGGAATTGGAAAGAAGTGTTTTGAAATTTGGAGGTTCTTCAGTAAGTGATTTTACTAAAATTAAAAATATAGCAGGCATGTTAAAAACAAGAGTTGATGAAGGTGAGCAACTTATCGTTGTTGTAAGTGCAATGGGTAAAACAACAGATGAGCTGATGGCTAATGTTTCAACACTTACTACGACACCAAAAGATCAAGAATTGGCTCTGTTATTAACAACTGGTGAACAACAGACCGTTTCCTATTTATCGATGGTATTAAATGACATCGGTATAAATGCAAAAGCGATGACTGGATATCAAGCAGGAATCAAAACGGTTGGTCATCATTTAAAAAGTAAAATTGCTGAAATCGACCCAAGTACATTTGAACAAGCTTTTGAAAGTAACGATGTACTAGTGGTAGCAGGATTTCAAGGGGTAAATGATGAATTAGAAGTAACTACCTTAGGTCGTGGTGGCTCAGATACCACTGCTGTAGCTTTAGCTGCAAGTAACCAAACGACTTGTGAGATATACACTGATGTAGATGGTGTATATGCGACTGACCCCCGGGTTTACAAAGATGCGAAACGTCTGTCGTATGTTTCGTATGAAGAAATGATGGAAATGAGCGCTTTAGGTGCAGGCGTACTTGAAACGAGAAGCGTTGAATTAGCGAAAAATTATAACATCCCCTTGTATTTAGGAAGAACTTTATCAAATGTGAAAGGAACATGGATTATGTCACAAGCAGAATTATTAGAAAAAAAAGCAGTTACTGGTGTTGCATTAGATAAACATATGCAACATGTTACAATTAGTTATCCCCTACCGGATAATAGATTACTGACAGATTTATTCAACCATTTAGAAGAAGGATCAGTCAATGTCGATATGATTTCTCAAATCGTTAATTTGGAAGGGTTACAAATGTCTTTCACGATAAAAGATACAGATGCTGTTCAAATAACAAACATCTTAGATGACTTAAAAGAAAGGTTTAATGCTTTAGACTTCAAGATAAATGAGGGATACGTTAAACTTTCATTAATTGGTTCTGGTATGAGAGATATGTCTGGTGTTGCTTCAAAAGCATTTATAACATTGATTGAAAATGATATTGCATTTTATCAAACCACCACATCCGAAATAAGTATTTCATGTGTAATAGATTCTGAAAATGGTGGACGCGCAGTTCATGCCTTGTATCAAACTTTTGATATCTGAATTTTCTAAATATAATTAATTTTAGCAAACTTATTAAAATGAAAATGGAGTGTATAATATATGACAAAATTAGCAATAGCAGGCGCAACTGGTTTAGTTGGAAGAAAAATGTTAGAAACAGTAGATCGTAAAAACATATCATTTGATGAATTAGTATTGTTTTCTTCAGCACGTTCAGCAGGAGAAAAAATTGAATTTCAAGGCAAAACATATACGGTTAAAGAATTAACTGAAGAAGCTGCAAGTGAACATTATGACTATGTTTTAATGAGTGCCGGTGGAAGTACCAGCGCCCATTTCTCCCCTATTTTTGAACAAGCTGGTGCCATTGTTATTGATAATTCTAGTCAATGGAGAATGGCAGATGACATTGATTTAATTGTACCTGAAGTTAATGAACCTGTATTAAAAAGAAAAATCATCGCTAATCCAAATTGCTCTACTATTCAATCGGTTGTACCTTTAAAAGTATTGCAAGAAGCATTTGGATTAGAACGTGTAGCTTATACAACATATCAAGCTGTTTCAGGGTCTGGTGTAAAAGGCAGACAAGATTTATCTGAAGGTGCGAATGGTAAAGCACCTGAAGCATATCCCCATCCTATTTATAATAATGTTTTACCACATATCGATAGTTTTTTAGAAAATGGGTATACAAAAGAAGAACAAAAAATGATTGATGAGACAAGAAAAATTTTAAAAGATGAAGATTTGAAAGTAACAGCAACTTGTGTGCGTGTGCCTGTTCAAGATAGTCACAGTGTGCATATGAGCGTTACGCTTGAAAGCGAAAGTTCAGTACAAGCAATTCAGCAGCTTTTTGACAATGACGGACGTGTCGTACTGATTGATAATCCAGAACAAAATGAATATCCACTAGCGATAAATGCAACTGGTAAGGATGAAATATTTGTTGGTAGAATTCGTCGAGATGATTCGTTAGATAATACTTTCCATGTTTGGTGTACTTCAGATAACTTACTAAAAGGTGCAGCTTTAAATGCAGTACAAGTTTTAGAACAAGTAATGAGTTTGAAAGGAGTAAGATAAAATGGGATATATTTTTGAAGGTGTAGGTGTTGCTTTGACAACACCTTTCACACACAACGAAGTTGATTTAAACGCCCTTAGAAGACATGTAAAATATTTATTAGAAAATAATGCGAAATGTATCGTGGTTAATGGTACAACAGCCGAAAACCCTACATTAACTGATGAAGAAAAAGATCAAGTATTAGAGACAGTTGTTAATTATGTAGATGGCAAAGTACCAGTGATTGCTGGCACAGGTACGAATAATACTCAAAAATCTATTCAAGCTTCAGTACGTGCGAGAGAAATTGGCGCAGATGGTATTATGTTAATCACGCCTTACTACAATAAAACAAATCAACGTGGATTGATTGAACACTTTACAACCATAGCTAATGCAGTAAAATTACCTGTCATTTTGTATAATGTACCTTCACGTACGAATATGACTATTAATCCAGAAACGGTTGAAACATTAAGTGATAATGAATATATTGTAGCGATAAAAGATGCTACTAATGATTTTGAATATATGGATGAATTGAAAAAACGTTTAGATTTAAATCATTTTGCTTTGTATAGCGGTAATGATGATAATGTAGTAGATTATTTTGAAAAAGGTGGTAACGGTGTCATTTCTGTCGCTGCAAATGTAATTCCTAATGCATTCCAGTCATTATTCGATGCAAAACAAAGTGGAAAAGATATCAATTCACAATTTCAACCTATACAAACGCTATTAGATGCATTAGCTGTTGATGTTAACCCTATTCCTATCAAAGCATTAACAGCCGTTGAAGGGTTTGGTAATTATGAAGTACGCCTTCCACTAGTGAAACTGCAAGATGCAGAACGTCAAACGTTAGAACAAGCATACGAACAATTTAAAGCAGGTGACAATACATGAACATTGTTTTAATAGGCTATGGTGCCATGAATCAACGTGTAGCAAGATTAGCTGAAGCAAAAGGACATCAAATTGAAGGTGTGATTGTACCTAATTCATCTAAATCATACCCTTATCCAACGTTCCAACGTATTTCAGACGTTAAAGATGCCGAGGTTGCAATTGATTTTTCAAATCCAGAGTTATTGTTGCCTTTATTAGATGATGAATTTAATTTGCCATTAGTTATCGCAACAACTGGAGAAAAAGAAAAAATTATTGCAAAATTAAAAGAATTAAGTAGTAAAATGCCAGTATTTTTCAGTGCAAATATGAGTTATGGAGTTCATGCTTTAACTAAAATTTTGGAAGCTGCAGTTCCCCTACTTCAAGATTTTGACATTGAACTAACTGAAGCACATCATAATAAAAAAGTGGACGCACCCAGTGGTACATTAGTAAAGCTTTATGATGTCATTGAGTCATTACGTGAAAAAACAACGCCAGTTTACGACAGACATGAGTTAGATGAAAAACGTACACAAGATGAAATTGGTATCCATTCAATTCGTGGTGGTACGATTGTTGGTGAACATGATGTGTTATTTGCAGGTACTGATGAAACAATAGAAATCACCCATCGTGCTCAATCAAAAGATATTTTTGCCAATGGAGCGATTGGTGCAGCAGAAAAATTAATTAATAAATCAAATGATTTTTATACATTTGATAATTTATAACTTTTAAGGAGCGAAAAAATTATGGTACAACATTTAACGGCAGAAGAAATTATTCAATATATAAGTGATGCAAAGAAATCTACACCTCTTAAAGTTTATGTGAATGGTAAGTTTGATAAAGTAACATTTCCTGATAATTTTAAAGTGTTTGGTGGACCTGACTCTAAAGTAATCTTTTGTGAAGCGGATGATTGGAAACAATTTTATGAAAAAAATCAATCAGCGATTGATGAATTAGAAGTTGAGATGGATCGTCGTAATTCAGCAATTCCATTGAAAGATTTAACTAATACGAATGCACGTATAGAACCTGGTGCATTTATTCGTGAACAAGCTACGATTGAAGATGGTGCAGTGATTATGATGGGTGCTACGATCAATATTGGTGCTGTAGTCGGCGAAGGAACGATGGTTGACATGAACGCAACACTTGGTGGTCGTGCTACTACAGGTAAAAACGTTCACGTTGGAGCTGGTGCAGTATTAGCTGGCGTAATTGAACCACCTAGTGCATCACCTGTGATCATTGAAGATGACGTACTCATTGGTGCAAATGCTGTAATACTTGAAGGTGTTCGCGTTGGTGAAAGCTCTATTGTTGCAGCTGGTGCAATCGTTACGCAAGATGTCCCTGCCGGATCTGTGGTTGCTGGAACACCAGCAAAAGTAATTAAGCAAACAAGTGAAGTTGAAGATTCAAAAAGAGAAATCGTTTCAGCACTAAGAAAATTAAATGATTAATACTGAATTAAGAAGATAGATCATAAAAACTGAAATTTTAATATTTGTAGGAGGTTTTAGACGATATAACATTTTATTATTAATGTATTCATTTATTTTAATGTATATATTAATTTGTAACTATAAAATCGTCTAACCTCCTTTTTATACATAAATAAGCATTTTTTATATTAATACATATTATAATAACTAAAAGGATTTGATTTTAATGAATGAGTTAGAATTTGTTACAACGCATAGACGTCATTTGCATCAACATCCAGAATTAAGCCTCCATGAATTTGAAACCACTAAATATATTGCAACATTTTTAGATGAACTTGGTGTCCAATACGATCGTCCATTGGAAACAGGTTTGATTGCTTATCTACCAGGTAATGGTAATCATACGATTGCTTATCGCGCAGACATAGATGCTTTGCCTATCTATGAAGAAAATGATGTCTCTTATCGAAGTAAAACAGATCATGTCATGCACGCATGTGGACATGATGGGCATACAACTGCATTAATGTTATTTGTTAAACGTTGTAAGTCTATGGCTGATCAAGGCACATTGCCTCAAAATATTGTATTTATCTTTCAACCAGCTGAAGAAACAGGAGGTGGCGCAAACCGTTTAATTCGTGCAGGCGCTTTTGATAAATACCCTATCGAAGCTATATTTGGTATCCACGTGATGCCTTTTGAAGATGAAGGTCGAGTTGTAATTCGTGATGAAGAAATTACAGCAAGTGCTACAGAGTATCGTTTTTATTTAACTGGTCTATCAAGTCATGTTGCGGATAAAGAACAAGGACATTCTGCTGGAGAAGCGCTGCAGCATGTTTTAAGTCAAGTGGGTCAGATACAACAATTCCATTTAAATGGCTTAAAGAGAAATATTGTACATATGGGTCATTTTGAAGCCGGAGAAGCCATAAACACAGTACCAAGCAATGGCTATTTAGAAGGCACTATTAGAACTTATGATGTCCATGATTTGGAAACTGTGAAACTGCAAATGCACAAAATTGCTGAAAGTGTAAAATTGTTATTTGACGTTGATTGTGAAGTGAAATTTGAAGAAGGCTATCCACCAACATATAATTCACCTGAATTACGTAAACATATTGACAATGGTCTCAACATTGCTAACTTAACAATAGTTGATAAACCTACACCTTACTTATTTGGCGAGGATTTCAGCTTTTATAGTCAACTTGCACCTAGTTATTTTATTTTTGTCGGTGTACGAGACGAGACAAAAGGTTTTGTCACAGGTTTGCATACTGCCCTTTTAAATTTTAATGAACATATGTTGATTAAAATTGCAGATTATTATGAAGCGATTTTAAAATCCTATAGTGAGGTGGAATCACAATGACCGCAGTTTGGTTTGTTGACACTCAACGATTTTACAATAATGTGCTTAAAGTAATCCAAAACAATCAAATTATGGCAGTAGTTAAAAATAATGCCTATCATTATGGGTTGGAGTTTGCAGTACAGCAATTTTTAGTAGCTGGTATTAATACTTTTAGTACGACATCCTTAAGAGAAGCAATTCGCATAAGACAATTAGCCCCTAATGCAACGATTTTCTTAATGAATGCAGTATATGAATTTGATAAAGTGCGAGATTATCAAATTCAAATGACCCTACCCTCGTTAAATTTCTATTATGAACATATTAAAGATTTACAAGGTATTCAAGTTCATTTAGAATTTGAAAATTTACTGCATCGCTCAGGTTTGAAGAATATAGATGAAATAAAAGAAGTGTTGCACCATCATATGAAAGATGAAAGTAAAGATAAAATGCGTATTACAGGTTTATGGACTCACTTTGGATATGCAGATGAATTTGGTGTATCAGAATATCATGAAGAGCGTAAAGCTTGGTTAGAGATTGTTGACGCATTATTAGACGAAGGTTATCACTTTGAAATGATACATGCACAAAACAGTGCAAGTTATTATAGGGAAAACGGTGTGTTTGATAACCATACACATGCGCGCGTTGGCATTGCGCTTTACGGTTCTAGACCTTATCAAACGATTGATGTAAATGAGATTGAACAATCACTGACCGTTAAAGGTAATGTTATCCAAGTTCGTGAAGTAAATGAGGGTGATTATTGTGGCTATAGTTTTGCATTCGAAGCTACGCATAATCACACAAAATTAGCAGTAGTTGATATTGGCTATGGAGATGGTATTCTTAAATCAAGAGCAAAACATGAGGCACTTATCAACGGCAAGCGTTACCCTATTCGTGCGTTGATGATGAGCCATATGTTTGTTGAAGTTGATAACAACGTGCATGCACAAGATGAAGTAATATTATATAATAATGATATTCGTGTTGACGAGTTTACATTTAAAGGTGTTGGCGCGAATTCTGAACAATTAAGTGCAATGAATCACGACTCACTAATAAAGGAGTATAGATAAATTATGGTAGTAGAATATAATGATCGTGGCGAGTTAACAATGGGAGGTACAAGTCTTAAAACAATAGCTCAAAGTTTTGGAACCCCTACTATTGTTTACGATGAACATCAAATCAGATCACAAATGCAACGATTTCACACTGCTTTTCAGAAAAGTGGATTAAACTATAACATTTCATATGCTTCTAAAGCATTTACTTGTCTACAAATGGTGAAATTAGTACAAGAAGAAGGTCTTGAACTAGATGTAGTATCTGAAGGAGAATTGTATACGGCATTGGAAGCAGGTTTTGACCCACAGCATATACATTTTCATGGTAACAACAAGACAAAGCATGAGTTACAGTATGCTTTAGAAAGCAAAGTTGGCTATATCGTTATTGATGCATTAGAAGAAATAGAACTCATCGATAAATATGCGAGTGAAACGGTAAATGTCGTATTACGTTTAAATCCTGGTGTTGAAGCCCATACACATGAATTTATTCAAACTGGTCAGGAAGATAGTAAATTTGGTTTGTCAATTAAACATGGATTGGCAAATCAAGCAGTTGAAAAAGTAAAAAACACGAAACATTTAAATTTAAAAGGTGTTCACTTTCATGTAGGATCGCAAATTGAAGGCACAGAAGCGATGATTGAAACAGCAAAAATAGTAATTCAATGGTTAAAAGAAAATGCTATAGAGGTTGAACTGATTAACTTAGGCGGTGGTTTCAGTATTAAATATGTTGAAGGTGATGTAAGTTTCCCTATCGAAACTGGGATTTCAGAAATTACTGATGCGATAAAAGAATTTTCAACTGAATTTAACTACCCTCTTCCAGAAATTGGAATAGAACCTGGTAGATCTATAGTTGGAGAAGCCGGTATAACATTATATGAAGTTGGTACAATCAAAGAGATTCCCAATGTTAACAAATATGTATCAGTTGATGGTGGGATGAGTGATCATATTCGTACTGCATTATATGATGCTCAGTATGAAGCATTATTAGTTAATAGAAATGAACCAAATGATGAAACTGTAACAATAGCTGGAAAACTTTGTGAGTCTGGAGATATTATAATTAAGGATGCTAAGTTACCTAGTACCGTTAAACGCGGTGATTATCTAGCTGTTTTATCAACAGGTGCTTATCATTATTCCATGGCATCTAATTACAACCAAATGCAAAAACCGTCAGTATTCTTTCTAAAAGATAGTAAAGCTAGAGAAGTTATAAAAAGACAATCATTGCGACAATTAATCATAAATGATACAAAATAACTTGTTAATAATATAAAGAATCAATCATAATTAAAGCTCTTTTTAAAGTACTCGATTAACGAGTATTCACTTTAAAAAGAGCTTTTTAAATTACATTTTAAAAATTTATATATTAAAAAAGAACCTTTAACAAGGTTCTTTTTATAGTCAATATTGCAATCTATATTATAGTTTTACAACGTTTGCAGCTTGAGGACCGCGATCGCCTTCAACTACTTCAAATTCAACTGATTGACCTTCTTCTAATGATTTGTAACCTTCTTGGTTAATCGCTGAGAAGTGTACGAATACATCGTTTTCTCCTTCTACTTCGATAAAACCAAATCCTTTTTCAGCGTTAAACCATTTTACTGTACCTTGTTTCATAAATGTGAAACCTCCAAGACTAATATTCATTCAATATGCATTATTCGCATATTACAAAAAATACAATTTCACAGTGTAAATCTGTCTTACAATATTCTTTGCAATATGGAATAAAACAATTGCTTGACTCATATTATAAGCCATAATAGCTGAAAATGCAATGCAATTGTGAAAAAACAATTTCTTAAACAATCGGTAATTTATAATAAACTTCATTATTATTTAAAACAATATAACTATAAAAAATCTGTAAATCTTCATCACAATCTTCACAAAATCCTAATTCGCAATTATTATAAAATGCATGAATATTGTATTTACCAACCAGAAAATTGTCATAGTGCCTTTTACTATTTTCAATGATAGATTGATAGTAATTTAGCATCTTTTCATAGTTTTCAAAATGATATTGTTCCACGATATGATCAGTCCAGTCACTAAATAACCACCAGCCTTCGTAATCAGCCCGAATTTTTGCAACTGTCCACATGTAAATTACACCCTTTCACTTTCAACTTCATACTTGCTCTTTTCAAATAAATCATTGTAATGATCATCATTATATTAATCATGATTTATTACGTTTATTTTGAATTATTTGTATATAATTTTATATATTATCTATATGTTATGTAACGTATTTTAAAAAATTTATTCATCCATACGCAAAAGATATTGCTAAATAGCTATGTGTAATATTTTAACTGTATCATATATAAAATCAAGTT
This sequence comes from Staphylococcus sp. GDY8P196P, assembly GCF_017891705.1. Taxonomy (NCBI): domain Bacteria; kingdom Bacillati; phylum Bacillota; class Bacilli; order Caryophanales; family Staphylococcaceae; genus Staphylococcus; species Staphylococcus sp. GDY8P196P. Next base: position 230,486 of record NZ_JAESJS010000009.1, on the reverse strand, counting down.
ATCTGTTTCATACTTTTGACGGATAGACAATTGTTATTCAGACAAAAATATTAGTTTTGTATGATAAAATTTCGTATAATGATAATAAGAGGTGATTATATGCAATGCAAACATATTAAAGTATTTGGCATAGTACAAGGCGTTGGTTTTCGCTATTATACTGAGAAGATAGCAAAAAAATATAATGTTGTAGGTACTGTTCAAAATATATCTGATTATGTAGAGATTTATGCTCAAGGAGATGAATCATCACTAACATCATTTATTAATGCTATCACTGAGGGTGCTTCACCTGCTTCTCAAGTTGAAGATTATGAAATTGAAGAGATAGAAACGAATGAATCATGGGAAAATTTTAGTACAATATAAAGGAAGATGAAGTTTGAGATATAATATTTCGCGAATTTATGGGACCATTATTGCTTTTCCAATAGCTGTTATCGCGTGGATTTCTAGTGTATTTGCATTAGAGTTAAATTTTATTTTTGATTTTCTTATTTCTGCAGTAGCGTTTATAGCATTCTACTTCCCTACTCAGCGTTTAACTTCTAGAAAATATTTAAATGAGATTGGTTTAACACGAAGAGATTATCATTTTGTAAATAGTCAATTAAATAATGCACAAGACAAGATAAGAAGAATTTTAAAAACTTTTGTTAACGTAAGATCAATCAAAGATTTTAGACAAGTAAACGAAATATATAGAATATCTCGAGCAATATACTATGCAGTAAAGCAACAACCCAGAATGTTTTTTAAAGTAGAAAGTTTTTTCTACTCTCATATTGATAATGCATTAAATCTCATTGAATCTTATACGAGATTAGCAAAATCACCAAAAAAATCAGAAGAAGAAAAGCAAAAGTTAGCACAAACTCGCATCACTTTAGATGAAGTTAAACGAACTTTAGTAGCAGATTTAAAGAGAATTAATGAAGAAGATTATAGCCAATTAGATATAGAAATGGAATTAAATAAAATTGAACAAAAAAGACAAAAGTAACTTATATAAAGAAGTGGAGTGAAATTAAATGGTAAGAGAACAAGACTTTTTAAATTCGCACCCATTGGATAAATATATTGATGAACAATCAGCAAATGAATCAGAAATTATTAACAGCACAAAACAATATACTAAAGAAGATGAACAGAAGATTGATGAATTAACTAAACAAATAAAACCAATGGATAATGATAGCTTATTAAATTATGGTACTTCTGCACAATCTGATATGTCTCAATTTTCACATCGTATTCTTAATGAGGTGAAAACCACAGATGTTGGTCCTGTTGGGGAATCTTTAAATGGATTGATGAGCAAACTTAAATCTGTAAACCCAGATGAGTTAAACCCAGAAAATCAATCAAAATTAAAACGTATTTTTAGAAGAACAAAAGCTTCAGTTAATGAAATTTTTTCAAAAATGCAATCTGTAGGATCTCAAATTGATCGCATTTCAATTGAACTAGATAAACATAAAAATAATTTAAATAAAGATATTGGAATGCTAGATGAATTGTATCATTTAAATAAAACGTATTTTGATGAATTAACACTGTATATAGAAGCAGCTAAAAGAAAGCAACAAGTGATACAACAAGAAGATATGCCGAAATTAAATGCTCAAGCTGAATCCACAGGTAATCAAATGGATGTGCAAGCTGTATCAGATATGGAACAATTTATAGATAGATTAGATAAACGCATTTATGATTTACAACTATCCAGACAAATTGCTATACAAACTGCGCCACAAATTAGAATGATTCAAAATGTGAATCATGCATTAGCAGAAAAAATTCAAAGTTCAATTTTAACGAGCATTCCTTTATGGAAAAACCAAATGTCTATTGCACTGACATTAATGAGACAACGTAATGCAGTTTCTGCACAGAAAGCAGTAACAGATACTACAAATAATTTGTTACTCAAGAATTCAGAACTTTTAAAGCAAAATGCTGTTGCTACAGCTACTGAAAATGAACGTGGTGTTGTCGATATTGAAACCTTAAAAACAACACAGCAAGATATCATAGACACGATTGAACAGACCCTCCAAATCCAGGAACAGGGTCGAAATAAACGTAAACAAGCAGAAACTGAATTAAACCAATTAGAAACAGAGATGAAAAATCAATTATTAGGTATGAAACAGCAAAAATAAAATGGATACAGAAATAAATTATAAGATATTAAGCCCGCAAATGAATGTTTTTAATGATTCATTTACGGGTCTCTTTTTTCATTGTATATTTTGTCTTGGTTGTTATATCATGAGCTTGTTACTGTCCATCAGTTACGTACTCCTTTCACCTAGAACAAGTAATCTTAATATACAAAAACGTCAATTTCTATTGAAATTGACGTTTTTTCGTAAATGAGGGATGTTTATACCCTACGAGTTATTTGATTTTATTATTCTTTTTCATAAACGATAGTTTTCTGTTTCTTAAATAACGGTGCTACAATATAACCAATAATTGTAGTGATCACTGCTATTGGGAACCATTCTAATGAATAATCTTTCAGTGGTAAGTTATCAATAAGACTTAACTTGAACCAACCTTGTGTGTGAATCACACTAAGGATTGAAATAATAGAAACTACTGCTACAGGAATTTGCTGTGCAATTGGTTTTGTTGGAATAAAACGTGCTAGTAATATTAAAAGTACCGAAGTAATCGCTACTGGATATACAATACTTAAAACAGGAACTGACATTGTAATCACTGAGTTTAATCCTTGATTTGCTAAAATAAAACTCACTAACGTGAAGATGATAACGTAAGTTTTATATGAAATTCTTGGGAATATTCTATTAAAATACTCTGAAACAGATACGATCAATCCACAAGCAGTTGTTAAACAAGCAAGAGCTACGATGATACCTAACAAGTACTTTCCAAAAGCACCAAATCCAGCGCTTGCCATTGTCGTTAGTAAATATGTACCAATATTTTGATCGTTAGCAATTAAACTGGCAACTTTCTCTTGCGGGACAGCCATATGGTTACCAATAAATCCTAAGGAAATATAAATAAACATAAGTGCTACTGCAGCAATAATTCCAGCTAATAGTGTTTGTCTGAAAATTTTGTTGGCGTGCGTGATGCCAGTTGCTTTTACCGCGTTAACCACAATCATTGAAAAAGCAATGGCAGCAATCGCATCCATTGTCAAATAACCATTCGTAAATCCTTGTGAAAAACCTGCAAAATTAGAAGTAAAAGCTTCGGCTGCCTGACTATGTGTATTACCACCATAATCAACAAACCCTTTGATAATCATCGCTAAAATAGTAATTAATAATAATGGTGTTAACAATGACCCAATGCGATCTACCATTTTATTTGGATTAATACATAAATATAAAACTACTAAAAAGTAAATGATTGTAAATATAAACAATGCTAAGCTACTATTTGTATGGGCAATTGGCGTAATTGTCATTTCAAATGACGTAGATGCAGTACGTGGTATTGCAAAAAGAGGTCCAATTGTTAAATATATGACAATTAAGAATATCACAGAAAATTTTGGTGAAATTTTATTTAAAGAACCAATATAACCTTGTTTATCTAAAGCACCAACGATTACCCCTAATAAGGGCAATCCTATACCAGTTAAAGCAAATGCTAATATGGAAGGCCAAAAGAATTGACCGCTATCTAAACCTAAATTTGGTGGAAATATAAGATTGCCGGCTCCGAAAAACATAGCAAACAGCGTGAATCCTATAATCCATGTATTTTTATTCATAAATCGTTCTCCTTCTTGCCTATAAAATAATATTTACTATTCTATCACGATTTATAAGAATGCGTCTATATAAATTTCTGAATATTTCAATTTATGTGTGATTTTATAAATAAATTACGTACTAAAAAGATTTTAATAATAATTTTTTAAGTAATGGTGCAAGATGGCTTGGTAGATTTTCTACACCTTCTACGAAAATTGCATAGTTGCCATAAATGTTATGAATTGTTTCTTCAATATCTTCTGTAATTGGATCTTGACTTAAAAATACATTAAAAACTTCAATACCCAATTTACGAGCTGTTTCCACAGCTTCATAAGTATCAAGAATACCATCTTGACTATAATTATAAGCTGATGGCTCACCGTCAGAAAACACAATTAGAAAACGTTGATTATGCGCTCTACGCATTAAGCGTTCGCTGCCAATTCTTATCGCAACACCGTCTCTATTATCATCTTGTGGTTGTAATGCCATGATTCTAGGTCCTTCTCGTTTTATAGTTGATTGATCATAAGCAATAATTTCATCAATAATATTAGGTTGTTTTGTATCATCAGCATCAAAGGCATCTTCATTAAATGCTAGTATCTCATGTTTTACGTTTAAAGATTTTAACGTTTCATGAAATAAAACGACACCTTTAATTGTTTCAGACATTTTATCTTGCATACTTGCTGAAGCATCAACTAATAAAGTAAAGGTTGCATCAAATGATTGACTTAAATCTTGTTTTTTATAAAATAATTTATATTGATCATCAATAAACCAATTTAATAGATTTTTTTGTAATCGTCCTTTTGTTAGATTTCGACGCTCATCTTGGTATTCTCTATCTATTGTTTTTTTGATAATTTGTATCAAGTCTTTTGTTTCAAATTGGACTTCTTTTTCAACATCATGATATTCATTATGATATTTAGGTAGTATTTCAGGTATGTTCCATTTAACGTCTACGTTTGCGTTTATCCCTTTTAATGCAAAAGCAGAATGATTGCCTACTGCCCCACCTTCTTCACTTTCTACTTGATTCGTAGATCCTTTACCTTTTTTAGTTTGCATATCTGTCATATCATCGCCGCTGTCGCCTTCTCTAGCAGTGTCATTATCACCAACAACCTCACTATTTTCACCTTCATGTAGTTCCATTTCTAAATATGCTCCACCTTGTGAAGCACTATCTTGATGATTAGATTCTATATCTTCACTAACACTTTCTTCGTCATGATCATTGTTTGAAGATTTATCAGTATTACTTGCATCCGTTCGTTTTATATCTTCAAATTTGAGTTCGTGAATGGCTTCATATACTTTTTTAGGTAAATGATAATATTCATTTAACATATCTTCATTTAAGATATCATCAATTTGGAACATAATCCGTTCAGCTAAGTACATATTATCCTCGGACGAATCATTATAGAAAAAATTAGGCAAATATTGATACATATTTGTCAGAATATCATCAATTTGTGGACCAATTTGGGGTATGTCGTAAAAGTTCTCACTTAAAAACGATGATTCCAAATATAAAAAGAGTAAATCTGTAAACGTCTTTTTGGTTTTATATACATTGATTTGAGTACTAGTATAACTTAATCTAATTTCATTGCGCATGTGAATGGCATCTTTAGTAGACGGCCGTTGTTTAACTATTTCGTTTAATACTCTTTTATCTTCTAATAATTTAAAAAGTTGTTGGAAAAATTTTGGATGCTTAAACGTATTATTATGAATAACTTCGTTGACAACTGTTTCATCCATCAATTTGTAGCCGTAAGCAGCAAGCATGACATCAGTCTTGAGCCCCGTTGTTTCAATGTCATTTCTTCTATGTGACCAAAAAGCACTCGTTATTAACATATTATTGATTGGATCGTAATATGGGAATTTTTGAATTTTAACTTGTGTTTGTTCATTTTTTAGTAATAATCGAGCCAAATCTTGCAACATCATTACTTGCTTTGCATCTAGCTGTTCGTCATTAAATAATATAAAACGATCGCTCATAAATATCCCTCACTAAAAGTTTAATTCTACTGCATTTAATATGGCTTGCTGTTCACGTTCGTCTTCTAGTTTATCGATAATTGTACGTTTAATGGCACGCTCTATAGGCATCACGGTAGCCAAATCACTTAAATCAATTAAAGCACGTATACTCGCTGCTTCTTCAGAAATTTGGCCTTGTTTGGTCATTGTTCGTAAATCTTCATTAAAATTAATGATTTTTTGTATTGTTTTATCATCTGACAATTGGCTTTGATTTTTAATTACATCACTTAAAATATCGCCATCAATATAATCTACTTGAATAACGACAAACCGGTTTTTAAGTGCTTCGTTCATTGGCAATGTACCAATATATCCTTCGTTTATTGCAGCGATTACATTAAATCCAGGGGCAGCATTGATAATTTCACCAGTGAACGGATTTGTTAATTTTCTACGGTAATCTAATACGCCATTTAAAATGGGTAAAGTTTCTGGTTTTGCCATGTTGATTTCGTCGATATAAAGTATATGGCCTTCTTTCATTGCTTTGATAACTGGTCCATCAATAAATACAATCTCTTGTGTGCCATTTTCATTTGTCTGTATCGTTTTAAAACCTAATAAACTTTCAGCGTCTAAATCTACTGAACAATTGACCTGGTGCATTGGACGATCTATTGTTTCGCTCAAAGTCTCAGCTAGCTTTGTTTTTCCAGAGCCCGTTGGTCCTTTTAATAAAATATTTTTATTCAATGCCATCATTGATGTTGCATCATCAAACACAGTTTCATCTTTGTTAATATATTGCGAATTCGTCATTGTTCCTTGCTCCTTTAAAAATAAAATAATTTATAAAATTCATATCATTAAAAATAGACTGGGGCTTGGATAATGTTTGAAATTATATAGCCCTAGTCTTATTAATTTAAGTTATATTTAATATTACACGTTTTCTATTTCACATGTTTCATATTGTAAATTATACCTCTTTAAAATAGGTTTTAAAGTAGCCACCGACAAGTCCAGAGTTGTCGATGATTTGATAATATTCTTCAGTTTCATTTATTACATCATATTGTTGTCCTACAGTTAACATGTCAGACACTGTGAATTTTTGTGCATCTGTATGTGTAACTTCTACTTTTTTAATGGGTGTATGATCTTTCCAAGTTTCATGTAGCATAGCTAAAAATCCTCTCTTTTTTATTATGAAGTTTCTAAGGTTAAAATGAATGTAATACCACTTTTTTCAGTGATTCTTAGTGATCTTTCGCCTTCTTGATCTAATGTTTGATAAGGGATTCCAATGGATTCAAGTTCTTCAATAGTCTTTTGGAATTGTGATTTAGATTCTATTCCAAATTCAATTTGTTCTAATATACCATGTTCCGGCATTAAAATTTCTTCGTCTGATGCGTGAACATGCAGCTCGCCGCCTAAACCACCATCACCAATACGAAAAACTTGTATTTTAAAATTAGCATGGTCGTTAGGAGTATATTCTGCAAAATGTTCTAGGCCAAACACCCTAGTTAAAATAGATTGTGTAAGTACTATATCGTTAACTTTTAAGATAACAGGACCTAGGCCTTGAATTTGATGCAGCGGGTTTACATTACTTTCGAAGGTTGGTATACCGAGTGGTGTACCAGAATTATGTTCATTGGAATAAATATTAAATGTCTGCCCATTTTGATCTTGGAAATTGAAATATTTATGACCGTTTAAATCAGTAGGCGCACCGAAAGCAATTTGATGCTGTTCTAAAATTGATTGATATTCTTCAAGTCCTTCATCACTTGGAACTCTTAAACCGATATTTTCAATATGGTTGTTATTGTTAATATAGTTTGGTACTTCTACAAAATGTATACGTGTACCTGAATTTAATTCAGCATCACCAAAACGTAAAGCTTGTCCTTTATCTGCCACATTTAATCCAAGTATGCTGGAGAATAACTCTTTGGTTTTACTTAAATCATTTGTCCCTGTAGTAACACTTCTAAGACCATTCATTATATTAACCCCTCTATTCATATTCTTTCAATACATTATAACTTATTTTACATGTTATTTGTATGATGAAGTATCTGATTGTGATTGTATTTACAAAATTGTAAATTTTAAACATTGGAGGATTAGCAGAAATGTATTAATATAGGTATATAATAGGAATAATTATTTTATATGTATGAAAATATTTATTTTAGTTATTTAAGGAGGTTATATATATGTTTGGTACATGGATTTTATTTGGTGTCACAGTACTGATTGCAGTTTATTCAGGTATTACTTTCTTTTCCAATATAAATAATAAAGCAAAACAGCAAAAAGCAAGCAAAGAAAGTATTAAGAAAAATAATATTTATGGCATTGTTTTTCTAGTGTTTTTAATTTTAGCGATTATTGAGCTTTTTGTATTTATTGCTTAAAATAACGCGCTTTAAATTAGCCAAAGATTTTAATATTATTGGTGAAATAATATAAATGTCAATTTCTATTGAAAAATTATAGAAATTGACATTTTGTTAATTTTAATGCAAATAAGATAAAGCCCACTTCCCATTTAAAGTTGTTTATGCAAAAATAAGATATTTTTGCTTATATGTTTAATCTATTTTTTGATAAATCATTTGCACTACACCACTTTTATAAACATCTGTATTACATAATGAGATGTTGACGCGATTTTGATTGTGTTCAAAAAGAGGTTTTCCAGATCCTAAAATGACTGGGTGGATTGAAAGTCTATATTCGTCAATAAGGTTAAGATTTATAAAAGTTGTGATAATATTTGAGCCGCCATAGAGCCAAATGTCTTTGTTGCTATGTTTTTTGATTTTCAAAACCTTGCTACTGATATCATCACCGTTAATAAACTTTGTATGCGCTTTATCATTATAATTTTGGTTAGTAAACACAAATTTCTGCTTGCTATGAATTTGGTCCCACATCATTTTATCTCCAAATTGATCATCCTTTAAATTTGGCATAAATTCTCCCCATAAATCATAACTTTTCCTACCATATATAATAGTATCAATTTGTTCTAGAAAATGATTAAAGTTCATTTCTTCGTCCATGATGCACCAATCAACTTCTCCATTCGGCCCTTCTATATATCCATCCAATGTAATCGCTAAATCTAAAATAATTTTATTTGTGGTCATCATGATTACTCCTTATTTTGGTTATTATCATTATAGTTTATAAAATTACTATTTACAATAAAGCTAAGAATAATAAAAATGGACAGAAATCGATATAAAAAGGATTTCTGACCAGTTCATTAATTAACTTGAATGAGTTTACTTTTAATCGCTATGATTATGTTCCACAATAAATTAAAATACCAAAATTTCATTTGTTTGCTAAATACTCGTAAAATGAATTGTCTCATTTGTTTGTGAAGATTTTTGTATTGCATCTATGATTGCTATTGATGGTAATGCATCTTTAACATGTATATAGTTTTTAGTGTGATTATAAATGGAATCGTAGAATTGATTTATGAGTGTCCCATGACTTGGTCCATAATATGATTTTGTACCTGGCAATTTTTTATCTTCAATAATATGAATTTTGTATCCTTCTTTATTAACACGTGTAAGTATATTATCTTTAATTGTGAATTTTTCATTTTCAAAAATGACTTGAAGTTCGATACTTGAATTGCCAAAATTAGCGTTAGTGGCAAAAAACATTCCATTCGCCCCATTTTTAAATTTAATATGTGCAGAAGCGGTATCTTCGACTTCAATATGATAATCTAACAATTGTGATACATTGCCTTTAATTGTATCAACAGGGCCACAAAGTAATTGCATTAAATCCAAGGTGTGTATGGCTTGGTTGATTAATACACCACCTCCAGCAGTATCTAATTTTCCACGCCATGGTTTATCAGTATAATATGATTCAGGTCTGAACCAAGTAACGATACCTTTTATACCAATGATTTCACCAAACTTTTTGCTTTGTACTATCTGTTTTAAAGTTTGAAATGTTTCATTAAATCTATTTTGAAAGCAAACACATATTTTAGTATCTGGATATTTTTGCTCTAATTGTATTAATTTTAATCCTTCTTTAGTATTAATTGATAAAGGTTTTTCTTGCAAAACATGTATACCTCTTTCTACACAGGCAGTTGTCGCAGATACATGTAAATGATGAGGCAAACAAATATGTACACAATCTAGATCCACTTCTTTTAACATATTTTCAAAATTTGTAAAAAATTGAGCATTGGGTACTTTAGTTTGCATGGCGTTATCAATATCACATGCAGCTACTAATGCTACATTGGAATTTGCCTCTATCGTATTGAGATGTATTGCTGAAATATCACCTAGTCCTATAATTCCAATTTTCAACATATTACCAGCTCCGATTTTAAACATTTTTAATGTGCTTCGTTTTGAATTTGTTGCTTTAATGCATCTTTAAATTCTGAGGGATTTACTGGAACTGTTACTTCTTTACCTGTCCAACTAGATAAATAGATTGCATTTACTAAATTCACGCCATTTATGCCGTCATTTCCAGGCGCAATTAAAGGTGTCCCGTCAATGATATTAGCGGCAAAATTTTCTAATACATTTATATGTTGCTCACCCCATACACTTTCAAATTCAAATGTTTGCTGATCATAAATATTTTCTAATCCGTTGCCTTTAAAGATTTTAGCTGCTTCTTCCCAAGACATATTTCGATTCATTTGTGTTTCTGATTCTTTTAGACGTGTCAATGTGATTGTCTTACTATCTTCAACTAATATTTTGCCATTATCACCTGTGATTTCTAAACGATCAGTACCGATAATATCGTGGGTACATGTAATGAATACACCTGTCGCACCATTGCCATAATCTAGAATGGTTGTTACATCATCATCAACCGCTAAATCACGCTGATAGCCATATTTAATATTTGAAAACACAGATTTTGGCATCCCACATAGCCACTGTAATAGATCTATTTGGTGTGGCGCTTGGTTTACTAAAACACCGCCGCCTTCTTCTGACCATGTAGCTCTCCATGAACTTTGATCATAGTATGCTTGAGGACGCCACCAAGTCGTGATGATCCAATTCGTACGACGAATATTTCCAATTACACCGTCATCAATAAGAGATTTTACTTTTTGATAAAGTGGATTTGTGCGTTGATTAAAGAATATCGCAAATGTTAAATGTGGTTTGGATGCTGCTAATTCACTTATTTCTTTCACTTTTTCAGCATAAATATCAGCCGGCTTTTCAAGTAAAGCGTGAATATCCCGTTTTAAGGCTTCTTTACCTATATCAGTATGCAGATAATGAGGAACGGTTGTAACAATTGCATCAACATCCCCACTTTCTAGCATAGCGATATAGTCATTATAAAATGGTACATTAGGATAATGATTTTTTACTTCATTTTTCTTTTCAGTATTGATGTCGCAAATCGCTCCAATTTCAATTTGTGGAATTTTACCAGCTTTAATAAATTCAGCATACGTACTACCTTGAGCGCCCAAACCAATAATGCCTAAACGAATTTTTTTCATTGTGTATTCTCCTTATTGTTTATATTCGATAATATTTTCAAAAGTGCTTCATATTGCATTTTATATCCTTCTGCACCATCTTTTGCAGCAGAATTTTGAATTGTTTCAGTTGAATGTTCTAATTCTAAGTCTTTAATAGCATCAAAAACGACAAGATGAGGTTCAAGTGTTAAGAATCCTTGATAACCTGATTCAAAAAATTGTACTAAGATACTTTCAATCTGACCATCACCTGTACCACATAGCACATTAACATTATCTTTGTATACTGCATCTTTAATATGGATATACGCTATGTCATCTGAAAGTAAGTCGTAACAGTCCTGTGTATCTTCTCCACATTGGACAAAGTTCGCAAAATCAAATATCGCCTTGAAATTTGGAGAGTTTACTTCATCAAGAATAAGTTTACATCGACGAGCAATATCACCAAAAATATCTTTTTCATTTTCATGTAACAGTACAATATTGTATTGCTCAGCTATTTTTGCAAATTCCTTTAATTTTGAAATCACTACATTTTTATAATCATCAAAATTGTCTTTTTTAGGAATATAAAAACTAAATATTCTAATATACTGACAATTGAGCAATTGACTTATTTCACATAATGATTTGAGCATTACTAATTGTCTTTCAAACGCTGCTTCATCATCTATATAAATTTTGCCAATTGGTGAACCTATAGATGATACTCCGATATTCCATTGCTTTAAGCGAGGAATTACATCTTTCTTAATCATTTCTACTGAGTAATCACCAATATTTTTATCATCGATTCCACGTAAGGAAATATAGCTCATGCCTAGCTCATTTACCGTTTTTAACTGTGTTTGAAAATCTGAAGCGATTTCATCAGAAAATCCAGAGATCTCAATATTTTTAAACATCGTATCTACATCCTTATCATTTTGATAGCGCTTACTTAATTAAATGTAAATAAGCACAGAATATTTATTTTAGAGTAAACATTAAAACCAAGATTTATAACCCAGATCATATAAGTGGTCCCGGCTAATTGTTAAACAATTATATGGATCTTCGCCGTATAGCTCGTCTTGTTCAACGAAGAAATATTCACTGCCACTTTCACGTCCAATTTCAATAATATCCTTAAGCGGTAAAGTGCCTTTTCCTAATTCAGCAAATTGAGTAATCATATGTAACATATAATATAATTTTTCATGTCCTTCGCCAGGGTATTGTGACATATCTATTTCACCTACTCGATAGTCTTTTAAATGTATAGCACGAATACGATTTGCATATTTTGGAATGACATCTATTGGATTAAGTCCTGCTCTCCAAATCCAATGGATATCTAGTTCGAAACCTAAATGATTTGTATGATCTCTCATTAAATCAAGCATAAATTGTCCATTGTATTGAACAAATTCTAAATTATGGGCATGATAGTATAAATCAATGCCTTCTTCTTTAAGTCTTTTGGCATAAGTTTCACAAATTTCAGCAAATTGTAAGGTGCTTTCTTTGGACCCCATATAGTTAATTGGTAACATCCCTATTCTCAAGATAGAACAGTTCACAGCTTTACAATCAGCTACAATTTTATCGAAATCATCTTCTAATGTATCTCCAGGATATTTTTGTTTGGCAGATATATGCTCTACACCACAGGACATTGCTGCAATATTCATTCCAAAATCATTAATCGCTTGTTGCATTGCTTCAATATTCTGTGGGTTCATGTCGATTTGAGAAATTTCGACCGCATTATAACCTAAATCACTGACTTTCTTCAGTACGTTATATAATCCTTCTTCTTGTACTTTTTGTTTGAGCATCATCATTTGAACGCCAATTTGAGTTGATGTCATATTCATTCTTCCTTTCAAAAATATTTATATTTTAGTGTTATAATATAATTATAATTTGAGGGAAAAATAACAACATTGTAAATCATGGAAAAAAGTATGTTTTTTGAGCAGGAGGGATATTTTCATGAAAGATAGAGAAACATTTACCCAACAATTTGATACAATTTCATTACCCTTTGATGGTCAATACGCCGCATGGCATAAAATAAGTGACGGTCATTTTGGAAATGAATTACATTATCATGATCATTATGAAATATTTTTTTCATTATCTGGAAATTTGCTTTATACCATAGAAGGACAATCTTTTAATTTAGAGGTTGGCTCAATGCTCATTATTCCACCATACGAATTCCATCGTTTGGATGAACAAAAGGATGGTCACGCAGAGCGTATCGGCTTACGATTTGATGCTGAAATAATAAATGAACTTTCTGTAGAAAATTGTGATCTAAGCGTGTGTTTTGATAAATATTCATCTAAATTTAAATATCTATTGCAGTTATCGGAATATCAAAAAAGAGAATTATATTATTTGTTACAAGGTTTAATTAATGAACAAGATAATCAAGCTTTTGGTAAAGATTTAGCTGCTAAATCTTTACTGACACAGTTTTTAATCATACTTAATAGAGTAGCAATAGAAAATGAAGGTATCGTTGATTATAGTGATGACCCATCTAGTCACTTAGTTAGACAGGTATTAGACTATATGGAATTACATTACAGTCAGGAAATATCATTAGAGCAACTTGAAAATAAATTTTTTGTAAGTCGACATAAAATCACGCAACAATTTACAAAACTAGTTGGCTATCCACCATATCGTTATTTATTAAATCTGCGTTTGCAAAATGCTCAAAGGTTATTAAAAAATGGAGAAAATCCACAACAAGTAGCAACTCATTGTGGTTTTAGTGATTATTCGAATTTTTACAGAAGATTTAAAACCTCATATGGTTGTAGTCCGCGCGAATTTTCACAACAATATGATAATCATTAAATAACAATCATTTCATAACTAGTGTATTAAAATATTTATAGCAACATAAACTAATAGACCAGCCATGACAAAATTAAATATACGTTCATGTGTTGATATAAATGATTTAAATAAAGAACCTAAAACACCCCAACTCAAAGTACCTAAAAAACCGATAATAGCCAGTAAGATAATAAAGGGTAATTGTTTTTGCCAATCCGTAGAAAAAGGTGTGATAAAAGTAGAAATTACTGTTAAAGCATAAATAATTCCTTTAGGATTAATGAATTGTAGCATTACACCAGATTTTAAACCACTGAGCTTGTGACTAAAAGTTTGCTTTGTCCCATAAATAGAACTCATAGAAATCTTTAAAGCTAAATAAAGTAAATATATAAATGCAAATATTTTCATCAAAAATTCAATTTTAGGAAAAGCGGCATGCAAAGTTGTATTAAATATACTGGATATTAGTAACAACAAAAGAAAACCAAATCCAACACCAATTGAAAATCGCAAGCTGCTTTTAAAATTTAAATTTTGTGAAAAAAACAAAGCCATTATATTATTAGGACCGGGTGTAAAGCTTGCAACAACAGCATATATAAGCATAGATATTATTAACATTTTAATCTCCCCCACGTATCAAAACATTATAACGTCCAAATTTACGTTATAATGTTTGGTCTTTAAAGTATATGGTTTATACGTTATATTGTAAATAGAGGTGCTTAAATTGATGAGAGAAATTAACGACATTATAGCTGAAAATTTAAAATTATATAGAAAACAAAGTGGTTATTCATTGGAACAATTATCTGATGTCACAGGTGTAAGTAAAACAATGTTGGGACAAATAGAACGTAAGATATCCATTCCATCTATCACAACATTATGGAAGATAGCAAATGGTTTAAAAGTATCATTCACAGAATTAACACAAGAAAATAGCAATATTATACAGAAAGTTAGTTTGAATGAAATACAACCCTTAATTTCAGAAGATAATAAATATAAAGCATATCCTCTATTTAAGTTTGATATTGAAAAGAAGTTTGAAAGCTATATGGTTGTTATTGGAGTTGAAGGGCAAATGGACGGGTCGCCCCATGGATCAAATACAATGGAATATATCACAGTCTATGAAGGTACCTTAACACTTATATTAGATGGAGAAACCTTTGTTATTCATAAAAATGAAGCTATTAAATTCAATGGAAATATATTTCACCAATATTTAAACCAACATGATGAACCTGTGTACTTACATATGACTATTCATTATTAATATGTAATAATATCAATAGATTGAAATGAATATTTTTACAGCTTTTCATGTTTGATGATAAGGATATGCTTAATTAGATAAATTCAGGGAGGACAATATTTTGGTCAATCCTCAAATGAAAGATTTAAAACCACTTGAAATAATATTATTAATAATAGCTACAATGTTATTTGTTTTTCATATTTTCATAAGTTTTAATATCATTCATGTATCTGTTCTACTATCCATCTTAAGTCTAACTCTATCTATTTTCATTTTAAGTTATGTATTTTTTAAGCAAAATTTTAAAGTTACAGGCTACATCTGCTTAGCTTGTGCTTTATTATTAGTAATAATATCTTTCATATAATACAAAAGCACTTAAATAATTTAGGTGCTTTTTATTTTATATTCAAATAATCACAATGACTTTCAATAGTAAAATAATGCTAGAGCGGGCATTTGAATGTTATTAAAAATGAAATAAGCACATAAAAATACAACGACGCTGAACGCCGTTGTATTAAGGTTAGTAAACTATTTTGTGTTGTGGATTAAGATTCTAATAGTAAATCTTCTGGATTTTCAATTAATTCTTTAATAGTTTTTAAGAAACCTACTGCTTCTTTACCATCGATGATTCTATGATCATAACTTAATGCAATGTACATCATCGGACGGTTTTCAATTGTGTCTGCGTCGATAGCAATCGGACGTGTAATAATAGAATGCATACCTAGAATCGCAGCTTGGCTACCATTAATAATTGGTGTAGACATCATTGAACCAAAGATACCACCATTGGTAATAGTAAATGAGCCATTTACCATATCATCTAAACCTAATTTTTTATCACGCGCTTTGATAGCTAAATTAGCTATTTCATCTTCAATTTCGGCAAAGTTTTTCTTATCACAATCTCTTACAAATGGTACGAGTAATCCGTCATCTGTAGATACGGCAACCCCGATGTCATAGTATTGTTTCGTAATCATGTCTTCACCATCAATTTCAGCGTTTACTTCAGGGTACTTTTTCAATGCTGCTACTGATGCTTTTGTAAAGAATGACATGAAACCTAGTTTTGTACCATCATGATCTTTAATGAATTGTTCTTTTTTACGTTTACGTAAGTTCATCACATTTGTCATATCAACTTCATTAAATGTTGTTAGCATTGCTGTATTATTAGATACTTCTAATAACTTTTTGGAAGCTGTTTTCTTACGACGAGACATTTTTTCTCTGATAACTGGTTTTGTTGGGTTTTGTGGAGCTGCTTGTTTTTTAGGTTCTTCTTTTGATGATGATTGTGCAGCTTGTTCATTCTTATTATTTTGTGATTGATCAACATGTTCTTTTCTAACAACATCATTTGATTGCGTTGCTACTTCGGATAAGTCAATGCCTTTTTCACGTGCATATTTACGTGCAGATGGTGTCGCATTAACACGTTGTCCTTTATTTTGTGAATCGTCAGCAGTACTTTCATTATCATTTTGAGCTTCTGATTTTGGTTGCTCTGATTTTTCGTTACTATCAGCTGCTTGTGATTCAGAATTATCTTGTTTAGGTGCTTCTGAATTATTATTGCCACTTCCTTCGCCTACAACAGCGATAGATTGGCCAACTTCTACCGTATCACCTTCATTTGCAAGTAATTCTTGCAATACACCAGCTTCTTCAGAAACTACTTCGACGTTTACTTTATCTGTTTCTAATTCAAGGATAGCTTCACCTTTATCTACACTATCACCGACTTGTTTTAACCATTCTGCAATGGTACCTTCTGTAATGGATTCTGCTAATTCTGGAACTTTTACCTCTGGCATGCTTAACTTCCCCCTAGTTAAATTTTGTGCTTTGTTCGATTATCATATTTTGAACAAGTTTGTGTATTTCTCCATCACCTTCAGCAGGAGCTGAACGTTGAATACGGCCATGATAGCTTAAATCGTATTTATCTGTAGTTAATTCTTTCAGATATGGATAAACAAATGACCAAGCGCCTTGGTTCTTAGGTTCTTCTTGTACCCAAGCTACATTTTCTAAATGAGGTAATTCATTTAGTAATGTTTCAATTTCTTCAGCTGGGAATGGATATAATCTTTCCACGGCAACTAGTAAAATTGAATTATTTGGATTTTTTGCTAAATATTCTTTTAAATCAATAAACATTTTACCTGACGCTAGAATTACTTTTTTAACAGCTTCTTTATCATGTTCTTCTGGTAAAATTGGTTCGAATTTTCCAGATGTAAATTTATCAATTGGGTCAGCAACTGTTTTATTACGTAAGAGACTCTTAGGAGACATTACTACTAGTGGTCTCATTGATTGTGTACCTAAGCTAGCAGCTTGAGCTCTCAGTAAATGGAAGTAGTTACTTGAGCTTGATAAGTTTACTACTGTACTGTTATTTTCCCCAGCTAATTGTAAGAATCTTTCTAAACGTGCAGATGAATGTTCAGGCCCTTGACCTTCAAATGAATGAGGTAAGAATAGTGTTAAACCTGAACGTTCACCCCATTTAGCTCTAGCACTAAATAAGAAGTTATCGAATATCATTTGAGCCATATTAGAAAAGTCTCCATATTGGGCTTCCCAAATTGTCATACAATCTTTATTTTGCACATTATAACCATATTCAAAACCAACAACCGCTGCTTCTGATAGTGGCGAGTTACGCACTTCAAAAGTTGCTTTTTGTCCTGGAACATTGTGAAGTGGGATATATTCTTCACCTGAATCAGGGTCATGGAGTACGGCGTGACGGTGACTGAATGTACCACGTTCACTATCTTGTCCAGTTAAGCGAATAGGCGTACCTTTTTGAGTGATTGTTGCGAATGCTAATTGTTCTGCTTGAGCCCAATCAACTAATCCATCTTCGCTCTCAAAAGGCTCTCTTCTTTTCTCTAAGACTTTATTTAATTTTTTAAGAACATTAAAGTTAGATGGATATGATAGCATTGCATCATTAATTTCTTTAAGTTGTTCATAACTTACATCCACATCGACACTTTGGAGTGGTTCGGCAAGACTATCTGGTTTTTGCATATCTGGATTATCCATCTTGTCGTTTTTATCTATTTCATCATGAGCGGCACGGAGTTCTTTTTGAACTTCATCAAAGATTTGATTCATTTGATCTTCAGAAATAATATTATCTTGAACTAATTGATGACCATAAAGTACATCAACAGGGTCATGTTTTCGAATATTATGGTATGGTAACGGATTGGTAATGGATGGTTCATCCATCTCATTGTGCCCATATCTACGATAACCAACCAAATCAATGACAACATCTTTATGGAATTCTTTTCTAAACGCCATAGCAATTTCAATTGCTTCAATAGTTGCTTCAACATTATCTGCATTAACATGCATGATAGGTACATCGTAGCCTTTTGCAACATCAGATGAATACGTTGTAGAACGACCATCTTCTGGCTCAGTTGTAAAGCCAATTCTATTATTAGTGATAATATGGAGTGTACCACCTGTTGAATAGCCGTCTAAATTTTCTAAATTCATAGCTTCGAAGTTAATACCTTGTCCTGGGTAAGCAGCATCACCATGAATCAATATCGGCATAGATTTATGGAAATCAGTATGAACTTTTCCAGGTTTGTCGGTATCATCTTGATTTGCACGTGTTTTACCTAATACAACCGGCGCAACGATTTCAAGATGACTTGGATTATTCGCAAGGGAAATGCGCTGCTCACTGCCATAAGAATTTGTAGTTTTTACACCACCGAGATGGTATTTTACATCTCCTGACCAACCTGAAGTTAATTCTAAACTACCATCTTTTGGTAGGAATTTCATTGGATCAGTGTGCATGAATTCAGAAATCATCATTTGATATGGTTTTTCTAACACATGTGTAAGTACATTTAATCTACCACGGTGGGCCATACCTATTTGTATATTTTGAATGCCTTCGTCACTAGCAAGTCTTAATGTTTGTTGTAACATTGGCACTAGTGTGTCTACACCTTCTATTGAGAAACGTTTTGCGCCCACAAAGTTTTTGTGTAAATATTTTTCGAAGCCTTCTACATGTGCTAAGTTTTTAAATAATTCAATCTTTTGATTATCGTTTAATGTTGCTTTGTATGGTGTTTCTATTCTACGTTTTAACCATACACGTTCCCTATTGTTATTGATATGTGTATATTCAAATGCAATAGGTCCTTTATAACGTTTTTCCATACGAACAATAGCTTCATAAGCATTATCGTAAATATCTTTAAAGTGTTCAGATACAATACCTGCTGAAATTGACTCTAGTGTTTCTTTATCCAAATTAAAATCTTCAATATTTAATTTTGGAACATTTTCTCTTTCAGGTTTGTTAACTGGATAAATATCTGCCAATAAATGCCCATATTGACGTATGTTATCTATGAGACGCATAACACGTTTAATCGTGCTATCAGCTTTAGTCGTATTTTGTTGACCATCAGCTGTATTTGTTGTGATGTTTGCTTCACCGTTTTTGATTGTACTAAATAGGACTTGTAAATCTTCAGGGACTGAAGCTGGATCATTCAAATATAAATCATATAGATCTAAAATGTATCCAAGATTTGCCCCGAAATTTACAGGTGCCTGGGTAATCTGACTTTCGTTGCTCATATTACACCCTCCACAAAATAGTTAAAACGCTTACAAATCAATAATAGCATTAAATAAACGCAAATTAAAGTATCAATAACTAGTTATATGAAAAAAGCAGAACCTGATTTTATTTGGCTCTGCTAATTGTATTTTCATTTTATAGCGTAACATATTTTTACTTGAATGAGTAACCTGTTAATAATCAAAATGTGATTTTAAATGTCGTGTATTTTCCTACTTCACTTTCTACATGAATTGTCCCATGATTTAATTCAATGATTTTTTTAGCTATCGACAAACCTAAACCATTGCCGCCTAACTTTCTGGAACGAGATTTATCAACTCTATAGAATCTGTCAAAAATAAAATCTATATCCTCTTTTGGAATACCTACACCATGGTCAGTGATTTCAATTGATATTTGTTTGTTCCTTAGATTTGTTTGAATTTGAATATATTTATTAACTTGATCATATTTCATGGCGTTATCAATGAAGATAATTAGTACTTGTTCAAATTGATAACGGTCTATTTTTATATTAAGCGGTTTTTGATAAGGTACAAATTCAAAAACATAATCTTGATGAAGTTGTTTTAGTGATTTAATTCTGGATGTAATCTCTTGATTAATTTCTACACTTTCGGTTTCATTTTCTTTACTATTGTTGTTATCTTTTGTTAACAATAATAATTCTTCAACTAATTTTGTAATTCTAGTCATTTCTTCTAAGGATATGTCGAGTGACTCTTCAAGAATTGCTGCATCTTTTTTGCCCCACCGCTGTATCAAATTTAAGTGACCCTGAATAATTTGTAATGGAGTTCGTAGCTCATGTGAAGCATCTTCAACAAATTGACGCTGTTGGTTAAACGATTCTTCTAATTGGAACATCATTTCATTAAAAGTGACAATTAAATTATCTGTTTCTTCATAATTAGTAACTAAGTCCACTTTTTCTTGGAAACCATCACGACGAATTTGCTGCATTTTATTAGACATTAAGATTAATGGTTTTGTAATTTGTGCAGAGAAGAAATAACTTACCATTGCAGTTATAAAAGTAGCAATCACTCCAAATATGAGTGCAATAAAATACAATGAATTGACGAGTGCATTATAATTCTCTAAAGAATGAATGATTACGCTATATCCTTTAAAATGGTGCGTATTAATCCGGTTTGTAATAATTAAATAATCGTTGTTATGGTATTTTTTTATTAAAGCCGTATCAATTTCTTTAGGTTTGAAATTAGGTGAATAAACGATATCGTTGTCATTTGAAGTCTCTATTTGTTTTTCACCATTTTTATTATAAAGAATCACTTTTTGAAAATTACCTAACGAAGCATTTAAGTCTAATGGTGTAATATCGTTTAATTGTTTAGATTCGAAAAGTTGAATGATATCCGATGAACTTCTTTCAGCTTCGCTTAGTTCGTTGTGACGTAATGCGTTACTTAGAAAGAATATGATAATTAAACTAAATATAAATATGGTTGAAAATGTAATCGTTGTTGTGATAATCATCCACTTGGTTTTTAATTTACGCTGTTTCATTTTCTAACCACATATCCCACGCCACGTACAGTTTCTATGATTTTATCTTTATTATATGGTTTAAGCTTATTTCTTAAATAGCGGATGTATACATCAACAACGTTAGTTTCAACTTCTGAATCATAACCCCACACATCTGCGATAATTTGTTCTCGCTGTAATACATGATTACGATTTTCAGCTAATAAGGTCAATAAATCATATTCTGTTTTCGTCAAATCTAAAGAATTACCATCTACAGTTACTTTAAAGCCATCTCTATCTATAATAATGCCTTGCATGTCGATGATGTTCTTTTGTGGCTGTCTACGTAACATTGCTCTTATTCTTGCTAATAATTCTTCAATATCAAAGGGTTTTACTATATAATCATCTGCCCCATAATCTAATCCAGCTACTTTATCGTAAGTGTCACTTTTTGCTGTGATAATAATTATAGGAGTGGATTTATTTTGTCTGACTTGTCTACAAATTTCTAAACCATTAATATTAGGTAGCATCAAATCTAACAAAATCAAATCGTAATCATCTGTTAAAGCTTTTTCTAACCCAGGTTTGCCATCATATTCAATATCTACTGCATAGTTTTCGTGCTCTAATTCTAACTCGATGAAACGTGCAAGATTTTGTTCATCTTCAACAATTAAAATTTTTGTCATTGCTTACACCTCAAAATATATAATATATGAAATAACAGTTTATAGAAAGTAACAGGGTATTAAAAATAAAATAAGATATTGAATATAAATAAGTATAACGATGTTGAAATAAAAAATAAGAAAATATTCGAAATCTAATTGACAATTATTCTCAGTGTTGTATAATGTAATTGAAAATGATTATCAATACTACATAGACATTCCCCCCACACATATTTGTTTTAGTAGAATTGATCATTTTCGTAAATATCCCCTTTTATATGCCCGTAAAAGACTAACGTTGTAAATCAACGTATATATAGAAACCGGTTTGCATTATGAAATCGGTTTTTATAATAATTTTTGACACAATTAAATTAAGTTTGAGATATAAGTATCTCAGATGAATTTAAAAAATGGCAATTTCTATTTTATATAGAAATTGCCATTTGTTCTATTTCGTTATTTTTTAAATTTTTAATTTGTGTCTTAATATTAATGTTGATAATACGACACAAAAAGCACCACCAATGATACCAGCAATGATATCAGTTGGATAATGAACACCAAGATATACTCTTGATGATGAAATTAAAATAATAAATAGTGCTGAAAGACCTATCATAATTCCTTTTGTTTTACCTTTCAAGACACGATTAGCAATGTAAATGGTACTGCCAAAGAAAGCGGCTGACCCCATTGCGTGTCCACTTGGAAAACTAAAACCAGAGATATCTATGAGACGTAATAGTGTAGGTCGTTCTCTGTCAAATACGTTTTTTAATAATGGGTTTAAAGTACTTGATAAACTCATTGCTATTGCAAAGAAAAGTGCCTCTATATTTAATTTTTTAAGCATTAAATAGGCGATAAGTAATAATGATAAACAAACCATTGCCCATACTTCCCCGATTTTAGTTACTCCTAAGAAAAATGTAGTAGTTATAAAACTTTCAGAAGAATATATGAATTCATAAACTTCATTGTCTATCCATTTCCCTAATCTTGATTCATGGAAGGATGCAATAATGCCAAAAATTAATGTAAAAATAATGAGTAGACTTATTCTTTTCCAACGACTCATTGCGTATCCTCCCTATTATTAGTTATTTGCATCTTTAATAATTTTATGAAATAAATCTTGGCGTGTAAAACTTTCTTTGTATGTTTGCATCTGAGTTATAATAGATTCACGGTGAGTTTCGATATCTTTTAACTGATCGATGAGTTTATCCTCGGTTAAAGTGTCTTCAGGAATTGTTCTTCCAAAACCTTTAGATTCAAAATTTTTCGCATTGTCAATTTGATCTCCTCTAGATTGGTCAAGGCCTAATGGAATTAAGAGCATTGGAATTCTTAATGCCAAGAATTCATATATAGCGTTTGAGCCAGCACGACTAATAACTGTGTCTGTTATCGCTAATAAATCAGTTAAATCGTCTTTAACAAATTCAAACTGAACGTATCCTTCTTTATTTGTCAAGGATTGATCCAGCAATCCTTTACCAGTTAAATGAATCACTTGATAATTATTTAATAATGCGTCTAAATTATCTCTAATAATATCATTTAACTTTTTACTTCCAAGGCTACCACCCATGATTAATAAAACCTTTTTATTATCTTTAAATTCTGTTAACTGATAGCCTCTATTTTTATCACCACTTTTTAAATCTTCCCGCACTGTAGCACCTACAAAATCCGCTTTTTCACTCGGCAGGTATTGTAATGTATCCTCAAAGGTTGTATAAATCTTTTTAGCAAACTTTAAAGCAATTTTATTTGCTAGTCCGGGTGTTAAATCAGATTCATGTATAATAGTTGGAATTTTTAGGGATTTAGCAGCGATAACTACAGGCACAGATACAAAACCACCTTTTGAGAATAATAGGTCAGGTTTTTCTTTTTTTAATATGCGTCTTGAATCGAAGATACCTTTTAATACTTTAAAAATATCTTTAATATTTTCAAAAGAGATGTATCGTCTTAATTTACCGCTTGAAATTTTATGATATGGGATTTCTGGTAATTGGGATTCAATCATTTCTCGTTCCATACCATTTTTGGAGCCGATATAAAATGCTTCATGTCCTTCTTCTAAAGCTGTTGGAATCAAACTTAGATTAACAGAAACATGTCCAACAGTACCGCCACCAGTAAATGCGATTTTTGTCATATTATTACCTCTATTCTTCTAATTTTTTATAATAGGCATAGAATGGTTCTCCTTTATCGAAAGGAGGATAATCAATATTTACTTCACCTAATTTGATAAAGCCAAATTTTTGGAATAATCCTTGAGCACGTTTATTCAATGCAAAAGTGTCAGTTAACATTACATGTACATTATCTCGTAAAGCAAGGTTAACAGCAAAATCAAATAATTTTGTAGCAGCACCTTTATATTCTGATGAGGCTGCCAATCTATGAATAACGTATGCATTTTTTCTATCAATTGGCCATGCCAGTTCATCATACCACTCAGATTGTTGCTGGTCGACAACTATAAAGGCAAAAATTGTATCTTTTTCTTCTAAAACAAACAATGAATCTTTACTAATATCTTCTTTGAAATGTGATTTTAATGGATATTGTTCATCCCATTGGTTGTTGTTTTCTTGTTGCATTATTGACTTTGCTTCTTCTACAATCGTTAAAATAGTTGGTAAATCTTCTACGGTACCTAATCTTATCATGCGAGGTTCACCTCTTTATTTTAATTTGTTTAATAGGGTTTGTAATACAGTATCTTCTTTATTTGCTTTATTAACTAAAGCTTGTGTGAATTTATCATTGGTTTGTTTGTTGAATTTTCCATTAACTGTTAAATTATTATCTTTTTGGAATGATTTAATAGCATCTTCTAATTCCTTATCAAAGCGTTTAGATTTATTATTAGACTGATAGTTTAATGCAGATAGACCCACTTTAATTGTTTTAACATGTTTGTCTTCATCACCCAACTGGTATGTCTGTGTATTAGGTATGACGCTTAAAGATTGATATTCAGGTTCATTAATTTTTGTATCAGGATTAATGCCTTTCCCATGAATATAACGAGATTTTGGAGTCAACCATTTCATATTCGTAAATTTTAATAGAGAACCATCATCAAATTCATGTGTGGTTTGTACTATACCTTTACCAAAAGTTTTTGAACCGTAAACTTTAGCTTTATTATAATCCATCATAGCACCAGTGAATACTTCTGACGCGCTGGCCGAACCTTTATTCACTAAAATTGAAACATCCATATTCTTAGCTTCTTTGCTTGCATCGTTTGATGTTTTTATTTGTTCTTTTTGATCGCCTTTTTCAAGTTGAACTGCGGTTTTTCCTTTATCCACGAAAATATTTACCATTTTCACAGCTTCATCAAGCAATCCACCAGGATTATTACGTAAATCTAGAACAATTTTTCGAATTCCATCTTTATGAGCTTTAATAATTAAAGATTTTAATTCACCAGAAGTACTACTTTGAAATTTATTTATTGTAAACACACCAGTATTACCATGTTTTTCATATTCAACACTCTTAACATGTATTTTATCCCTTTTAATAGTGATGTCGTGTTCTTGGTTCGCTCTTTCAATTGTTAATGTAACTTTTGAACCTTGTTTTCCACGCACTTTTTTGACTATAGCTTCAAGTGGTTGGCCTTTAATAGACTTACCATTCACCTTAGTCACTACATCTTTAGGTTGAATGCCAGCTTTTTCTGCAGGAGAGTTTTTCATAGGGCTTGTAATTTGAATTTTATCTCCCTTTTTTTGCATTTCTGCACCAATACCCACAAAATCACCTGAGACATCCTCGTTAAACGATTTAGATTCTTTTTTAGTCATATATTCCGAATATGGATCATCTAAATCTTTTACCATTCCCTTAATTGCAGATTCCGATATTTTTTCTGAATCTGTATTTTTATAATATTCCTTATTTAAAATACTATAGACATCTTCAACCTTTTTCATTTCTGTTCTTTGTTTTCCATCTAACCCACTTGTCCAGTTCATGACTGCTATGGTTGCCAAAACTGTTAAAACTGCTGTTATAAGCACAATACTTATGATTGTTAAAATGAAATTTTTCCGTTTAAAGCTCATATTTTTAGTGGAATATTTGTTATTAGCATCGTTATTTTTAGTTTCTTCGTGGTTTTCATTTTGCATGTCTGATCTTTCCGACATTTTATCACTTCCTAAATATATGTATAATTCAAATCGAAATTTTATTGATTTGAAAATAAAAGTAGCTGGGATTGAATCATTAAAGATTAATCCCAGCTCTCTATGATACTTTATTATTTTAATATACTTTACTATATTCTCTCAAATATAAACTAAGACTAAAATTTTAACCATTCAGTATATTCATCATATAAACTATCAAAAACAGACATTGAAACGGTATAACTTCCTTGCATTTCAATGTAATCTGATAGAGCATGAAAATCTTTTTCCTGTCGTGGAAAAGACAAATCATCAAAAATTTCTTCAGCTAATTCGCCTTTTTCGTCTTTTCGACCACGTGCTGTTAATGCAAATTGATAAAATGAATGATCTTTCATTAGTTCATTGTCACATCAATAATTTTAGTTTCACCTTTAGTTACTGATGTTATATCGTCGGCAATTGCCACAGATGACGTGTTATCTGAGTTTGTAACAATTATTGGAGAAATAACTGATTTAGCATTTTCTTTTATATAATCTAAATCAAAACGTAATAATGGGTCTCCCACACTAACAGTATCGCCACTTTCGACTAATACTTCGAAACCTTCTCCGTCAAGTTGTACTGTATCTAAACCAATATGAACAAGTAGTTCAAGTTCATTATCAGCTTGTAAACCAATTGCATGTTTTGTTGGGAAGATATTATCTACTTTACCATTGATTGGAGAAACAACTTCACCATCAGTTGGATTTACTCCAAATCCTTCTCCCATCATTTTTTGCGCAAACACTGGATCTGGGATATCTTCTATTTTCACATATTCTCCAGTAATAGGTGCATATACACTCGTTTCTTTGTCGACTTCTTTACCTTTACCAAATAATTTTTTAAACATGTCTTGTTCGCTCCTTATTTTTCAAAATGTGGTATTAAATCTCCGTAACCTAATTCTTCCAGTTTTTCAAATGGTATAAATTGCACGGCAGCTGAGTTAATACAATATCTTAAACCGCCACTTTCAGTTGGACCATCATTGAAAACATGTCCTAAATGGCTGTTCGCATCTTCAGAGCGTACTTCTGTGCGCACCATACCAAATGTTTTGTCAACGAGCTCTATGATTTCATCATCATCTAAAGCTTTTGAGAAACTAGGCCAACCACAGTCTGATTCAAATTTTTCTTCTGAGGTAAATAAAGGTTTACCAGAAATTTTATCAACATAAACCCCTTTTTCAAAATGATTCCAATATTCATTTTGGAAAGGAGGCTCTGTTCCATCTTCTTGAGTTACCAAGTATTCCATTTCTGTTAAATCATTTTTATTTTTCTTAATCATATTGTTTCCCCCAATGTTTTTCTATAAAACTTTTTCTGCCAGAACCACGTTGATATTGCTCATAATGCAATGGATTCTTTTTATAGTAATCTTGATGATAGGATTCAGCAGGATAAAAGTTTTTGTATGGTTTTATGGGTGTAATTACGGGTTTATTAAATATTGCCTGCTCATTTAACTCTTGAATTTTTGCTTCTGCAGCTTTTTTTTGTGCTTCATTATGATAAAAAATAGCTGGTTGATAATGTTCGCCTCTATCAAAAAATTGACCGCCATTATCAGTTGGATCAAATGTTTTAAAATAAACATCTAAAATGTTCTCGAAGGAAGTAATTTCAGAGTTATATGTGATTTGTACTGCTTCTACATGGCCGGTTTGTCCATGACTAACATCTTCATAAGAAGGGTTTTCAACATGTCCACCACTATAGCCAGAAACAACATTTTCAATGCCCGGATAAGAGGTGAACGGTTTTACCAAACACCAGAAACAACCCCCAGCTAATGTCGCATATGCCATGGTATACCTCCTTTTTTATTATCTTGTCATTAAGTTATCATTATTTTCAGTGATAAGCTATTAAATTGTTTTGAAAATTTAACAAATGAAAGAATAATTAAAACGAACCTTAATTTATTATAAATTAGTTTATGATTTTAAAACAACTAGACCTATTGCGCCTTCTCCAGTGTGTGTTGATATTATAGGTGTTGTAACATTTGTATCATATTCAGTGATATTAAATTCTTCGGTAAAATGCTTTTTAATTTTATCCACAAATTCTAAAATATTAGCGTGTGCGATACCGATAGATTTAATTTTTTTATCTCCTAAAAACGTACTGATTTCTTTTTTTAGAAATTGAATACTACCATTTTGAGTACGAGAATTATGAATGAGTTCAATTTTACCATCGTCAAGCGTCCCAATTGGCTTGATTTTCATCATATTACCAATTAATCCTTTCGTTTTACTGATTCTACCGCCTTTGATTAATTGATTTAATTGGCCAATAACAACATATAATTTTATATTACTTTGTAAGTCAGTTATTTTTGAAACAATTTCTTCTGATGAAAAACCTTGGTTATTCCAATCTACAACATGTTGGACTTGATATCCTAATCCAAATGAAATAGATTTTGAATCTATGACAGTTACCGTACTATCTGTCATTTGACTTGCTTGAAGTGCGGTTTGATAAGTACCGCTAAGCCCTGATGTCATGTGAATGCTAATGATTTCAGAACCATCTTTGCCTAATTCATCATATAACTCAATAAAATTACCGATAGCTGGTTGACTCGTTTTTACATCAGCATTTTCTTCTAATTTTTTTATATATGCTTCAGAGGAAATGTCGACTTGATCTACATACGACTTACCATCAATAGTTAAATTAAGTGGGATGACATGTATATCATTATCTTTTAAATAAGCATGAGATAAATCTGATGTTGAATCAGTTACAATTTTCATTTTCATTATTCTTTCCTCCTATGTTGTATCTTTACGAACTAAATGTAGAAATGTATGTGGAATCGTATTTTTTTCATCTAATGTTCCCGGAATAGAAGATTCTACTTCCCATTCTTCAAATGTATAAGGTGGAAAGAATGTATCTCCATTATATTTATCTTCAATTACTGTAATATACATATCATCGACTTTATCAATCATTTCTTCAAATAATGTTTGTCCACCAAAAATGAACACATGGCCTGGCAAATTATATATTTCGTCAATTGAATGGATAACATCTACACCGTCATGTGCGAATGATTTATTTCTTGTTAATACTACGTTTTTTCTATTAGGAAGCGGCTTTCCTATAGAATCAAATGTTGCACGGCCCATAACAAGTGTATTGCCAGTGGATAGTTTTTTTACATGCTTTAAATCATTTGGTAAATGCCATGGTAGTTGATTATTTACCCCAATAACACGTTGCTGATCGTGAGCAACAAGTATAGAAAGTGTCATAATTTCCCTCCTAATAGTAATATAATATTATCAGTAAATATATTAAATCATTATTAATACTAATCATTTTTTAAAATTTTATACAGCTATTGGTGCTTTAATTGCTGGATGTGATTCATAATTTACTATTTCTAAATCTTCATAGTTAATGTCGAAAATAGAGTTATCTGAATTTATTTTAAGTTGTGGTGGCGCATAGCTTGTACGAGACAACTGTGTTTCAATAGCTTCCATATGATTTGTATAAATATGAGCATCGCCGAATGTGTGTATAAATTCACCCACCTCTAAACCACATTCTTTAGCAATTAAATGTGTCAGCAAACTGTAACTAGCAATGTTAAATGGTACACCTAAAAAGATATCTGCACTTCTTTGGTATAATTGGCAACTTAATTTCCCATCTTGGACATAAAACTGAAACATTGTGTGACAAGGTGGTAATGCCATAGTATCGATTTCAGTTGGATTCCAAGCTGAGACAATATGGCGTCTTGAATTCGGATGATGTTTAATTTGTTCGATAACAGTTTTTAACTGATCAAAATGATTGCCATTTTTATCTTCCCAATCACGCCATTGTTTGCCATAAACATTTCCTAAATCACCATATTTTTTAGCAAAAGACGCATCATTTAAAATTAGCTCTTTAAATTTACGCATTTCCGCTTTATATTTTTTATTAAATGCCTCATCGGTTTGGGCTCTATGACCAAAGTTTGTCATGTCTGGACCTTTATAATCAACTGAGTTAATATAATTTTCAAACGCCCATTCATTCCATATATTATTATTATATTGGAGTAAATATTTAATATTTGTATCGCCTTTGATAAACCATAGTAATTCAGTTGCAATCAATTTAAATGATACTTTTTTGGTAGTTAGCAATGGAAATCCTTTTGACAAATCAAACCTTAATTGATGTCCGAATTTTGAAATAGTACCTGTATTTGTACGGTCTTCTTTTTGCTTTCCTATTTCTAATATTTCGTTACAAAGATCATGATAGGATTGATCAAATGTATTTAGCATGACGAACACACTCCTTTCAACAGTAAAGTTATTTATAGTTAATCATATTTTAAAATACCAATAATTTAAAGAAATAACCACTAGTAAAGTGAAAATATGAGTGGAATTTGAGAATAAAATATGTATTCAGTTTATGCCTTAATAATATTGGCTGGTTGTTCTAATGATTATGATAAATAATTAGAAGTATTATAAACTTTTTAAATAGTTATAATCAATAAAAGGATGACCTAGAAACTACTCAAAAAACAGTAAAAATATGCTCATTAAATTAATGCATGATAAGTATTAAGGATGTTGTACTTGTTATTAAAGCAATTTAAGGCTGAGACATTTATTTATATCTCAGCCTTGGTCTTATTGATTAATCACAATAATCATCAAATATGTCTTTAATATCCATACAAATATCTTGTATATCTCTACCTTCTATATGTTCTCTTGGCATAAAATGTTTTAATTCTTTTCCTTTAAACAATGCATACGATGGACTGGACGGTACTTGTTGAATAAAAGCGCGCATTTCTTCGGTTGCTTCTTTATCTTGACCGGCAAAAACAGTCACTTTATTTGTTGGTTTTTTTTCATTTTGTTCTGCAACAGTAACTGCAGCAGGTCTTGCCAATCCAGCAGCACAACCACAAGTTGAATTAATCACAACAAAAGTTGTTTCATCTTCAGATACATTATTCATAAAGTTATCAACATCAACAGCAGTTTCTAAACTGTTAAAGTCGTGATTTGTGAGTTCGCTGCGCATTTGTGTTGCGAGTTCATTCATATATGCTTCATAAGCATTCATTTATAACACTCCTATTTCATTTAATGATAGTTTCTTTAGCTATTATTTCGATTTGCAATTTGCTTCCAAACGGAACCTAATGCCTCATCGCCATTTTCAATTCTTGTTATAGCCATTTCGATTTGCAGCTTCACTTCATAGGCTGAATCGTCAGCATGTTCACGAAGTGAATTTAACTGCTCTGGCCCACCTTCATCAAAAATAAACATTGCTGCTCTCCATCTGACTATTTTATGTGGATCGTCTAATGCTTTTTCCATTTCTGGTAATGCTTGTTTGAAACCTAAATCGCTTAAACAATCACCAGCAGTTCTTCTTACTGCAGGGCTTTTATCGTTTAAGCCTTTATAGAGGTATGGGAGTACGATTTCATCTTCAATCATTCCAAGGAGTATAATTGCTTCACGTCTTAATGGTGTTTTCTGTTCATCACTCACGACCTCACCGAGCAACGGTAAATCTTCAATTGTAGGTGTTGGGAATGATTTTAGCATTCTTAATCGTTCTTTCCAACTTTCAGTTGCTTGGTATGCTTCCAATGTTACATGTCGGTATTTAGTTTCAGGAATTGTAACGTTGGATGCTAAAGCTTCTTCAACTCGTTTTTGCAATTGATCTTTAGGATAGATTGCCGTTATTTCTTCAACGACGTCTTCCATTACCTCTGAGAGTTCGCCATAGCGTATTCCAAAATCTTCCCATTTACGTTGGAACACAACATTATCATCATCTTTCTGTGCAGCTAACATGCTATCAACATATATTTCAGGTAATTGTTTACGTTGTTCTTCTGAACTTGTCGTTAGTTTAATTTGATAAGGAATACCTTTGAATGTCAAAACCTCTGCTTTTACTTCACCAAAATGTTCATCTGGTTGTGCTTCGGAAGTTATTTCTTGTTCATCATTGAGTGTTGCTGTTACTTTTGGTAAAACATCTTCCCAATCAAATTTTGGTTTTTTATCTACAGCCAAAAAATCCATTACATGAAATATAGATTTAACACCATCAATTGCTAAAACATCATTGATAAAATCAGGTTGCCCTTCTGCGACTGATGAATAAGTATTAGACTGGCTATCTTCTCTTTTTTCACTTAGTACAATTTTCATTGTATTTGGACTTGGTGTAGGTTCAACACGTACTATTTCCATTAAGGCACCCTCCTTATGTTTATATTTCTTCTAGAGCTTTTGTGATGTTTGGTAAAAGTGTATCCCAATCTACTTCTGAATTTTTATCTACAGAAATAAAATTCATTGCTTGAAATATAGATTTAACACCTTCTACATCTAGTACTGCATTGATGAAGTCAGGTTGTCCCTCTTTAACTTTTGTATATGTGTTAGGTTTGTTATCCCCACTATCTATGTTTAAATCAATTTTCATCGTATTTGGATTTGGTGTCGTAGCTATATTTATTATTTCCATAATCGTATGCTCCTTTTTATTGTAATTCATTGCCAATTTGCTTAATTTGTTTTCCGACAGAACATTCATTAATACAAAAATGATGTGCTTGTGTTTTGCCGTTTGTCTTTTTTATATGACGTTTCAATAAACACGCTTTACAATATGTGTTCATTAATTGGTCTATGGCATCAATTGCCTCTTTTTCAGAATAGGTTAGAATACGTTTCACGCTCCTGTACTTCTAAAAATGAATTATAAGTACCCAACTAGTTAATTTATTATAAGATTTGAGACTTATTGATATTATATCATTTGTAACAACGATTGTTTAATCATTAATATGAAATATAACATTAGTATAAATATTTAAAAAATCAGTTGAAGTTTGAACTTGCTTTTTTAATATTTTCTAGTAAAATAATGTAGTTGTTTATTTTGCGGTTTCTAAACACCCGCATTATCAAAATTTAGGAGGAATAAAATTGTTTAATGAAATATTTGGCGTTATTACTTTTTTAGTAACATTCATATTATTAGTTACTATGTATCGTTTGTTTGGTAAACATGGTTTGATTGCATGGATTGCTATTGGCACCATTATAGCTAATATCCAAGTTATTAAAACAATCGATATTTTTACTATTTCAGCAACCCTGGGAAATGTTATGTTTGCATCTATCTATTTAGCAACTGATATTTTAAATGATATTTACGGACGCAAAATAGCTAAACGTGCAGTTTGGTTAGGTTTTTGTTCGACATTGGTGATGATTATCGTGATGCAATTTTCGCTTCATTTCACGCCTTCCCCGGTAGACAATACACAAAAAGCATTAGAATCTATTTTTAATATTGTTCCAAGGATTGCTTTAGGTTCGGTTATAGCATACATTATTGGACAACATTTAGATGTATTACTTTTCTCATTAATCAAAAAAGTGTTTAGTTCAGATAGAACATTTATTATAAGAGCTTATGGTAGTACTATTTTAAGTAATATCGTGGATACTGCGTTATTTGTCATCATTGCTTTTTTAGGTGCAATGCCAAATGAAGCGGTATTTGAAATCTTTATTACAACATATTTATTAAAAATTGTTTCTACTATCTTTAATGTTCCTTTTGGTTATTGGGCAAAATCAATGTACCGAAAAGGCAAAATACAAAAATTAGATGAAGGTTATTAATGACATGTTTTAATATAACTGAGGAAAAGCCCGTAAATGATTAACAGATAAGTTCATTTACGGGCTTATTTATTTCTGGTGATTTAATATAATTATAATATTTCAATTATCTTTTCTTTTAAGAACTTGAATGTGTGATACCCTTCAGTTTCTAAAAAGTGGCCGTTATGATTTATATAATGTGTATTGACATTTAATTGTTTTGATAATCTATCTGTCGCGTCTATATTCACTACTGGATCATTTAAAGCACCAATTGTAATAATGTGTTGCGCGCATAATTTATCGAGTTTTATACGTGTGTTATCTATATATTGATTTAATTCGGGTATGTTCGATAACTTTTCGTTAAAACCTGAAACTAGAAAAAGGCCTTTTATTTTTGAATGAGGCTTAACAGAAGTTAAATAATGTAATATTGATATGACTCCCAAACTATGTGCAACGATAATAGTTTCTGAATTCAATTTACTTTGAATAATATCATCTATTGCTTGACACCATGAATCAAGTTCAGGATGATCAGAATTTGGTAAGTGTATAATTTCAACATTATAACCATATGCCTCTATTTGTGAGTCTAACCATTGAAACCAATGGCTTTTTGTACTAGCTTGATAGCCATGTATAATAAACATATTTTTCAATTAGATCATCCTTTATTAAATTAATGTTGTGCTTTTTTAACGACGGTAATAGCTTACGTTATATTGATGTATTTTTCCAAGAAAAATGCATCTACATGATTATACTTATTTATGTTCTTTTGATAATATAAAATTAACTTATTAAATTTGAAGGTGAATTTATGGCGAAAATATATTTTGATGCTGCTACAGCAGGCAATCCTGGTCAAAGCGCATGTTCTATCGTTATCATTACTGAGCAAGAACGATTGCATTATGACTGTGATTTAGGAATCTTAGACAATCATAGTGCAGAATGGGCAGCTTTCGTATTTGCATTGGAATGTGCAAAACACCACGGGATTACTACAGCACTCGTATACACTGATTCGAAATTAATAGAAGATAGTATGAACAAAGGACAAGTAAAAAATAAGCAGTTTATAAATTACTTGCTCAAAATAAAATCATTAGAGTCATATTTTGATTTATTGTTTGTTAAATGGGTTCCAAGGAATCAAAATAAAGAAGCAAATCATCATGCCAAAAATGCCTTATATAAAATTACTAAAACAAGAGCAAAAAAGCGTTAAATCAAAACAGTATCTTAACAATTCAAAGTCAGTAGGATATTTGAAAACTTATTATGACGAAAATCAGAAATAGTCCCTTTCTATAGTGAGAAACTTTTAATAGATGATTCTAAACACATTTTTTGAATTTAAACCTTTATTTTTAAATATATGAGTGTGACTACAGGATAGAAGGATATCATTTTTATCTCGTTAAACATGTACGATGAAAAGGATTAGACAATAATTATAAAGGACTCGTACGTATTTATTTGAATACGTATGAGCCCTTTATTTTTTATTTAACTAAAATGTGTAGCTAAGTATTTTCCTGATACATAGAGTTCATGTTCTTTACAAATATTTAGTATTTCAGCTAATTCCGTCCCAAACTTCATGTCGTTTAATAAATCAGAAGTATTAATAGGTACTTCTGTATGAATTTTAGCTAGTGATTTAGAAAGTTTCAAATTGTATAAATTATCTTCTATTTTATGTCTTTGACCAGGTGTCAATTCGTTTAAAGCGTCAATCACTGCTTCAACAGAACCATGATTTTGAATAAGTTTTATAGCAGTTTTTTCACCAATCCCTTTAACACCAGGATAACCATCAGCACTATCTCCCATAAATGCTTTAACATCTATTAATTGTAGCGGATTTAATCCATATTCATTTTGAAATCTGTCTAATGTATAGCGGTTGTATAAGTTAAATCCTTTTTTAGTTAACCAAATTTCAACATTAGGATTAATACATTGTAGAATATCTTTGTCACCAGTGATTACAAAAATTTGATTTTGTTGTGAATACTGATGTGCCAAAGTGCCTATTACATCATCTGCTTCATAATTTTGGACACCAATATTTACAAATCCAAATTGGTTTGATATTTCTTTAACATAATCAAATTGTGGTATCAATTCTTCTGGTGGTGCGGGTCGATTTTGTTTATATCCGTCAAACATTTCATTTCGAAATGTAGATTTACCCATATCCCAACACACAGCCACATGTGAAGGTTGTATTTCGTTTATCGCAGTAAATACATGACGAACAAACCCTTGAACACCGTTTGTAGGAATACCTGATGAATTTCTCATGAATTGTTTGTGTAGGCTAGTTGCGTAAAAATGACGAAACAGCAGAGCCATACCGTCTATTAATAATATCTTTTTGGACATCGTAAGTACCTCTTTCTAAATTAACAACTGAGCTTTTAATTC
The DNA here is from genome assembly GCF_017891705.1 of Staphylococcus sp. GDY8P196P. Classification (NCBI taxonomy): domain Bacteria; kingdom Bacillati; phylum Bacillota; class Bacilli; order Caryophanales; family Staphylococcaceae; genus Staphylococcus; species Staphylococcus sp. GDY8P196P. The sequence goes on along the minus strand of NZ_JAESJS010000009.1, from coordinate 193,900 downwards.
GCTATTTGTTTCTTGGAGTTGTTTTATTAAAGAATGATCCATTTCAAATGCTAAGAGTTGTTTAATTTGTGTGTGTATATCTTTTTCATACTGATTGAATTTTATTTCTGCATCATTATTCAAATTATTCACGATTTCAATTAATGCTTTTCTTAATTCAGCTATACAAGGTTTAAGTTGTACGAGCGTGTTTTGAGTTATTGTGGTTTGAACTTCATTTTGCATTTTTGGCTGCAAGATGTTCTTTTTCGTTAATGATTTAGGCAAAGCGGAAAGCATTTGACTTAAATCAATTTTTAAATAAGGATCGTCTAGTTCTATATTACTCTTATTAAATTCAGGTTCAATGAAAATGTGTAATTGCTCTAATTTTTGTTTTAAAGGAGCAATTTCTTCATGTATTTGTTGAATGAAATACTTTTTAACACGTTCCACTAGTAAGGATTGTTCTAAATACAATCTTTGATGAATTTGATCTAAGTATTGCTTTGTGGAATGACGTTTTGCTTCGTTAAAGTTGTTGCTCTGTGTCATTTGCCCATTATAAATTGATTTAACTTCATCTAACAACTGAATTTTCAAACGTTCATTGAGGTGATAAATTTGATCTTCAACTTCATTTGAAGCACGCTGCACGGCAATTTGTAATATATTATTATTCAGTAATATTTGATTATGATACTGCTCGAGTTTGTTTTTACGTTGCTTAATTTTAGATTGATTATGCTGTGCGTCTTCTATCATTTGGTCAAATGCTTCTGAAATATTGGTTAATTGTTTCGTCATTTGTTGTTGCAATATATCTTTAGACTCAACTTGAGTAAAATAGTTTATACTATTTTTTAGTTTATCAATTCCTAAGTCTCCTGTTTTTAAAGCTTCTCGACTCGAAACTGCAAAAATGTCCGAATTCATATTTACTTGGTTAAGTGCATCACTTACATAGTTTATGACTGCATTTAAGTCTTCTTCAGTTTCAGCTAAATCAGTTGCATTTATGACCATTTTAAATGCTTGATTTTCACTTAATTGGTTCATTTCTTTCATATGTTCTATAAAGCGTTTGTCATTATCTGTGAATGAATGATTAAAATAACTTACATAAAGTATTAAATCTGAAGAAGTTAAAATCTTTTCTGTTTCATTTGTATGACGTTGATTATTGGAATGTAACCCAAGTGAATCTACGATAACTTTATCTTTCAACCAATCGATAGGTAATTTCAAATGAACTGTATTTACAAAGGTTGCATATTCGTCTTCTGCACTCCATTTTTTTATTTCATCCCGTGCAATGGTATGTGTTAAACCTTGTTCTAACATTTCTTGATACATCGCATAATGTTTCTCAATCGCATTGATAAATGCTAATTTGTTTTTTTCTAAAGATGCTGTTAGTTTTTCTGTGTTTTGATTTAAAAATGCCTCTATTGAATCAAAAGTTTTGTTTTCCAATTCAAATAATTGGTTTAACTCTTCTAAGATTTGCTCAGGTGATTTAAGTGTAATTTGACTTTCTTCACCGTATGTCAGTTCTGTCATTGCTGCTGTTGTAGGATTTGGTGAACTAACAAGATATGCATCGCCTAGTAGTGCGTTGATTAAACTACTTTTTCCAGCACTGAACGTCCCGAAAACACCTATTTTAATGATTTTATGATCTAGGCGTTTCAGTGTATCGTTGATATCTTGTTTTGTTTGTTCGAATAATGGAATATCTTTTATCAAGTTTAATGAATTTTTTATATCTTGAATTGAAGTATCCGTTGTTTTTGTTTTAGTGGTATTAGAACGATTCTGTTTTTGAACTTCTGAATGCTCTGGTTTAGCTTGATATGTGATTTCTTCTCTATCTATTAATTTATCTAGTGAATCATCAATATGAATGTAGTAGTGTCTATAATTTTGTGTTTCAAGTGATTCTCTTAGATTACGCAACTCCATAAATTTAACATAATCATTGTAATCTTCTACTTCTTCTGTGCCAATGTCGTTTGCTTGAGAATGGCTGATTGCTTTCTCAAATAATGGTTCAGTTTCTTTAATAATAAATTGTTTAATAGATTTCATTAAGTCATCTGAAAATGTTAAAACATATTGATTACTAATAGATATTTGCATTTGATACAAATCATCTATGAGATTTGGAGGCATTTGATAGTGTTGGTTTAAAATCGCATCATTTACTTCGGATGAGTTAATAAATCGCGTTAAAAATGACATATCTTCTCTCAAAGGTTGGCGTATTTCTTGATTTACTTTTTCTTGTAATTGCTCAAGTAATTCTTGAAGTCTAATTTGTTGCGTTTCTAATGTTTTTTTCTTTTTATTGAATATGCCGCCTACTTTAAAGTCTTTAGTTTTGCTCTCTAAATAAGTTCTTATTTTTTCTCTAGTATCGTGCGTCATAACATATGCATTGTCGAGAATCGCTTTACGCTTTTGTTTTAAGAAATCATACAATTGATCAGGGTTATTAAGTAACTTCGCTTCTTCACTTACTTGTTGATGTTGTTGAAAGTTTAAATATGCTTGGTCAAAGTCTTCTTCAAATATATCTAGCTCATTTAGAATCGTTTGAATTTCATGTTGTATAAAAGATAGTTGTTCGTCTGTAATAAAATTCACAGTACGCTCCACATAATCCGCCATTGATTCTCTATGTTGATCTTTATCGATGAGATAATCTGAAAGTGCTTGAATTTGGTTGTGTTCATGTTCAAATTTAGAAACATAAAATATTTGATCTAATTTGATTTCCCATTCAGCAATTGATTTTTCAACGCGTTGTTTAAATGTGTCGAATGGAATTTCCGATTCATGATGTTTATCTATTTGGTTGATAACAAAAACGACCGGTACACCAGCATAGTTCAGCTGTTTCATAAATTGAAAATTCATTGCAGATTGAACATGGTTATAGTCTACTGTGTAAAATAAAACATTACTTGTATACATAAATTCTTCAGTACTAGATTGGTGTGTTGATACATTTGAATCAACGCCTGGTGTATCTTGAAGTGTGAACCCTTTATTAAATTTATCAGAAGGAAATTTAATTTCTACAGATTCAACGTCAATATTTTCACGATTCATTTGTTTAACTTCATCGTAGTTTGTTAATAAAGTATATTTTTGGTTGTTCAAATTAGCTATAATACCTGGTTCATCTGATACAGAGACAATTGCTGTGTTACTGGTTGTGGGCACTGGTGAACTTGGTAGTATGCTTTCTTCTAGTAGCATATTGATAAGTGTGGATTTGCCTGCTGAAAAATGGCCGACAAAAGTAGCAGTATACTGTTCTAAAAATATTTTTTTAATGACTTGATTTATAATATGAATCAATCTATGATTGTTTGATTTTTCAACCTCTTTTTTTAATTTATATAGTATATCGAGTTGCTTCGTTTTAGACATGTTATGTATCCCCTTTATTACTTATATGTAATTAATTTCTATTGTATAACAAATTAATGTGCGTCTAAAGTAAGTTAGCAAAATTAAATTGTATTTAGCAATGTTTTATAAGTAGAAATGTAAAAAGTATTTTCCACTTATTGAATGTGACTTAATTTAAAATTAAAAATACCACCTTAACTGGTGGTATTCGCAATCATTAATAAATTAGTCGATTTTACAATTTTATTTTTATTTCCATCTTGGTTTATTAAAATCAGTATTAGGTTTGTTAATACCAATGTTTTCTTTTAAATACAGTTCAGGGTTTTTGGCAATTTGGACTGCAACAGCAGCAACACTTTTTCTGGAAACTTCTGTTCCCTTAAATAATTCATTTTTATGAGTAATCTCATAATCAATTTCGTTAATATCTGATAACCATGCAGGTCTTAAAATAGTATAATCGAGGTTTGAACTTTCAATGATATCAGCTGCTTGTTTATAAATAGGTAAGTGATTATGGATTTGTTTATTTACCCATTCACCAAATTTACCTGGTACCTCATTGTAAATACCAAGAGCCGCTACAAATATTAAACGATCAACGTGATTTTGTTCCATAGCTTTAACAATAGTACTTGCTTCTTTATCTAATTCACCAGAAAGGCTAGCAAATACAATATCTACATCTTCCATTGCACTGTTAACATCCTCGAAGTTTGTAGCATCTCCTTCACGTACACGGATGCGATCTGATGCATAATCAGGTAATCTGTTAGCGTCTCTTAAAAATAATCTCAGCGTATATGAGGTGTTTTCTAAAAAAGAATTAATAGCTGCTTTAGAAATAGCTCCATTTGCCCCTAATATTAATACTCTCGTCATATAATCACTCCATTATAATATATGATTAAAAATAATAGTGTATATAATAAATTTTCGATTGGTTCACTTTTTATCTAATTTTACAATACTACAAATGCATAATTTATACTAATGATATATTTGCGACATTGAATATAATAAAATGACCGATTTGATATGTAAACATGTTTTGAACAATTTCAAAACATAATAAAAATCGTAAAGATAACTTATATAAAGTTACCTTTACGGAATTGAAAATATCGTTTAGTGAATAACAGGGTTATTATTCTTTTTAATTTTTACATATTGTGAAATACTATAAATTACAATGCCAACCCAAATAAAAATAAATGTAATAAATTGATCGATGCTAAAAGGTTCTTTGAATAAGAAAATACCTAATACAAACATAATTGTCGGTCCGATATATTGTATAAAACCAGTCAGTGATAGCGGAATTCTACGGGCGCCAGCTGAGAATAGTATAAGTGGAATTGCCGTTACAGCTCCTGAGAAGATTAACCAGAAAGATGAGGTATTATAGCCAAACGTTAAACTACCTTGTTGCCATATGTACCATAGGTATATAATGCCTGCTGGTGCAGTAACAATGCATTCTATTGTAATACTACTGATTGCATCAATCGGTACGATTTTTTTAATCAATCCGTAAATACCAAATGAACATGCTAGTAGTAACGAAATACTAGGGAATACACCGACTCTTATAGTCATATACAAAACACCGATAACTGCAAATCCAATGGCAATCCATTCTAATTTATTAAATCGCTCTTTAAGAAAAATTAACGCTAATAGAATACTTACGAGTGGATTAATGTAGTAGCCTAAACTGGATTGCAATACGTGGCCATTCGTAACAGCCCATATAAAAGTGCCCCAATTAATTGTTATTACATAACCAGCAGCTATGATAGCAATGAGTTGTATAGGATTTGCTATGAGCTGTTGTAAATCACGTTTAAATGGTGCTGTATTGTTAGTGACGACTACCACTATTAACATAAATATCATTGAAAGTATAATTCTAAAAGCTAATATTTCAAAAGCACCAATATCTTCTATTAAATCCCAATATATAGGTAAAATCCCCCATAAAATATATGCACCAAAAGCAAAAAATATGCCTTTTTTAAACTCGTTATTCATTTGTCACACCTCTTTCTGATTGCTCATGCAGTCTATTTTTTAGGTTTTTTACTCCCCCAGTACTGATAGTAAGTACACTCTATATAACCATTAAATAACTTTCGTCTTTTGGTTGCTTTTTGATTAACTAAAAATTCAAATTCATTATTACTTGTTAAAATATAAGTTGATAAGTAAGGATGCTCCTGCATTAATTGGCCGATATAACGATACATTTCTTCCACTTCTGCTCTATCGCCAATGCGTTCACCATAAGGTGGATTGCCAATCAATGCAACTGGTTCTGCCGACTCAATTGATAAAGTGTTAACATCTTGAACTTTAAAGTTAATAATGTCTGATAAGCCAACCTCTTCAGCATTTCTACGTGCAATTTCTATCATTTCTGGGTCAATATCTGATGCATATATCTTTAAAGGTCTATCATAATTAGCTTGTTGATCAGCTTCATCTCTCAATTCATCGTATAATCTATCAGGCATAATATCCCATGTTTCTGAAACGAAATCTCGATTAAAACCGGGTGCAATATTTTGAGCAATTAAACATGCCTCAATCGCAATCGTTCCAGAACCACAAAATGGATCAATCAATGGTGTATCACCTGTCCAATTTGCTAATTTAATTAAACTAGCAGCAAGTGTTTCCTTTATAGGTGCTTCACCTTGAGCTAGTCTATAACCACGTTTGTTAAGTCCTGATCCAGAAGTATCTATTGTCAGTAGTGCTTTATCCTTTAATAGAGATACTTCCACTGGATATTTAGCTCCCGATTCATCTAGCCACCCTTTTTCTTTATAAGCAGATTTTAAACGCTCTACTATTGCTTTTTTAACGATTGCTTGGCAATCTGGCACACTATACAAAGTAGATTTTACACTACGACCTTGTACTGGAAAGTTTCCTTCTTTTTCGATGATTGTTTCCCAAGGGAGTTCTTTTGTCTTTTCAAATAATTCATCAAATGTTGTTGCATTAAATTGTCCAACAACAATCTTTATTCTATCAGCAGTTCTTAACCATAAATTACATTTAACTATTGCTGCTTCATCACCTTCGAAAAAGATTTTGCCGTTTTCTACTGTTGTTGTATAACCAAGTTCTTGAATTTCCTTAGAAACAACTGCTTCTAACCCCATTGGGCACACAGCTAATAATTGATACATTGTTTTGCTCCTTTTTTAAGTAGATTTAATTTTATTTTATCAAAAGTTATTTTAAATAGATATGACCTTACTTCTGTTCTAGATTATATTAAGGCTTTATGTTAAATTTAAACATTAAAAAAGCTCTCCTAATTGGGAGAGCTTGGGGTCTAGTAATGATGTTTCTATAAGCCATGTTTTGTACCTTTGTACTGCCAACGTGTACTAGTTACACTCGTACGCTGGTGGTAACCATCTGTCTACATACTTTTAAAGTATGCCTTATTTATACGTTGAATTCCGTTAAATAAGTGCTCCTACCTAATTTGGATTGCTCACTCGAGGGGTTTACCGCGTTCCACCTTTTATATTTCTATAAAAGCTACGTCACTGTGGCACTTTCAAACTATTTTAACCGTATCTAAAGACTTAGGTTATTTCGTTGCCGTCAACTTAATGCCTTGACTTATTGTTTCATCAAGCACGAACACTACAATCATCTCAGATTGTGTGAGCATGGACTTTCCTCTATATCGCTATAGCGATTACCCAAAACACCATCTTTAAGAGTATATCATTTTTCAAAGATCAGAACAAATAAAAATAAGATAAGTTTTGAGAAAAACAAAACTTATCTTTATGTACGCAATTATAACTACTTGGACATCGCATTTGTTATGATTGCTTGTTTTATTATTTACCAAAAACTGCTTTTTCTAAGTTTGAAATTCTTTTTAGTATATCGACGTTGTTATTATTAGTAGCATTGCTTGCAGCATTCCCATTTGCTGAAAAGTTTTTGTTTTCTTGTGGTCTTGAAGTAGCCACACGCAATCTCAATTCTTCTAGTTCTTTTTTTAGTTTATTGTTTTCTTCGGAAAGTTTAACAACTTCATTATCTAAATCTGCCATCTTTTGATAATCTGCTATGATGTCGTCTAAGAAAGCATCCACTTCTTCCCTTCTATAACCACGTGTCATAGTTTTTTCAAAATCTTTTTCATAAATATCTTTAGCTGATAGTTTTAATGAAACATCTGACATATTTTTTCCACCTCATTCGAAACTTTGTTCTTGAGACCACTGTAAATCGTTGATAAATTCTGTTAATTCATCAAACGAAACAATGTCACAAGTATAATTTGTTTTTTCCATAAAATCAACTAACATTTGCTTAAAGTATTTTGGACTAGCTTCTTGTTCTTCATCATATATTAGTAATGTTTGATCTGTATGGTCGAGCATAAATTGATCTGTTTGTTTAAATTGGTGTGGTCCCACATATGATGTATGAAATACACTATCTACAAAATCAGCATGCTGTACAATGTGATTATATTTTGCTTGATTCTGTTCATTCCATCTATCTGTGTGGCCATAAAATGGTGTAACGACACCAAGTTTAAGATCAGGATACGTTTCTTTTAAATCAATTACTACTTCAGCAGTCCATAATTCTATACCCATCTGTCCTTGTATTAATACCCATTCAAGTCCTTCTTCAATCAATGATTTTAATTTATGTGCTATAAATTTTTTTAAATATGAAACTTCAGGTGCGTCATCTTTAAAGATATTAAGTTCAAATGACTTGTAGCCAGTCACATAAATTGTCTTTATCATAATTTAGCATCACTTCTTTGTATATAACTTAAATCGTATTGTACTGCCTTGACTTTTTCAGTAAATAATTTCCGGCTAGTCCTTTTAAAATGACATTCAACGGACAGTGATTCAATATTTGAAATAAGTAAATCAAATTTTTTCTTATTCATATAGGATAATCTTAGTATTTTAGGTTCGAAGGTGCTAAACGTTTCTAACAGATTATCTATGTAACTCGTAAATGGAACAACATCTTTGTAAAAGTCATAATCTATATCTTTCGATTTGACTGTTTCGTATCTATTTTGCATCTTTTGTACATCATTTAAGAGTTGGGTAATTAATTGTTGCATGAAGTTTCCTCCTACATATTAAATTTACCATAAATGAATTTGATAGTCATTTGAGAAACAATGAACTTACATTTATGTTATATTATAGGCTTATTTATAGGGAAATATTGTTTAATTGAGAAAAGCACGTTAAAATAAATATTGATGTATGTACAGATACATTGCTTTATATTTCATAGTTTGGAAAAAATGACTGTTTTCATGTATAATGGAAAAAGTTTTTGAAACCAAATTAAAGTGGTGAAAAACAATGAATTATCCAAATGGGAAACCATTTTACGGAAATAAGTCTCAAGTCGGACGAACTTATAAGGATGATAAGAGTAAAATAAATTATGGTGGCAGAGGTATGTCACTTGAGAGCGATATTGAATTATCTAATACGCACTATTTGAAACTTGGGCAAGCTGTTATACATAAAAAGCCCACCCCTGTTCAAATAGTTAATGTTCATTATCCTATGAGAAGTAAGGCGGTAATTAATGAGGCTTATTTCCGAACGCCTTCGACTACTGATTACAATGGTATTTATAAAGGGCACTATTTAGATTTTGAAGCGAAAGAAACTAAAAATAAAACTTCATTTCCATTGAATAATATGCATGAGCACCAAGTGATACACATGGATGCTTGTTATGATCAAGGAGGTATTGTTTTTTTATTAATTCGCTTTAAATTATTAGATGAAGTTTATTTATTGCCTTATTGCAAATTTAAATATTATTGGCATCGGTACAAAAAAGAAATTAAAAAGTCGATTACGGTTGAAGAAATTAGAAAAAATGGTTACTATATTCCTTATCAGTATCAACCAAGATTGAATTACCTCAAAGCAGTTGATAAGTTGATATTAGATGAAAGTGAGGACCGCGTATGACGGAGAAAAAAAGGACTTCTGATTCAAAAAAGAATGATAAGTCCGGAGAAAAAAAGAATAGGAATATAAAAAGAACGATTATTAAGATAATCGGATTTCTCATCATAGCCTTCATTGTTCTAGCATTAATTGGTATTTTGTTATTTGCATATTATGCTTGGAAAGCACCAGCATTTACAGAATCAAAATTACAAGATCCAATTCCTGCTAAAATATATGATAAAGATGGCGATTTGATTAAAACGATTGATAATGGGCAAAGACGTGAACATGTTGATTTAGATGAAGTACCTAAAAACATGAAAGCAGCTGTCTTGGCTACAGAAGATAATCGTTTCTATGACCATGGTGCACTTGACTATAAACGTTTGTTTGGTGCAGTGGCTAAAAACTTTACGGGAGGATTTGGTTCACAAGGTGCATCGACATTGACTCAACAGGTAGTTAAACGTTCATTCTTAACGGATCAAAAATCAATTGCCCGTAAAGCACAAGAAGCTTACCTATCATATAGACTTGAACAAGAATATAGTAAAGATGAAATATTTGAGATGTATTTAAATAAAATTTACTATTCTGACAGTGTTTATGGTGTGAAGGCTGCAGCTAAATATTATTTTGATAAAGATTTAAAAGATTTAAATTTAGCTGAATCGGCTTATCTTGCTGGTTTACCACAAGTTCCGAATACTTATAATATCTATGATCATCCAAAAGAAGCAGAATCACGTAAAGATACTGTTTTATACTTAATGGAATATCATAATCGTATTACTAAGAAGCAAAAAGAAGAAGCACAAAATACATCATTAGAAGATAATTTAGTAAAACGTGATTCGGAAGAACGTCAAGTTAGTGATAAAAGTTCAAATCCTGAATACGATTCTTATGTTAACTTCGTAAAATCTGAATTAATGAATAATAAAGCATTCAAAGGTAAAGATTTAGGAGAAGTTCTTAACAGTGGTGTTAAAATCTACACAAATATGGACAAAGACGTACAACAAACACTTCAAGATCGTGTAGATAATGGTGGTTACTATAAAAACGAAGACCAACAAGTTGGTGCTTCTATCGTAGACAGTGAATCTGGCGGATTAGTGGCAATATCAGGCGGTAGAAACTATAAAGATATTGTTGATAGAAACTTAGCTACAGATGCACACCCTACTGGTTCATCATTAAAACCATTCTTAGCTTATGGCCCTGCTATAGAAAATATGAATTGGGCTACGAACCATGCAATTCAGGATGAAGAAGCATATCAAGTAGATGGTGTTACCTTTAGAAACTATGATACTAAAGGTCACGGCGAGGTTAAATTGTATGACGCTTTACGTCAAAGTTTCAACATTCCAGCATTAAAAGCATGGCAATCTTCAAAAGAGAACGCTGGAAATGACGCACCAAAAGATTTCGCAAATAAAGTAGGTTTGGAATATGAAGGAGATATTGGACCTTCTGAAGTATTAGGTGGTTCATCATCAGAATTCTCACCTACTCAATTAGCATCTGCTTTTGCATCAATTGCAAATGGTGGCGAATATAATAATGCGCATTCTATTAAAAAAGTAGAAAAAGAAGATGGGGAAACAATTAATTACGATCACACAAGTAAGAAAGCAATGAAAGATTCCACTTCTTATATGCTTGCAGAAGTACTTAAAGGTACATTTGAAGCATATGGTTCTGCATATGGCCACGGTATATCTGGTGTAAATGTTGCAGCCAAAACTGGTACAGGTACTTATGGTGATCAAACTTATCAACAATATGGTTTACCTGACGATGCTGCAAAAGATGTATGGATGAATGGTTTCACGCCAAAATACAGCATGTCTGTGTGGATGGGCTTCAAAGAAGTTAAACAAGGCGGCGTAAATTCATTTGTTGGTCATGACGAACAAGAATATCCGCAATATTTATTCGAGGATGTAATGAGTAATATCTCACCAAGAGACGGCAAGGACTTTAGTAAACCTGACTCAGTAAATGGTGATAGTAAAGACAGCCTATCTGTTGCAGGACATCCTGATGACAACACAACAAGTAATAAGCCTCGAGGACAAGGTGGAAGCAGCAGCAGTAGTAGTAATAATAGCGGTGGTAGCAATAATAACAACAACAATAACAATAATGCATCATCAGCTAACTCGAACAGTAATAATGCAAATAATTCTACTAGCTTATCAAGAGCACAATAGTGTCCGAATAAATTTTTGAACAAGTAACTAAGTGCTTAATAAACACTTGATTATCATTATTCTTTACTAACAAATAAACGCCAATTTCTATTGAAATATTATAGAAATTGGCGTTTTCTTTATTTTATAGAGTTTTCGTAACTAATTGAAGATTGATGGCTTTATATGAGTGAGCAACTGACTATCAAGTATTGAGCTTTCGCTCATGCATAAGTCCCACTAACCCAACAAGTTGGGAAGTGGTTTTAAGGATTACCTTTGTTTTTTCTACGTATTTGATAGGATGCATTCATTTTTATTAATTCTGATTTGACTGTCTTCATTTGACTGTAACCCATAAAATGGTATTTACGGGCAAGCATATATTGATAACGCTCTTTAAAATTCATTGGTACAACTGGATAATCGTTTAATTGTTCAAAATCAATCGTATGAATGTGATTGATTTGTTTAAAAAAAGACTCAATCATATCAAAGTATTTATCAATTAATACCTTGGCTTCAGAAGAATTTAATTTCTTCTGTTTAGAAAATAAATCTATTTGTTCTTCTAATTGTTTAAACGCTTCTTTTGAAATCAATTGTGTCACACTTCTTTCAAACTGGCTTTATATCTTTTTTGCCCTTCTCTACATTCATTAAATAAGGGGCATATATCACATTTAGGGCTACGTGCTAAACAGTGATAGCGTCCGAAGAAAATAAGTTGATGATGTGTTTTATTCCAACGTTCTCTAGGTACGACTTTACACAATTTATCTTCTACTTGTCTAACATTATCTTTCCACCTACAAATGCCTAAACGTTTAGCTACACGTTCTACATGAGTATCTACTGCAAGTGAAGGCTCATTAAAAGCAACACTCATCACTACGTTTGCTGTTTTACGCCCCACTCCAGCTAGACTTTCAAGTTCGGCATGTGTTTGCGGAATCACCCCGTCGAATTTATTTAGTAATGACGCACATAATTTTTGAATGTTTTTAGCTTTATTTCTGTATAAACCAATGGTACGCAGATCATTTTCTAATTCTGATATATCTACATTTAGATAGTCTTCAGGTGTTTTGTATTTTTTGAAAAGCTCTCTAGTGAGTTTATTTACAGAAACATCTGTAGTTTGTGCTGATAATAGTACCGCAATTGTTAGTTCAAATGGGTTATCATGTACGAGTTCACATTCAGCGTTTGGGAACATATTAGCAATAACATCGATCATTTCTAAAGCTTTTTTATTACTTATCATCTTGATTCTCCTCATTTAGCCAATCAAATTTAGGCACTTTTTTAACAGTGTGTTTCATTTTAGGTTGGTTAAACTGTTGACTTATTTTTTTGGAATCCTCAATGGTTTTTACATTATTTTTTTTCCAATTTAATAAAATTCGATCAATGTATTTAAAACTCATTTTGTTCTGACTTTGCGCTTCATCTAATGCTGCTTGAATCACACTTAAGTCGTGTTTATCTATGTCTAACCATTGGTTTAATGTTTCGATTTCATACGGTGATAATGGTCTACCAAAAGCTTGCTCAATCTGTTGGAAAAGTTTATTGAATTCAAGTTCAACTTGTTTTTGGTTACTATTATTATTAACGTGTTGCATAATATCATTTAGTTTATGATAGAACTGATCGAGATTCATATATTCAGTGAATTTACCTTCTTCGTCTTTGTTAACATTTAACTCTAATAAATCACGTTGAATAAGATTTTGTATAATAGCAGTAATTTCTCTAGAATCTAGTGATGTGCCTTTTTGTAAAGATTCAATGGATGGTTGTTTATTGGTCGTTTCCGACGCGTAAATTAATTTTATTAAGATAACTAATTCACGCTCATTGATACCTAATTCATTATAATAATCTAGTAATTCTTTACGAATTACAACAGGTCTAGTTTTAAGCATATCGATATTCAAAAGCACCCCTCCTTATCATGTGTAAATATTATAAAAAAGTCCAGCCGTAAAATAGACTGGACGTAGTTTAGGTAGTTTCTTGTATTGATAATATTATGGATATAGTCGATTTAATAAACGAGGGAATGGTGCAGTTTCACGAACATGCTCTACACCTGATAGCCATGCGACTGTTCTTTCTAGACCTAAACCGAATCCACTGTGAGGTACACTACCATAACGACGTAAATCTAAATAGTAACTATAACTTTCAGGGTCTAATTCAAATTCATCGATACGTTGTTCTAATAATGCAAGGTCATTGATACGTTCAGAACCACCGATTATTTCTCCATATCCTTCGGGTGCTATTAAATCTGCACACAACACTGTATCCTCATTATCTGGATTTGGTTGCATATAGAAAGGTTTGATTTTTGTTGGATAATTTGTAATAAATACAGGTAAATCGTAATGATTTGCAATTGCAGTTTCATGAGGCGCACCAAAGTCTTCTCCCCATTCGATATCATCAAAGCCTTGTTCTTTCAAGAATTCAACTGCATCATCATATGTGATACGTGGGAAAGGCGTTGTAACTTTTTCAAGCTTTTCAGTGTCACGTTCTAAAATATTTAATTCTAATTTGCAATTTTCTAGTACTGATTTAACAACATGTGTCACATATTGTTCTTGAATTTCTAGGCTTTCGTTATGATCGCAAAACGCTTTTTCAGCCTCTATCATCCAAAATTCAATTAAATGACGGCGTGTTTTAGATTTTTCTGCACGGAATGTAGGTCCAAATGAAAATACTTTACCATGAGCCATTGCAGCTGCTTCTAAATAGAGTTGACCACTTTGAGATAAAAAAGCATCTTGATCAAAATATTTAGTATGGAATAGTTCACTTGTACCTTCTGGTGCACTAGCTGTTAAAATAGGTGGATCTATTTTGGTAAACCCAGTATTATTAAAGAATTCATATGTTGCACGAATAATTTCGTTTCTTATTTTCATAACTGCATGTTGTTTTTTTGAACGTAACCAAAGGTGACGATGATCCATTAAGAATTCTGTACCATGGTTTTTCGGTGTGATTGGGTAATCATGAGCTTCTGCAATGATTTCAATAGATTTTACTTGCATTTCATATCCTAAATCAGAGCGATTATCTTCTGAAATGACGCCAGTAATATATAATGAAGTTTCTTGCGTAATATCTTTAGCTAACTGAAAAGTATCTTCATCTACATCAGCTTTTACTACGACGCCTTGCATAAAGCCAGTACCATCTCTTAACTGCAAGAATGCAATTTTACCACTTGAACGTTTATTCGTTAACCAAGCACCTATCGTTACTTCTTGGTTAATGTAATGTTTTGCTTCTTTTATCGTTGTTTTCATAACCAAACTCCTAATATTTTTGTAGTCTTCTTTTATTAATCCTTATACATTTTAACAAAATCAAGGTACAACTTCTAGTTGCGCGTGTTACTTTTATGATGTATTGTCTCTTTTTTTATTTTTTTAAGTAAGCTTGAAAATTGTTTTATATCGCCTTTTTTTTGACGATAACTTTCTAATGATTGTTCAAAGAATTGTTTGTAATTACTTTTAATTAAACGATCATCAAATGATACGATGATACCTTTATCTTGCTCACTTCTAATAAGTCTGCCTAGTCCTTGCCTGAAACGAGTAACAGCATCAGGTAAAACGAAATCTTTAAATGTGGAAGTGAATTCAGATTCCATTAACCAATATTTCGTATTGTTATGATTCATAAAAGGTAATTTTGTAATCATTACACACTTGATACCATTTGATTGGAAATCAAAACCTTCAAAGAATGTGCTAGTCCCTAATAGGATGGCTTTAGAAAAACTATTAAATTGCTGTACAATTTTATAGTTTTGATTTTGTTGTTGTGTGAGTATTACGTAATCCTCAAACTCAGGTAATTCATTCAAGAGTTCTTGTACCATATGCATCATCTTATAACTAGTGAATAGAATTAAACATTTTGATTCAATAACTGTTGTATATTCTATAACATAGTTGACAATAGAGCTCACATAGTCATCAATATTTTTATAATTATATGAAGCGACATCATTTGGTATAAATACAGTTGTCTGGTTTGAAGATACTGTTGCAGTATCAAGCTCATAAGTATTAAATATGATGTCCTTATTAAACCATTGCTTGAAATTTTCAAATGAGTGATTAAAAGTTAAGGTACCTGAAATAAATGTAAGTGCATTAAATTTATCTAACACTTGTTTTGTTAATATTTCTTTCACATCATAATCTTTTACATTTAATTTGATTGTAGATTTTTGGTTAATGTTTTTAATGGATAAATAACAAGTATGATTATTTTTTAAACTAGTTTCAATTGCTCTAAATTTATCATTAATATAAAGTAATTGTTTTCTTACTGTTTTAATTGTTTTATGGCTCATGCCGTTAAAGAATTCTAAGGTCATATTTAATTTATGAATGATGGCATGCAAATCATTTAAAATAGGTGTTACATCGAAATGATATACAAAATGAACTTTATGCACTTCATCATCATGTATTTCTGATTGTTGGATGCTATTAAACATCGTACTAAACAATTGCTCGTTTAAATCATGTATTTCATTGATATTTGTTTTAAGGCCAAAAACATCGATTGGTGGTATATCTAATTTTTCAAGTATACGTTGTTGTTCTAAATGGTCGATAGCGGCAAGTAGTTTATCGTTTTCAGTTTTACCAATTAGGCCTAATTGGTATTTGACATCAGAATAGCTTAATTCATTCGTAACTTGGTTTAATGCGTAATCAGGTAACCTATGGGCTTCGTCAATGATACAATCATCAAATAATTGATAAATTGTATTGTCATGTGAAGCATGTATTAAATGAGCGTGATTTGTTATACCAATTTGTATATTTTTTGCGTTGCGCTTAATAAAATTAAAATAATTAATGTCATTACGCACTGGAACATAAGTTTCTAACTTTTGTTCATAATACATTTTTTGTCCGCCTTTTAAATCTAACTCTTGTATATCTCCAGTATGTGTTTCTGTAATCCAGATCAATAATTGCATTTTCAAAATGCTAACTTCGTAATTATTAGATTCATCTTTTAAGATTTGACTGATTAATCCTAACGAAATATAATCTCGTTTACTTTTGATTAAAGATGCATTTATTTTAAAATTCAATGCTGATTTTAATGCAGGTATATCTTTTTCCAACAACTGATTTTGTAATAATTTTGTATTTGTAGAAATCATTACATGTTTTCCTGTTTGTATGTTATACATTAGTGAAGCTAATAAATATGAAAATGATTTACCACTCCCTAACGGCGCTTCAATCATAGCTTTCTCGCTATGCATCAACTGTTCTAATATAATTTCAGCTAAATATAATTGTTGGGGTCTATATGTTAAATTTAATTTTTCAGTAATGTCTGTATAAAGATCTTTTAAAGTTCCGTCAAAGTTTACTGTGGGCGCTTTAAAATCTCTTTGCTTTTTATAAATAATCTGTTCAAATTGTTCGAAGTCTTCACTTAGTCGTTCATGGTTATGGTTTCGAGCCATTTCAAAAAGAATATCATGTAAATCATATTTTAAATTTTTACTTAAATAATAAAGTTGTTTTAAAGTATCTAAATGTAGTGCTTCGAATTTATTGAAAGCAAGTATCATAAGTTGTGCAGTCGTTGCAGCATCTTCATCCGCACGGTGGGCATTATTTAACGTAATACCATGTGCTTCTGCTAATTCACTTAATTGATAACTTTTATCTGTTGGGAAAGCAACTTTAAACAATTCTAATGTATCTAATACTTTTTTGGGTCTATATCTGATATTACATTTTTTAAATGATTTTTTTATGAAATTTAAATCAAAAGTTACATTATGTGCGACAAAGATACAGCCTTCAAGTTGTTTGTATATATCGTCAGCAATTTCATGGAAATATGGTGATTGCTTTAGCATTTCATCTTCAATTGAGGTTAATGCTTGAATAAAAGGAGGAATTTCTAAATCTGTTTTTACCATAGAGTGATAGGTGCCAATTATTTTATTATCGCGGACGAAAGTAATACCAATTTGAATAATTTCATCGTAGTCTAATTGGTTGCCTGTTGTTTCTAAATCAACAACAGCGTAGCAAGGCTGTGTCATTTTCATTCCTCCTTTTCTTATAAATTTATAGTTCTATATCTGCACTCATGAGTTTGTGTTGTGTCTGTTGCTCATCAATGACAATTAGATAGCCATGCTCATCAATATCTATAGCTTCACCTTGAAATTGTTGACCATTTTCAGTGAATTTTAAAGTTCTATTCCAAATATTTGAAGCTTCAATGTATTCATGTCGTATCGTGGAAAACGGCTGGCTTAAAAATTGATGGTAACGTTTTTCAATCTGATTTATTAATTGCTCTAATAAATGATAACGATGTATTTTTTGGTTAGCATGTATTCTCAAGCTCGTGGCCTTTGATTGCAA
Organism: Staphylococcus sp. GDY8P196P; assembly: GCF_017891705.1. Taxonomy (NCBI): domain Bacteria; kingdom Bacillati; phylum Bacillota; class Bacilli; order Caryophanales; family Staphylococcaceae; genus Staphylococcus; species Staphylococcus sp. GDY8P196P. The sequence continues at coordinate 175,849 of NZ_JAESJS010000009.1, read as the reverse complement.
CTCACCATGAAAATCTTCAGGCAAGTGATTCATATTTATGCCAATACCGCATATCACCGCTTCTATACCATCACTATTAGCTACCATTTCAGTCAAAAATCCACAAGCTTTTTTTCCATCAATATAGATATCGTTTGGCCATTTAATCGTTACTTTCTCATTACTAAATTGTTGCATTGTATCTCTGATACCTAATGCCATAAACAAGTTAAACTTTGTTATCATTTCAAATGGGACATTTGGACGTAACACAAGAGACATCCATAATCCTTTGCCACGTGATGAATCCCATGGTCTATTGAAGCGCCCTTTTCCTTTCGTTTGCTCATCACTTAAAATTAAAAAGGTGTTTGAGTTTCCAACTAATTTTTGTTTGGCGAGTAACTGTGTGGAATCAACTTGCGCTTTGACCTCTACATGATCAAACATTTTTTGTTCATCGATTAAAGGTTCTACAATCCCACTATACCATTTATCAGGTAGTTCAATTAAGCGATGTCCTTTATGGTTAATTGATTCAATTTCACACCCTTCTTGCTTAAGTTGATCAATTACTTTTTTGACTGCTGTTCGAGAAATTGAAAGATGTTCTGCAATAAACTGTCCAGAAATATATTCTGACTGGTTTGTATATAAGATTTGAATAACATCTTTACTGTATTTCGACATGTGACTTCACCCACCTAATGATTTCTGGTTTAATATTTTGAACATCTCTATTGATAATAGCAATCTCAATATCTCTCAATAGTGTTTTTAGCCAAGGACCGCTTTGCTTATTAACTGCCTCAAGGATATCTTTACCATTAATATCAATATCCTTTCTTGAGTGAATAGGTAACTTTTTAGATTCTTCTTTTACAGATTGTATATTTATAATAAGCGGTGAAAAAGAAGGTAAATGGTTTTTAATATGTAAATCTATGAAATTTAATATTAATAGTATATCTTGTTCACCATAATCATAAAGAAGTATTTTAAAGTCTGATTTAGATTTAATATTGGGTAATTGATTAAGTAGCCGTTCTAATTTACCTATATACTTTTTTTCATTATTACTAATTTTTAAATCATTAAGAGTACCATTTACTAAAGGTTGTTGTGCTTTCAATAAAGCTACAAATAAAGTGAACGGAATGGCTTCATCTAAAATAAAATCATTTAGTTTATAATGTTTGAAAAAAGGAATGTAATTAAATGCATTCAAGTACTGTAAGTTTTCAAAACTATGGGCTACATATTTACCAGAAGTGAGTTTTTTTAGTTCAACCACAATTCGTTCAATTGATAAATATTTAATATCATGGATATGTGATTTCATACCATAAAAAGTTTCATTTTCTAATGCAAATCCTAATTGTGCTTGAAAACGTAGACCTCGAATAATCCTTAACGCGTCTTCGTTAAAACGTTCATGCGCATTGCCTACGGTTCTAATTATGTGATTTTCAATATCTTGTTGACCATTGAAGTAGTCGTGAATATGAAAATCGGCGTCCATAGCTATTGCATTCATTGTGAAATCACGTCTTTTAACATCCTCATATAATTCACGCACAAAAAAGACTTCGTTAGGTCTTCGATGATCATCATAATCACCTTCTGCACGAAATGTTGTTACTTCATAATGTTCATCATTATAGATAACATTGACTGTGCCATGTTCTCTACCTATAGGAATTGTCTTTTCGAAAATAGCTTCTACTTCTTCAGGCGTCGCACTCGTAGTAATATCAATATCGTGTATTGTTTTATGCATTAGATAATCTCTCACAGAACCCCCAACAAAAAATGCTTGGTAATGGTTAGATTGTAAAGTTTTTAATATTGGTTTTGCTTGTTCGAATAATGTTTTAGTCATGATTACCCTCTAACATTTTTTTATAATAATATTCATATTGGTCTGCAATTAAATCTGAAGAAAAACGTTCAGCAACATCATCCAACATTTGCTGCTGCATTTTTTTATAAAGTTCATCATCTGTCAACAATTGTAACGCATACGTACTGGCTGTATCACTATCACCAATATTTACTATAAAACCTGTTTCGTTATGTTTAATTACTTCTTTGATACCTCCAGCAGTAGAGCCAATTGGAAGTACACCTGATTTCATTGCTTCTAACAATGTGAGACCAAAGCTTTCCTTCTCACTTAATAATAATACTAAATCTGATATTTGATAAAATTCACTCACCCAATTTTGTTTACCTAAAAATAACACAGCATCTTCAATGTCTAATTCACGTGCTTTTGCTTTCATATCCATTAATTGAGGTCCATCACCTAATAAAATAAGTTTTGATGGCAATTTTTGGTGTATCTTTGCGAAAGTTTCAATGACTGTATCAATTCGTTTGACTGCTCTAAAATTAGAAACGTGAATAATCACTTTTTCTTCAGGTTCTATCCCGTAACAAGCTTTTAATTTGATATCAGATTCAGTTGGCATTGAATGTTTTGTAGGGAATTCATTTTCTCTAACGAAATTATAAATTGGAATGATTGTTTTATCTGTTTCAATAATATCAGTCGTTTGTTCTGCAAGTGATTTACTGACACTTGTCACTACATCGCTACCCTCTATACCAAATTTAATCGCATTTTTTAATGAGTGATCATATCCCAATACTGTAATATCAGTGCCATGTAGGGTAGTCATTATTTTAATGTCTTTACCAGACATGTGTTTTGCTAAGATACCACAAACAGCATGCGGTACGGCATAATGCATATGTAATAAATCTAGGTCATATTCATTGATTACTTCAGCAATCTTGGTACTTAAGGTAATATCGTAAGGTGCATATTGGAATACAGCATATTGATTCACTTCAACTTGATGAAATGTAATATTAGGTAAAGGTTTTCTAATTCTAAAAGGTATATTCGATGTTATAAAATGGATATCATGTCCTCTTTCTGCTAATTTGATACCCAACTCAGTGGCGATAATTCCAGAACCACCCATAGAAGGGTAACATGTAATTCCTATTTTCATAGGTGGCACATCCTTTCTTAAACAATATCAATCTATTTTCTTTCAAAACGATTTTTATCTCGTGTATTAAACTTATCCATTGTTTCGTTAAAACTTTCAGTCATATCTATATCTAAGGAATTAGCTATACATAGTAACACGAATAAATTATCTCCAAGTTCTGCCTTTACCGTGTTTGCAGCTTCACTATCTTTTTTCTTTTTTTCTCCATAAAAATGATTGATTTCTCTTGATAACTCTCCTACTTCTTCTGATAACCTTGCGAGATTTGCTAGAGGTGAAAAGTAGCCAGTTTTAAATTGATTTATATAGTCATCTACTTCTATTTGCATGTCTTTCATCGATTTCATGATAAACGCCTCTCATTCTATCAGTTTCTTTTATAGTATAGACTAATTCTATGATTCATGCATTATTCCTGCAACCTTTATACACTATTCAATATGAATTAAGTAGTTAAATTAAATGATAATATGATATGCTGAGGTATAACAATAATAGATGTAAAGAAAGTCACCATTTAAAATCTATATTTAAAAAAATAATAATTGTATACATAAAAAAGAGATTGGGCAAAATGATTGCCTCAACCTCTTATCCTAATTTTATCAACCTAAGCGTTGTGAAACAGTGAAATAAATTTAAATAATTTATATTTCTGTCTCATTTGCATGGATAAATTATTCACTTGATCTAGCGATTAAAATGAAACGTGCAAGTTCTGCTAGTGCTACAGCAGTGGATGCAACGTAAGTCATTGCAGCAGCTGATAATACTTTTTTTGCATGGCGATATTCTTTTTCATTAACAATATCTAAGCTTTTAATTTGTTTCATTGCTCTACTACTAGCATCAAATTCGACTGGCAAGGTAACAATTGAGAACAATACTGCGAATGACATTAATGCAATTCCTATCCAAAGTGCAGTTGAACCCAATGTACTCTGTAAACTCGTTAAAACAATACCAGCAAACACTGCCATGTAACCTAAAGAACTACCAATATTTGCTAAAGGTACTAATGAAGTTCTAAATCTTAAGAAGAAATATCCTTGGGCATGCTGTATAGCATGTCCTACTTCATGGGCTGCAATTGCTGTACCAGCAACTGAAGGTCTATTGAAGTTTGCTGGTGATAAGACAAGAACTTTTTTACTAGGATCATAGTGATCTGTTAGAAATCCTTTACCTTCGACAACATCTACATCATAAATTCCATTTGAATGGAGTATTTCAAGCGCTACTTCACGCCCTGTTTTCCCACTAGTTGATCTCACTTGAGAATACTTTTCATAGTTAGATTTAACCTTGTGTTGTGCCCATAGAGGCAGAACCATTAAAATAACAAAGTATATAATCATATAAATAAAAGACAAAAATCCTCACTCCTTTATAAACATTTTACTGTGGACGTTAATAATGGTCAAATATTTTATCTTTTTTAAATAGAGTTAAACTTAAATATAAAACTAAAGGTATAACGCTTAACCAGAATGCTAAGTATGCAATTGCTTCAATGTGACTTGCAATAAAATCATAAAAAGGATATTGCATAAATACATAATCGATAATGTCATTATGAAACACCCATATCATCGCTACGAAAAAGGCAGAAATCGTCACTTTAAATCTTGGATAAAAAATAAAACCTTCAATTGCCATAATGCCGTGAGAAAGTATCAACATACAACCTGTAATTGTAATCATATCGTATTGAATAAAAAGAATGATATTCATAATTACAGCCCATACTCCATACTTGATTAATGTGACAAAAGCGAGTGCTTCGATGATTGGTAAGTTCTTGTTAACAATCAACCCTAGAATAGCAATACATAAAAATAATGATGCAGTTGGGCTATCAGGTACAAATGGTATAAATTGCCAAGGTGTAGCACTCATTTGTGAACCGTACCAAATATACCCGTAAACTGTGCCTAATAAATTACATATTAATAAGAAATACAGCATACCTTTATTAAAAATGATAAGTTGCCATAGTGAGTAAATGTTCATATAGTCAATCCTTCGATAATGTATTAAGATTCCTCAACTTAAATGTATTTAGGATTTGAGATAATTGATAAAATAAAGCTCTATCCTGAAGTTGCAGACTTAAGTCAATATTGTCTTGTAAATATTTGATAATAGATGATTCACTTTTTTTTGATAATGGCAAACCATATATATCTTGAATATATACGGCATAATATGGAGAGTGAAGTAATTGTGTTAACAATAAATCGTCTAATTTCGTATCTCTAGAATCTTCTTTATTTAAATATAATTTGATATCAAAAAAGATATTTTGATTTGCGATATAGTCAAATATTTTTTCATTATTAATATATTGTTGATCCTCTACTATAAGTTTTATGGCGATGTTGTCTGTATTCACAGTTGCAATTTCTAAAGTGTTATGACTGGGAATTTGCTCATCTACAAAGTATATTTTTTGTAAAAGTTCAGGTGAGGATTTTATCAAATTTAATACCCATACACTAATTCGAGATTTAAAACGATACTGAAATAATACGTATTCTATAAAACTTGCTTTTAATTGTTGTAAGGTATCAGTCAATATACTCACCTTCTTTACTTTTTAGAATGATTGCAATCTTTCAGCTTCATCATGCCAAGTTTCGTTCGATGGGTCTATTTCTAGCAATTGCTTTAAGATTTGTTGTGCTTGTTCTATATAACCTATTTCAACTAAATAGAAATAATAATCACTTAAAAATGCTGATTGCGTTCTCATGGTTGGATAGGCTAATTCAAAGAAATGTTGTGCTTCTTTATCTCGCTCTTCTTGACCTAAAGCATGCGCTACATGCCACATAAATACGGGATCTAAATCTTCTTCATCTACATATTGTAGTAAGCTAATAATTGAATCGTAATCTTCTTCTTGTCTAAAGAAATCACTCAAGATTAAAAGTGGTTCTTGATAAGCATTATCTACGTCTAAGGCTTGTAGTAACAATTGTACACCTTCATTAGCATCTCCGTGTTCTATTTGAATACTACCTGTTGATACCATTAATTCTTTATAAAATTGACTCAAGCGCAACCCTTCTTTACCAATTTCAATGGCATCTGCATGATTATGCTCGTTTTCATATAATTGTTGTAGATAAAAGTAGCCCTGTAGGAAGTCTGGATCTTTTGATAATAGTGTTTGCACTAATTTGATAGCTTCCTGTGTTAAGTCATTTTTTTCATAAGCAATGGCTTTTTTGAAGTATATTTCTGAATCCATTTCATCTTCGCTGATTTCATTAAACATTGTGATGGCATCACTATAATTTCCACTTTGTAAGCTACAATCAGCTAAACGTGAGAATAAATTAACATTATTGATTTGATATTCTCCCGTTTCTAATACCGTTTCATATTCCGAAGAAGCACGTAAATATTGACCATCAAAATAGAGTAATTCTGCCAATGCGAAATGTATGATTGGGTCGTTTGGTTCAATATCAATAGCTTCTACTAATTTATCTATAGCCACTTCAAGCATATTTAATTGTTGGTATAAATCTGCTTCTAGCATCAAACGTTCTGTAGATAGTTCAACAGTGCTTAAATATTCTAATGCTTCATCCGTTTGATCTTCCGCAATCAGTCCTTCAATGAAATAAATTAACAGTTCACTTTCATCTGGGTATTTGTGATAAAGTGTACGAAATACTTCAAGACCTTGTGGCATTAGTCCATAGTTATATAATGTTTCACCGAGTATAAAGAGCGCATCATCTTTTGGAGAACTTAGCGCGTCATTTACCCGTGTATCTAAGTTATCTAGTTTTTGTAAGTTGATATCATCTATAAGTTTATAGATATCTTCCATACTTTATCCCTCTTTTTCTAATTGATTAAATTTAGCTAAGAAACCTGGGAAGGAAACATTGACTGCATCAAATTGATCAATCGTTAATGTATCACTAGTTAGTAAAGAAGTTACAGCAAGCATCATACCAATGCGGTGATCAGTAAAGCTATCCACTGTGGCAGTTTGTTCCAATCTTGATGGATGGATAATCATGCCGTCACTTGTTGGTTGTAAGGTGAAACCTAATAAATTCAACATGTTTGCCGTAGTGTCAATACGATTGGTTTCTTTGACCTTTAATTCTTCCGCCTCTTTTATAATACTTGTTCCATTTGCTTGAGTACAAAGTAAGGCGATAACTGGTAATTCATCAATCGCTCTTGGTACTAATTCACCCTCAATATGGATAGGTTTCATATTTGGTGTATATTGTACGCGTATTGAAGCGGTAGGTTCTGAACCATTAGTTTGATTGAATAAAGTTATATTGCCATCCATTTGTGTCACGATATCTATGATACCTGAACGTGTTGGATTTATGCCAACATTGTGAATTGTAATATCACTTCCTGGAGTTATCAACCCTGCAACAATGAAATATGCAGCTGAGGAAATATCCCCAGGTACGTGAAAATCAGTGGCAGTAATATGTTTAATACTATTTTCAGGTAATTGAATCATTTTATCATTGTAAGTAATCGGAATTTGATAATGTTCAAACATTGTTTCTGTATGATTGCGCGTTATACCTATTTCAGAAATCGTTGTTTTTTCGTTTGCAAACAAGCTTGCAAATAATATTGCACTTTTAACTTGAGCACTTGCGACTTCCATTTGGTATGATATGCCTTTAATTTGAGCAGGTTTGATGATTAAAGGCGTAAAGTTATGATTCACACCTGAAATATCTGCATTCATTAACGTTAGAGGTTTCATAATTCGATCCATCGGTCTTTTACCAATAGAAGCATCACCAGAAAGGACTGCTTCAATGCCTAGTCCGCATAATAATCCAGCAACTAAACGTGTCGTCGTTCCAGAATTGCCAGTATAGAGTACTTGATGTGGTGTTTGGAAAAATTTATATCCAGGTGAGTTTATTTCAATTTTATCTTCTAAAATTTCTATTTCGACACCAAGTAGACGGAAAATTTCTACTGTACGAATACAATCTTCACCAAGTAAGGGTTTATATATCGTTGACCTACCTGATGCTAATGAGCTTAAAATAATCGCTCTATGTGTCATTGACTTATCTCCTGGAACTTCTATTTCTCCAATCAGAGGACCATTTATATCAATTGTTTTACTATTAACCAATTATGCCACCTACTTTTTAAAATATGTTTGTAATGTCGTGAAACTCTCTACTAAAGTGGATTTATCGACATGTTTAACCACAGGTTTTCCTATACCTTCTAATAAAACCATCTGTACGCCTTGTTGGTCATTCTTCTTATCTCTTAACATTAATTCATAAAGTGAATCGAATTTGAAGGTATTGATGATATTTAATGGATAATCTAGAGAACTTAAATAATTGACGTAATGTAAAATATCAAATTTTTGGTTTAAAATATGGTTCGATACGATGAATTGAAAAAGAATGCCAATCATCACGGCATGACCGTGTGGTATTTTAAATGTGTATTCAACGGCATGACCAAAAGTATGTCCTAAATTTAAAAATTTACGAACGTTTGATTCTTTTTCATCTTTTACAATAATATTTAACTTTGTCTCTATGCCTTTATAAATATAATATTCCATTTCATCTAAAGACGCTAACGTTGTCTTATCATAAAAATGTGATTCAATATTACGTACTGCATCGGCATCAGTTAACAATGCATGTTTATATACTTCAGCGTAACCACTCAATATTTCTGTATAAGGAAGCGTTGAGAGAAAATTCAAATCATAGATAACCGCAGTTGGTCTATAAAATGCACCAATTAAATTTTTACCGTGTTTTGAATTGATTCCCACTTTACCACCAACACTAGAATCATGTGCTAATATCGTCGTAGGTACTTGGATAAAATCAACGCCTCTCAATAGGGTAGCAGCTAAAAATCCAGCGAAATCACCGGTAGCGCCACCACCTATTGCAATGATGCAAGTATTTCTAGTCAAATTTTTGCTCAATAATGTTTCTATAGTCTCTGCATAATAATCTAGAGATTTTGTAGACTCACCTGACGGTACAGCCAACATGTGAGCATCGTATTCAGATGTAATAAATTCTAATGTATCATCCCATTTTTGAGCAATTGTATTATCTACGACTAGTACAATATCTTTGTAATTTTCAATGTAATGACGTAAATGTTTTAGCGCGTTATGTTCTATGATAATAGGATAATTATTAGTCTCATACGTAGTTTGTAATTTCATCGATATCACCTGGCTAATCTTATAATTTAGTATTCAATATTCAACAAGCGGCGTTCTTCAATTTGTGATTTTAATTGCTCGATATGATTACATTGGAATTCTTCTAATAATGCTTTTGCAAGTTCAAAAGCAACGACATTTTCTACTACAACACTTGCAGCTGGAACGGCACAACTATCAGAGCGTTCAACAGAAGCTTTAAAAGATTCTTTAGTATTAATATCTACTGAATTTAGCGGTTTATATAATGTTGGAATTGGTTTCATAACACCATTGACAACAATAGGCATTCCGTTAGACATACCACCTTCAAAACCACCTAAATGATTTGATCCTCTGTAATAACCATTGTTTGTATCATAAAGTATTTCATCTTGTATTTCACTGCCAGGTTTTTCGGCTGCTTTAAATCCTTCTCCAAAACTGACGCCTTTAAAAGCATTAATACTTACAACCCCTTGAGCAATTCTACCATCTAATTTACGGTCATAATGTACATAACTGCCGATACCAATTGGTACTCCTTCAATAATAGTTTGTACAACACCGCCAATAGTATCTCCTGCCTTTTTGGCGTCATCAATTTTATCTCTCATTTGTTGAGCAATATCATCATTAATCACACGGACATCATTTTTATCAATATTAGATTTGATTGTTTCAAGGTCATAAGCTAAATCATCTTTAATACCACCAATTTCCATAACTCTACTATAAAAATGAATATCGAGTTGCTTTAGTAATATTTTCGATACAGCACCTACAGCCACTCGCGCAGCAGTTTCTCTAGCAGAAGAACGCTCTAATACATTTCTTAAGTCTCGATGATTATATTTCATACCGCCGATTAAATCGGCATGACCTGGACGTGGTTTTGTAATTACGCGCTTCATGTTTTCTTGATCTTCATCGCTAATAGGATCAGCGCCCATGATTTTTCTCCAATGTTTAAAATCATCATTTGTGACAATAAGCGTGATTGGACTACCAAGCGTATATCCGTTACGTACCCCAGATACAATTTCAACACTATCTTTTTCAATTTGCATGCGTCTACCTCTACCGTATCCACCTTGACGTTTAAACATTTCTTCATTTATATCGGCAGCATGAATTTCTAAATTTGCTGGCACACCTTCAATAATTACTGTTAGTTGCGGACCATGTGATTCTCCTGAAGTTAAATATCTCATTATTTACCCACTCCGTTCTTTAGTACTTTAAATGATTATATGTTCCTTATCTTATCACATTCAATTGTTCAAATTAACAGAAAAATTTCAAATAACTAAACTTTATAAGATTTCCTTACATACAACTATAACATCTGTCTAAAATTCAGTAATAACTTAAGATATTAAACGACTTCACTTTAGAATGCAATTGCAACTTTTATACAAAAAAACACCTTCGCATAAATTCATTTTATTATGAATACAACGAAAGTGTTTTGATTTTACGGATACGACCATGAATCGCATTTTTACTATTATTTTTTATCTTTATTGTTGAGCGTATTAAATAATTAAGTTAATAACGCATATCATCTTACAAGTAATGGTGTATAGATTCAACGATGATTATTCGTATAACCATGCTTCACGTGATTCTGTAAAATCACTTAATTCTTCTGCATTAAACCAAAGATTGATTTCTTTATTAGCAGATTCAACTGAATCTGAACCATGAATAATGTTTCTGCCTACAGTTAAACCAAAGTCTCCTCTGATTGTACCAGGTGTAGCTTCTGATGGATTTGTTGATCCAATAATGTGACGCGCAATATGTACTGCATCTTCACCTTCTACAACCATTGCAAATACAGGTGCAGAAGTAATAAAGTCGATTAAATTGCCATAGAATGGTTTATCCGTATGTTCAGCATAATGTTCTTCTGCAAGCGATTTAGGTACTGTCATTAGTTTAGCACCTACAAGTTTTAGTCCTTTACGTTCAATACGTGAAACGATATCACCTATCAAATTACGTTGAACCGCGTCCGGTTTAATCATTAAAAATGTTCTTTCCATTGTGTGTTTATCCCCCTGTTAGTGATGTAAGTTTTATAAAAATACAAAACAAAATATTATAATGTCTTGAAGCACATTATAATATTAACAGTTAATTTAAGCGCTTTCAATGCTTTTCACACAATTATACGTTTCTTTTCCCTACTTTTTTAATAATTTTTTTAAATATTGGTTTAGCATCATCTTTTTCTAATTGATCAATAAGATGAAGCGCTTTATCTAAATATCTATCGCTAATTGCTTGTGATTGTTTTATGACATCAGAATGTTTAACGGTTTGTATACATTTATCAAATAAGGATTGATCACTGTTTGGGCCAAGTTGTTCTATTTGTGATTTAAACTCAGGATTTTTACGCATTTCTAACAATACTGGTAACGTTAAATGGCCGTTCATTAAATCACTGCCCACTGGTTTTCCTAATTTCTTTTCAGTACTAGTAAAATCTAGAATATCGTCAACGATTTGAAAACTCATACCAATATAATGACCAATCATTTTCAAATTACGAACCGTTTTGGCATCAGCATGTGAAGCAATTGCTCCAACTTCTGTTGATAATTGTATAAGCAATGCAGTTTTACGTTTGATTCTTCTTAAATAATTAGTAATTGTTTGATGTGCATTGAATTGATCTTGAAACTGGTACAATTCACCCATGCATACTTCGACAATTGCACTAGATATCACTTTATGTACTCGGTTATCCTCAATATTTGAAATATGTTCTAAACCGACAGCTAATAGAAAATTACCTGTGAGAATTGCAGTGTCTTGATCCCATTTTTTGGCAATCGTTAAACTACCGCGACGTTTATCACTTTTGTCAATAACATCATCATGTACTAAAGTAGCCATATGGATTAATTCGAGTGCTACAGCAACACGATAGACATCTTCATTAATTTCTTCGCCAAATTGACTACTTAATATTACAAAGGCAGGTCTTACACGTTTTCCGCCTGATGAAAATAAATGATAAGAAGCATCTTCTAAGATTTGATCCTTACTTATTAATGCTTCTTCCAATCGCTGTTCAATTATTTTAATTTCATTGTTCATATTTAACTTTGACACAGTCATCACCTTTGGTTGTTTCATTTTTATTTATAGCCTAGGTGCATCGCTGCAACGCCACCAGTGAAGCTACGTACCTTAATATTACTAAATCCTGCTTGTGAAAATAAACGTTTTAATTTTTCTTTGTCTGGAAAATCAAAAGTGGATTGTTGTAACCATTCATATTCATCTTTCGATTTCGCAAATATTTTACCAAATATAGGCATTACAAATTTAAAGTATAATTTATAACATTGTTTAAATATTGGAGCAGTTGGTTGACTTGTTTCTAAGCAAACAACCATCCCACCAGGTTTTAAAACTCGATTTAGTTCTTTAAGCGTTGCAAGGTAATCAGGTACATTACGTAAACCAAAGCCAATTGTGACATAATCAAATTCATTATCCTCGAATGGTAAATGCATTGCATCACCATGAATGAGTTGGATATTTTGCATGTCCGCTGTTTTCTTTTTACCTACTTCAAGCATGTTTTCACTAAAATCTACACCTAATACTTCACCAGAAGGACCGACTGCTTTGCTTAAAGAAATGGTCCAGTCTGCCGTTCCGCAACAAACATCTAATGCTTTGCTACCATCTTTAACATTCATTTCTTTCATAACGCGTTTTCTCCATGTCTTGTGTTGTTCAAAGCTGATGATGTTGTTTAGGCGATCATATTTTCCAGAAATATTTTGAAAAACGTTATGTACTTGTTCTTTTTTTGCTTTATTATCTGCCATCATTGATTACCTCTTTTTTAATTAATTTCTAATTTAATTTCTTCTAAAAATGTATTTAGTTCATCTTTCGAATATTTTTTTAAATACGAAGGATGATTTTCTAATAAGTTTGTTAATAATTTTTGATTGATATCTGTTGTTTCTATGTTTGGTACGTATCGATTGATAGTAATAAGTGGAAATTTATTTTCGATTTTTAAAATAAAATGACCGATTTCTTCTTTGGGAATCACTCCGTTATGGATGGAGGATTTCATTTCATTAATTTCAACAATCGCTGAACTAATTTGCTTTTGAAAAATTGGATCATGTAACTTCGCTAATAATGTATAAAAGTGAGCGCTTAGTAAATCACCAATCAAAATGGCTTTCTTAGAGGATAAATTTTTGGAAACCTCATCTAAATGACGCATCGCAGTATCTATAGTGAGGCAAGCTAATTTAGCATCTTCAGGTATATCATAAGAATCAAGGATTTTTGCTAATACTTCATTTATATAAATAGCGTCATAATGATGTATACCTTTCAAGCGTTGGGTAATTTGTTTTTCAAAAATACTTAATGTCGTTTCCATGTTCACACCTCACGTTATTATCAATATACATATTAACATTATATAGGGAAAATTAAAATCAACGGTTTTCAAAGTGATAAATATATACGTTTTATGTATTTTGTGAATAGTAAAAATTATAAAAATAAATGAATTATGTTTGTTTATTATCTTTATAAAAACTAAATTGATGTTTGATCACTTTAAAAATCTCTTAATATCATATCATCATATCGAATGATACCATATTAAGAGACTTAGTTTACAATCTATTTTTATTTGTATTTAAAAGTTTTTACCAAAAGAAAAAAAGCCCCTGTAACAAGGGCTTCACTTTTAAGTAAAGAATTATTTAACTGCATCTTTTAAAGCTTTACCAGCTTTGAATGCTGGAACTTTGCTTGCAGGGATATCAATTTCTTTACCAGTTTGTGGATTACGTCCTTTACGAGCAGCACGTTCACGTACTTCGAAATTACCGAATCCAATTAATTGTACTTTTTCACCTTTAGAAAGTGATGTTTGAATTGATTCGAATACTGCATCTACAGCTAAACCAGCTTCTTTTTTAGTTAAATCAGCTTGTTCTGCAACAGCATTGATTAAATCTGTTTTGTTCATTATGAATTCACCTCCCCTAGGGTTTATAATGATAACTTAATATCATTATGGTATGACTTTAACACAACGAATACTGCAACTGCAATGATTTATGTGTAAAAAACGTTGAATTAATAGGATTTTAATATCAAATTGTTATATATTTGCAAAAAAGTGTAATAGTTCTATCTTATTCGGCCTTTTTGCCCCGTCCCATTAAGTCTTTGACGCTTTCATCAACAGGTTGATTTTCAAACAAAACTCTATATAATGCAGTTGTAATTGGCATATCAATATGATGTTCTTTAGCTAAATTATAAACTGATTTTGTAGTATATACACCTTCAACCACCATATTCATTTCTTCTAATGCTTTTTCTAGTGATTTACCTTCACCTAATTTATACCCTAATGTATAATTTCTAGAATGAGTAGACGTGCACGTTACAATTAAATCGCCAATACCACCTAAACCTAAAAATGTCAGTGGATCTGCGCCTAATTTTTCACCAAGTCGACTTATTTCAGCTAAACCTCTAGTCATTAATGCCGCTTTGGCATTGTCTCCGAAGCCCATGCCTGAAATTACACCGCTTGCAACAGCTATAATATTTTTTAATGCGCCACCCAATTCTACGCCTACTAAATCGTCATTCGTATAAACTCTTAAATAATCATTCATAAATAAATCTTGAGCTAGTTTACTCACTTCTGGTGATTTAGAAGAAGCAGCCACTGTAGTTGGTTGTTTGATAACAACCTCTTCAGCATGGCTTGGACCTGATAGTACACCAATACCTGCATTATGTTCAGAGTTAATTGAGTCTTCTAACATTTCAGAGACGCGTTTATAAGTATCGTTTTCTATTCCTTTAGCAACATGGATAAAAGTTTTTTTCGATGTTAAGTGTGAATCAATTTCACTTGCAACTTCCCTCATCGCTTTTGTAGGTAAAGCCATGAGATATACATCTGAATGCGCTATTGCTTTATGAATATCTGTTGTTGCGTTAATTGATAATTCAAGTTGTGCATTTTTAAGATATTTAGTGTTTGTATGAAATTCATTTATTTCATTAACAGTCTTTTCATTTTTTCCCCACATTAATACTTGATGCCCGTTTTCAGCTAAGACATTTGCTAATGCCGTACCGAAACTCCCAGTACCAAAGACAGCTATATTAGACATGTAACCCCTCCATTTATTAATTTCTTCTTCTAGTTATGATGTGTACAGGTGTACCTTCAAATCCAAAGGCAGCTCTGATTTGATTTTCAAGATAACGTTTATAAGAAAAATGCATTAATTCTACGTCATTTACAAACACAACAAATGTTGGAGGTTCTATTGCAACTTGTGTAGCATAAAATACGTTTAATCGACGACCTTTATCTGTTGGTGTAGGATTCATAGAAATTGCATCTGTAATTACTTCATTTAATGTTGAACTTTGAACACGTTTTTTATGGTTTTCACTCGCTTCCAAAATATACGGGAATAGCGTAGATAATCTTTTTTGTTCTTTTGCTGAAACAAAAGCGATTTGTGCGTAATCTAAAAATTGAAATTCTTTGCGTACTTCGTCCTTGAATTTCTTCATAGTATTTGTTTCTTTATCTACAGCATCCCATTTATTGACAACGATAACAATCGCTTTTCCTTCTTCGTGCGCATAGCCAGCAACACGCTTGTCTTGTTCTATGATACCTTGTTCAGCATCGATAACTACTAAAACAACGTTTGATCGCTCTATCGCTTTAAGTGCACGTAAAACTGAGTACTTTTCTGTATTTTCATATACTTTACCTTTTTTACGCATACCAGCAGTATCTATGAGCACATAATCTTGATCGTCATAGCTATATTCAGTATCAACAGCGTCTCGAGTTGTTCCAGCAACATTGGATACTATGACTCGATTTTCACCTAAAATCGCGTTAACTAAGCTCGACTTACCTACGTTAGGGCGACCAATAATTGATAAACGAATTGTATCCTCGTCATATGGATCGGGCTCTTCTTCTTTGAAATTTTTAACTACTTCATCTAATAAATCACCTAATCCTAAACCATGTGAACCAGAAATTGGATACGGATCTCCAAAACCTAGTGAATAAAAATCATAAATTTCATTTCGCATTTTAGGATTATCAACTTTATTCACTGCCAATACAACGGGCTTTTTAGATTTGTATAGCATTTGAGCTACCATTTCATCACTTTGTGTTAAACCTTCTCTAACATTTACCATAAAAATAATGACATCAGCTTCATCTATGGCAATTTCTGCTTGCGCTCTAATCTGTGTTTGGAATGGTGCATCACCTATTTCAATACCTCCAGTATCAATGATATTGAAATCATGAGTTAACCATTCGCCTGATGAATAAATTCTGTCACGAGTCACACCTGGTGTATCTTCAACAATTGAGACACGTTCACCTACGACTCTGTTAAAAATTGTAGACTTTCCAACATTGGGTCTTCCTACAATAGCAACTATAGGTTTAGTCATAACTAACTTCCTCTCTTTTTTAATCTCTATAATTCTATCATACGGGGTAAGTATTTCAAAAGAAATTATTAATGAATCAATTTAAATGACTTTCATGAAATACAATTAATTTATTGATTGATATGTATACTAAAAAAATAAATCTTGCCCTAACGTAAAAATAGGACAAGATTTATTTTTAGTCTTATGATAATTATTAAAACTTAATATCTTTAAGTTTATCTCCGAAAACATCACCTAGTGTTGGATTGTCTTCGTCTTCATTATTATCTAAATATGATTGTGTTGTTTCACTATCACTTTCAACAACATTTTCGTCAGGTAATGTTGCTTTAATAGAAAGTGAAATACGTTCATTGTCAATATCGACACTGAGTATTTTAACACTGACAACTTGTCCTGGTTCTAATACTTCACCAGGTGTACCGATGTGAGAATGACTGATTTCTGAAATATGAACTAAACCTTGCACACCAGGTTTGATTTCAACAAAGGCACCAAAGCTTGTAAGTCTGACAACTTTACCTTCGATTTCTTCACCTTCATTGACTTCTCCTCTTAACGATTCAAACGGGCTTGGTAACGTATCTTTAATTGATAATGAAATACGTTCAGAATCTTTATCAACAGATTTTACTTTCACTTTGACTTGATTGCCAATTGAAACAACATCTTCTGGTGATTTAACATGCTCATGTGATAGTTCGGAAACATGTACAAGTCCATCTACACCACCAATATCGATAAACGCACCAAAGTTTGTTAAGCGTGCAACTTTACCTTCTATGACATCGCCTTCATTAAGATTATTGAGTAAGTCATCTTTTTTCTCAGCATTTTCTAATGCTTCTACAGCTTTACGACTAAGAATGACGCGATTATTTGCTGGATCTAGTTCTTCAACTTTTAATTTTAGAACTTGTCCTTCAAAATGAGAGAAATCTTCGATGAAATCAGTTGAAATTAATGAAGCTGGTACAAATCCTCTTTGACCAACATCTACTACTAAACCACCTTTTACAACTTCAGTGACTTTAGCCTCGATGATTTCATCATTATCTAATTTTTCTTGTAAAAATTCATATGATTTTTCAGTTTCTAATTGACGTTTTGATAAGATATAAGCACCTGTCTCATTTTCTTCGTCATATTCCACTTTTGTGACATATGCACCGATTTCGTCACCAACTTTAACAGCATCACTAGGATTATCAATATGATGTGTTGAAAGTTGACTTATAGGGATAATACCGTTAAATTTACCTCCATTAACATGTACAATTACTTGTTTATCTTCAATTTCTTGAATTTCACCAGTAACTCTATCCCCTTCTTTAATTTCGTTAATCATTGATTCATTGAATTCTTCAGTCATCTTGTCTGCCTCCTTATTACACTACATATTTATAACATCTTATAATTTGACAGAATTGTCAAGGAATTCCACTTTATAGTGAATACTCTCATTCTATACATTTAAAAATATTAATTGATACTTAACATGTAGATAATAGTTTTAATATCAATAGCAATTTACATTGACTTATATGTAGTACAAGTTTTAAAAACCTACTACGATAATATACCCTGATTTTGATATTTTATAACTTTTTTACACAATTTTAACAAAAGGACTACAAAAAAAATCAATAGATAATATGATTTTATGAATTTAGATATCTTCTACTAATGTCAAAATTTTATCAGTAACTTCTTCGATACTCATACCGGTAGTATCAATAGTTATTGCATCTTCTGCTTTTTTCAAAGGAGATATTTCTCTATTCATATCATAGTGATCGCGTTCGGCTATTTCTTTTTTTAATTGTTCTACTGTTGATTGTATATCTCTTAGTTCGTTATCTTTTTGACGACGTAAAGCACGTTCTTCAACAGAGGCAATCATATATATTTTTAAATCAGCATCTGGCAACACAACCGTACCAATGTCTCTACCATCCATTACAATGCCTTTTTGCTGCGCCAACTCTTGTTGCTTTTCAACGGCAAATGAGCGCACTGATTCTTTTGAAGATACATAAGAAACATGATTTGTCACATCATTTTCTCTTAAATAATCTGTCACATCTTGATTGTCTAAAATGACTCTTTGTCCTTTTTCTTCGTCATAAGTTAATGAAAGTTCAGTTGATTCGACAAGTTCAGAAAAATTTTCTGTTTTATTTAATTGTAAATATTTATAGGTTATAGCACGATACATTGCACCAGTATCTACATACACCATAGATAACTTGGCTGCCACAAGTTTTGCTATTGTACTCTTACCTGCAGCTGCAGGTCCATCAAGTGCGATATTTATTGTTTTCATTTTAGTAACCCTTCCTTGTTGTTTTATAAATAATATTTTATCATAAATATGTATTTTATAAATAGGAGGAATGCACACATGAAAAAACTTCTTGTCATACATACTGGCGGCACGATTAGCATGTCACAAGATGAATCGAACAAAGTTGTTACAAATAAAGACAATCCAATTTCTAATCATCAAAATATTATTAATCAATATGCTGATGTAACTGAAATAACACCTTTTAATGTACCATCTCCACACATGAATATTGCGTATGTGGAAACTTTAAAACAAATTATAAATCAATCTGAGGATCAAGATGATTATGATGGTTATGTGATTACACATGGTACTGATACACTAGAGGAAACAGCTTATTTATTAGATTTAACAATAGAAACCTCAAAACCAATTGTAATCACTGGTGCGATGCGTTCTTCCAATGAAATTGGTGCAGATGGTTTATATAATTTTTTATCAGCAATTAGAGTTGCAATTAGTGATGAATCATTAAATATGGGTGTTATGGTCGTCTTTAACGACGAGATTCATACAGCTAGAAATGTAACGAAAACGCACACTTCTAATACGAATACATTTCAAAGTCCAAATCATGGTCCCTTAGGTGTGATAACAAAACAAAGTGTACAGTTTCATCATAAACCATTTGGGCATTTAGTATTGACTGATATCAATCAATCTTTAAATATCCCACTCGTGAAAGCGTATATGGGAATGAATAGCGATGTTTTAGCTTTTTACAGTGAAAAACAAGTTGATGGGATTATAATAGAAGCGCTAGGTCAAGGCAATTTGCCGCCTACATGTTTAGAAGGGTTGAATCAATGTTTAAATAACAATATTCCAGTTATACTTGTATCTAGATCTTTTAATGGTATTGTCGGCCCTATTTATGCTTATGAAGGTGGCGGTGCAACATTAGAACAAAAAGGAGTTATTTTCTCTAATGGATTAAATGGACAAAAAGCGAGACTGAAATTATTAATCGGCTTAAGTAATCATTTAACTAAAGCACAATTAAAAAAGTATTTTGAAGCTCAGTTATAAAAAAAGAGTTGTGATAAGTAATGTTTTATCTTAAGAATATTGAAAGTATTCTCAAATAATAATCACTTATCCAGCTCTTTTTTATATTATGATTCTAAAGGCGTTTGCTTTTTAGATAAAATATTTTGAGTGATAATGCCACCATGATACTTACCATTTTCAATAAAAATCGTATTTGCATCATTACCTGCAGCAATCACACCAGCAATATAACAATTTTCTACATTTGTTTCGTAAGTTTCTTTGTTATGAACTGGTGCTGTCCCAAATTCATTTTCATTGATTTCAATTCCAATTGATTCTAAGAAATTATAGTCCGGATGATAACCAATCATTGCAAAAATGTAATCGTTAGGAATCTCAATTACTTCTCCATCTTGCTCATAAATAACACTATCTTCAGTAATTTTTGTGACTTCAGCGTTAAAGGCCATGTTTATTTTTTCGTGTTTCACTAATGACTCAAAATTAGGTAAAATCCATGGTTTAACTGCTTTTGGATAGTCAGAACCACGATAGATAACTGTGACATGTGCACCTGCCTTTTCTAATTCCAGTGCTGCATCAACTGCTGAGTTTTTTCCACCAATGATGACAACATTTTGATTGAAATAAGGGTGTGCTTCTTTAAAATAATGTTTTACTTTTGGCAATTCTGCACCTTCTACTTCTAAAGTATTATGTTGACCATAATAACCAGTAGCTACGGTTAGAAATCGACACTGATAAACATCTTTCGTAGTAGTGAGTGTAAAACGATTATTAATTTTTTTAACAGTAAGGACTTCTTCGAAAGCATTGATACGCAGTTGATGATGTTTAATAACTTCTCTATAATACACTAATGCTTGATTACGACGTGGTTTGCTTTCTTCGACAATAAATGGAATGTCGCCAATACTTAATTTATCACTTGAAGAAAAGAATGTTTGATGTGTTGGATAGTTATAAATAGCGTCCACAACATTTCCTTTTTCAATTACTAAAGTATCAATCCCTTTTTTCTTTTGTTCAATAGCGGCACTTAACCCACATGGTCCACCGCCGATGATTATACTTTCTACTGTTTGCATAGTATTTGTCCTCCTTTAACCACCCATTTATTATACCAGTAGATTTAAAAAAACCAAGTGATAGATTTTGAAAATTTGTTTACAAAAATGACTAATTCATATAAAAGCTCCCTACAAAGTTTACTTTTTTAAATGTCTACTTTGTAGGGAGCATATCATGTTATGGATTAGTACTTTTTTAGGAACAGGCTCGATAATCAAACTTCATTTTATTTGTTAAAGATGAATGTTTTATTGAGGAATAACTAATTGTTGTCCGTTATGAATATCATTACCTTGTAATCCATTTGCTTTTCTGATTTTTTCTACATTTTCAGGAGATCCGCTTCCATAGTATTGGATGGCTATTCTGTAAAGATTTTGACCATTTACAGTATGTGTTTGTTGTCCTGAATTGTTGTTTGAAGCTTGGTTGTTTTGTTGATTGTTTTGGCTGTTAGTTGCTTGACCTTGGTTTGCTGAATCATTACCTTGATTCGTAGCTTGATTATTTTGTTGTGATTGATCATTTTGACTGTTCTGTGCATTTTGATCACTTTGGTTATTTTGATCAGATTCAGTAGCTTGATTTTGATCGCTAGTAGCTGCATCGTCAGAATTAGAATCGCTTTGGTTTGAATTATCATTACTATCTGATTCAGCGTTATCGTCATTATTTGTATTTGCTTTTTCACTATCATCGTCTTTGTTTTTGTCTGAATCTTTCTTGCTGTCCTTGTCTGAATCTGAGTCAGATTTTTTATCTTTGTTGTCCGCTACCTTTTTATCGTCGTTATTACTACTATCATCATTGTTGCCAGTTAATGCCATACCACCAAAAATTCCGATTGCTGCTAAAATTAAAATTGCTGCTACGATTGGTAATATTTTTCCAAATAAGCCGCCTTTTTTCTTGTTATTGTTGTTATCATCATTTGGATCGTTGTTGTGATCACCGTTACCATTATTTCCACCGGAGCCATTTCCATTCGAATGCGCAGCACTTGCTCCAGCGGCACCTGCACCAGCTGCGGCTGCTCCGCCAGCTACGGCAGCGCCTTTTTTCTTGTTGTCTTTTGAATCATTACTTTTTTCAGAATTAGCTTCTTCAGTATGTTGATTTTTATTATTAGCACCTACGCCTGTAGCAGCATCACTTTTTTCGTTATCGTCTGAGGCTGCATTGTTATCTTTAGCATGATCAGAATCATCTTTCTTGTCATGGTGTTTTTTTGCGGCATATGCACCTGCACCAGCTGCGGCTGCTCCGCCAGCTACGGCAGCGCCTTTTTTCTTATCATTTTTATCTTCAGATTGGTTACCTTCAGAAATGTCGTGATCTTTTTCACTTCTATTTTGATTAATATTGTTATTTTCTGAAGGGTCTTGATTTTTATTGGTTTCATCCGCAACCGTCTTGGATGATGAATGTGTTTCCTGTTGTTGCTCACTGTCTTGTTGACTAGATGTATCATTTTTCTCATCAACAGGTGATTCATTTCCTTCATTTTGATGTGTTGCCGTATCTCTTCTACGTTGTCTTCTTTGGGCATTTCTTGGAGGGAATTGTTCGTCTTGTTTATCAGAAACTTCCTCTTTTACATTGTCAACGGAATCGTTAACAGAATCCTTTACATCATCTCGATGTTCTTTTGGATCAATAGATTGACGATTTTTCTCAAAATCATCTTTGAAATTATTATTAGACAAATTCATCATCCTTCCATCATTTAATTTTAGTATATACTGTTTTACCCTAAAAGCCAGTATATATGTATTAGTTTTATATGAAAAACAAATAAAAATTTAGCGTATATCTAGTATTATAGCTTGATTGAAAAAGTGAAGTAAAGTATTTATCTTTTATTTGAATATATTTCGTAATTTTTCTTTAAAATCCATTTTTCTTTTTACTTTTTTTCTATTAATAATATTAATTGGTTTTAATTCTGTGTCATTATCACAGCACTGTGTTGGTTTTGTTGATAGATTTTCACCGAAAAACTCTACCATATATGACCTACGACATTGGTCTAAATTTTTATAACCTAACATTCGATAATAACCGCGTTGTTTTCTTTCAAATGCTGTTTTGAAAATAGTACGCAATTGTTCAATTTTAAAATTACTACTTAGAACCTCTAATATTTCATTTTTTTCAGGTGGTAAAAACATACCTAATTCAAATGTATTCACATCTTCTTCAGTAATTATATCTGCAAACAATAACGTTTCTAATAGATAACTATCATCTGGTTGGTAAAGACTGATTGCTTGGCTAGAGTAGCCATCACGTCCTGCACGACCAATTTCTTGCATATAACTTGATGGACTTGTGGCTAGATGAAAATGTATGATGGTTCGTATATCTTTTTTATTTATCCCCATTCCAAAAGCACTTGTTGCAACAATAATTGGTATTTCATTATTTATAAATTGATGCTGTACAGTATGTCTTTCCTGATAGGTTAAGTCACCATGGTATATCCCAGTTAAAAAACCATATTGATAAATTGCCTTTGCTAAAGTTAGGCACATTTTTTTTGATGAAACATAGATAATAGTTGGACCTGATTGTTCTAACGTTGGAAGTAACCATTTTAACTTTTCATGATCATTTTCGAAATTTATGTGTGATAATGTAATATTTTCTCTATTCGTAGTTGTTTTCACAACAGTAAATGTTTTATTTAGCATGTGATTTAAATCATATGTTAAATAAGGTGGTGCTGTGGCAGTCAAAGCAAGTATATTGGCTTTAGGAAAATAATTGATGATTTTCCCTACAAGTGCATAGTGTGGTCTGAAATCATAACCCCATTCAGATAAGCAGTGGGCTTCATCTAAAACGATTAAACCTAAATCTAGATGTTGTATAAGTTTAAAATTATGTGGTTGCAACAAAAATTCGGGACTTAAAAATATAAAACGACTATGCTTTAAGTATTGTAAATTTTGTTTTTTTTCATTTTCATCTAATCCGGAATGGATGCATGAAACGTAATGCTCGCCTTGTAGTTTTAATTGCATAACTTGATCATCCATTAAGGATATTAACGGTGAGATGATAAGGGTGGGCTTTTGTTTGATATAGGTTGGTAATTGATAACATAAACTTTTTCCACTACCAGTCGGCAATATACCCAAAGTATTTTCATCATTTAATACATGCTCTATAATTTCCTGTTGTCCAGGCTTAAATGAATCAAAACCAAACCATTTTTTTAATTCATGATGTAACATTTAAATCACCTCTTTCAACACCGATGATTAATAGTTTAATTTCAAAGTAATTTAATTTTGGAAATTTCTCTTTGTAATTTCTTAATCTTTCGCTGCGATTTTCTACATAGTAACTTAGAAACTGTGAATATGAATTATCATTTATAAATACATCGTATTGTGAAAGATACCCTTTTATAAATAATTCTAGAATATGATCTTCAATTGTGTTTGATTTTACATTTTGTGTCTTAGCTAATTCGTTAAAGCTGAGACCTTTTTTAATACCTATGTAAGTTTCCTCTGTTTTAAAAAGCAACGTTGGTAAAATAATTAATTGATTTAAAATAGGATATTTAATCGCATTTTCCAATTCAAACATCATGATTACTAATTCATTTATTTCTAGTTCGAACAATTGTTGTTGCGAAATATTTTCTATTAAGCTGACTTGTTGTCTTGTATACATACTTTCTTTATAACCTTGTAAATAATAGTGCAAATACGTTTTACTATTTTTTTCAGAAATTGAAGAGAAAAGAAGATTTAATTCTTCATTTAATTTGCAAGATATATTCTTATTTTTAGCACTGTTATATACTTTTTTAACTCTATGTTGAATTGTATTGTTGTGTGTAATAGGCACAAAATGTAATGAATCATGTGAAATATTCGAAATTGTTTGGGTTAATAATTGAAGTGCCTTAAAGGTGTTTAATAAACTATCATATGTATACCTTGGATGTGTACGAATTAATCGCGTACCATCAACATCCTGTTGTCCATTTTGAATATATCCAACAAATGATGGATATTTTAAGTTTGGTAAGCTATGATACAATGATAATAGTTGTTGACTACAGGCGTCAAAAAAGGTTTGATGGGATTTTTTGCCTGTGATAATATTATATATGCTTTTTTCTGTTTTGTAATTATGTGCTTGCATTCGTGTAAAGCGAATTAAATTATACATGTGTGCTCCCTCATTTTATAAAACAAAAACATTTGATAAAATTTTAAACAGTAACTACAATACTAATTGTGTTATTAGTGTAGCATGTTTGTTAAAGGAGGCGAAGAGTTTGGCTAAATATACAATTGTTGATATGGATACATGCATTGCATGTGGTGCTTGCGGTGCTGCTGCTCCTGATATATATGATTACGACGATGAAGGTATCGCATACGTTATACTAGATGATAACCAAGGTACTGCGGAAGTACCAGAAGAATTATATGAAGACATGGAAGATGCTTTAGAAGGTTGTCCTACAGATTCTATTAAAATTGAAGAGGAATCTTTTGACGGAGACCCTCTAAAATTTGAATAATAAAATTAATCAAATAGATATTCATTTTTGCATGAAATGAATTTATAAAAGCTCAGTATATTCATTGTTTTAATGAAAAATCTGAGCTCTTATTTTATGAAAAATAATCATTTATTAATTGTAGTATGAAAATAAAGCAAGTTGAAATATAGCATGTAAATCTCACAATCAAAATAAATGAGTAATCCATATGAAATAGCTTGGTCATTTTAAATTTTAAAATTCGACAAATTCGACCAGGTTGTTCACTCGTCTGGAGAAATGACTCGATTCTATAATCTTGCGCTTATATCATTCCATTAAGTGTTAACAAGTTAAAAAACTATTTTAAAAGATGCGTTTAAGTACAAAAATAATGATAAGCAACTTCACTTTCAACTTTAGCAAAAGTTTTCAATAATAAAAGAAGCTGAGANNTCTCAGCTTCTTTTATTATTGCGTGTCCATTTTTTCATATTCGTGGTATAAGCTAATTAATTAAAAATTATCTAAGTAAAATCTTTTTTAAACGTTTGAATAATAACATAAATATTAAAGAAATTATTATACCTTTTACTATATTAAAAGGTATAACACCTGAAACTATCACAATTTTTATATTTTCAACTACATTTGATAAATTCATAATCATCCCATAAAGTGGTAATAAAACAAAATAATTTAAAATACTTAGAACAATCGTCATAACAATCGTCGCTATCGTAAATCCAATGATTTGTGTTTTGACTGTATGATTATTTTTAATTATATAAAAGGCACTTAAAATAAAACTAGCGCCAGCTAAGAAATTAGCAATTGGTCCAACTGGATCCCCTATATTAAATAAGAAATTAAGTAAATTTTTTATAAATAATATAATAATACCAGCTACTGGTCCTAAACTAAAAGTTGCTAATAGAGCTGGAATATCACTAAAGTCTAATGTTAAATACGGTGGTAAAAATGGGATTGGAAATTTGATAAACATCAAAATAAATGACACCGCACTTAACATACTTATCGTAATAAGTCGCTTGGTTTGTTGTTGCATATTCAATTATCTCCTTCCATTCATCTTACTTAGAAAAGGAGGATTTAATTGCACAACAAAAACCCTCCATCTTCTCCCATCCAGACTATACTGTCGGCTCTAGAATTACACTAGATCAGCCATTTATCTTTTTAATAGATAAATGGGTCGCAGGCTTCAATTACTGCCGGTTGGGAATTACACCCTACCCCGAAGATGAATTTCTTAAATTTTATAAATATATCATAGCCTATTACTCAGATAAAAACAATAGACCTGCTTATGCTTAGTAAATTACATAACTTATGAAAAAGACGAGATTGAAAATCAATAGTAATGTATTGACTCTCAATCTCGATATTTATAGAACACACATGCTTGATTTACATTAAGATTATAAATTAAATTACATTTCACTTTCTATGATTAGTTTAATAGTCATGTATCTTCATATTCTTCTGTTGGTTTTGGTAATTTAATTATAAATGTTGTGCCTTTGCCAAGCTCACTCTTAACGTCTATCGTACCTCCATGTTCATCAATAATCATACGACAGATAAACAGACCTAACCCAGTACCTTGTTTACCTCGTTTACGAGCAGTGTCGACTTTATAGAAACGATCAAATACTTGTTGTAAATGTTCTGGAGCAATACCAGATCCTGTGTCTGAAATGTATAAAATATTTTCATTTTCTGACTCTCCATAACTAATCGATATTAAATCACCAGGTTCTGTATATCTAGTAGCATTATCTATAAGATTAGTTAAAACCTGTTCAATTCTATCGGTGTCGAAATACCATAATTGATTGTGTGTATTTGGATTTAAATTCATCGTTAACTTTAAGTCATTTGCTTGTTTCTGGTATTTTTGTTGCATTCTATTAAGCAGTGGATCAATTGGCTGTTTCACTTTCTCTACAGTTAGCCCTTCAGCATCCATCCGTGCAACATTGAGCAACTCATTTACTAATCGATTTAAACGTTTTGTTTCATCAAGGACAATGGACAATGATTCATGTATTTCGTCTGGTTCTGTTACAATACCATCCACTATCGACTCTGTATATCCTTGTAGCAATGAAATAGGTGTACGCAATTCATGTGATACATTAGCAATAAAATCTTTTTTCATTTGATCAATATTATGTTCATTGGTCATATCACGAATAATAGCTACAATACCACTTCTGCCATCAGGCTGAATTTGTTCAATATAACTTGTAATAATGACAAAATAGCGTGTGCTAATTTCATATTCTTCGAATTGTGTTTTTTTGGATTTAAATGTTAATTCATTTTGACGATCAAGCTTGTCTAAATCGTGTGCATCCAATATTTTCAAAATATTTTGTGCCATCTTGTTTGATATAATTATTTCTTGTTTATCATTAAAACCTAGAACGCCTTCAACCATAGAGTTTATTAAACTGTCTCTGATATTTTTTGATGAGGATAATGCGTCGATGTGTTGTTGTATTTCCGAACTCATCGTGTTAAAAGCACGTGATAACTCACCAATTTCATCTCGAGAATTAACAGGAACTACTTGTGTATAGTCTCCTTTAGAAACTTTTAATGCTTGAGTCCTTAAATTTCTTAGTGGTTTTGTAATTCGAGATGATAAGAAAAAGGCGAACACAGTAGTAATAGATAAAAAGATTATAGCAATAATTAAAATAATGACTGTAATCACATTATTGGTATCTTCTATCGTTTTCAAATCTTGATAGATAAAAACACCACTATATTTACTATTATGTGCACTCGATTCTAAATTTTTTGATGGATAACCTATTAAAACATAAGTTTTTTGCTGTTTATTTATATCTATTGTCACGTGCTCAGATATCTGCTTTCCTTTATCAAACACTTTTTCGTAGTTTTTATTACTTTTTATTTCTTTGAACATCTTTTCTTTTGTCTCATCATTATTGACGCTATCCATGTGTTTATGATTCATGATAATAAGCCCCACTGGACCCTCGATAAGAGACTTACTATGCTTTATGGCAGTCGTTTTATCTTCTGAATGCTCAACTAAATGACTGATTCTTTTAGCATCTTCAAGTAATGAATCTTCTGTTTCTTGCGTAAAGTAAGATTGTATAAACGTTATAAGTGCTGCACTTAATAAAATTAAAACTGTCGTTACTATAAAAATTATAGTTAACCACAGTTTTACTACTACATTATTGAGGCGGTTCATTTTCAGATTTAACCTCGAATTTATAGCCAACGCCCCAAACTGTTTGAATCATTTGGGCAGCTTCATCAGAAACGCGATTTAATTTCTCTCTTAAACGTTTTACATGTGTATCAACAGTACGCAAATCTCCATAAAATTCATAATGCCATACTTCTTTTAATAGTTGCTCACGATCAAAGACTTTATTTGGCGTTTTTGCTAAAAAGATTAAAAGTTCATATTCTTTTGGCGTTAAGTTTACTTGGTTGCCATCAGCTAGCACGCGATGAGCATCATTATCAATCACAAGATGTTCAAATTCTATTAAATCTCGTACATGTGGTTCACTTTGTTCTGTATGTGCAACTTGAGTTCGTCTTAATAGCGCTTTGACACGTAAGACCACTTCACGTGGTGAAAATGGTTTTACAATATAATCATCTGCACCGGATTCGAAACCTTCTACGCGGTTTGTTTCTTCTCCTTTAGCAGTTAACATAATAATTGGTGTTTCTTTCTGTTCTCTGAGTCTAGCTGCTACAGTAATGCCATCCATTTCTGGCAACATTAAATCTAACAAGATACATGCATAATCATGTTCCATTGCCATTTTGTATGCTTCTTGTCCATCTCTAGCTTCATGAGTTTCAAAAGATTCTCTTTCTAAGTACAATTTTAATAATCGTCTGATTCTATCTTCATCATCAACGATAAGTATTTCGTTTGACATAGGTTCGTACCCTCCCACACTGCTAACTTCAATTTCAACCATATTATATCATAGGTTGAGCTATAAAAGTGTTTATGAATGAAAAGTTTGTGAAAAAATTATCAATATCAGGATTTTGTTAAAGGAATGTCATAATTATTGTCCGTGTTCTGCAATTTGACGTAATATTTTTACTTCATGCGGTGTAAGTACTCGGCCTTCGCCAGCATTGAGTCCTTTCAAATTTAACGGTCCAAATTCTATGCGTTGTAGTTTTGATACTTGATGCCCAAAATATTCAAACATGCGTCTAACTTGTCTATTGCGACCTTCAGTTATTGTAATTTCTACAAGTGTCGTATTTTTATCTTTATCTTGGTTTTTAACTTTAACTGTCGCAGGTTGCGTTTGCCCATCTTCTAAATTAATGCCTTGTTCTAATGCTTTAACTTCTTCACGCATGAGATACCCTTTTAATTTAACAACATATTTCTTTTTGATTTTATAACGTGGATGTGTCATTAAGTTAGTGAATTCACCATCATTGGTAAGTAAAAGTAGCCCTGATGTATCATAATCTAAGCGTCCTACAGGGTATATTCTTGTCTTAATTTGTTTGAAATAATCAGTAACGACCTTTCTACCTTTGTCATCAGAAACGCTAGTGATAACTTGTGAAGGTTTATAGAAAAGAATATATAGTTTGTCTTCTTGTTCTAATTTAATGCCTTCAACTTCTACTGTATCCGTTGGTTTTACTTTAGTACCTAATTCTGTTTTGATTTCACCGTTTACTTTCACTTTACCTTCTGTAATTAATGTTTCCGCTTTACGTCTTGAAGTATAGCCACTATTTGCGATACGTTTTTGTAATCTTTCTGTTTCTTTATTCATTTTTTTCTCCTTTTTGATTTACTAAATTACTGAAGAAGGCTTCTATTTCCTCATCTTCTTCATCCGTAGTTGGTAAATCATCTAATTGTTCAATACCAAATACATTTAAGAATAGTTCTGTTGTATATAATTGTTGGCTTCTAGAATCTGCCTCATCTTTGGCTTCAATTAAACCTCGTGCTATCAAGGTTTTGACGGCTCCGTCCGAATTTATACCTCTAATCAATTCAATATCACTACGAGATAATGGCTGATTGTATGCGATTATCGATAAAGCTTCCATAGCTGCTTGTGATAATTTCATTTTTGATTTTTGTTCAATTAACTTCTCAATAAATTCTGACGCATCTTTTTTGGTGGTTAAGACATAATTTTTACCATAATGTTGGATCTCTAAGCCACAAGCGTCATATTCATTGATTAATGTATGAAAACGATGTTGGTCAATGTCTAAAATTTCTAGTATTTGCTTTTCTTCAAGTCCTTCATCACCTGCAGTATAAAGTAATGCTTCTAGGATTCCTTTATCGTTCAATGCCATAATTAACTCCTCTTAAAATATTAATATCGTCAAAACTTTTTTGTTGTTCAATATTTACTATTCCAGATTTCGACATTTCTAGTATGGCGAGGAAATGAGTGACTACCATTTCCAGTGGTTCAGTAAAATTAAATAAACTAAAAAAGTTGAATGATTCATGTTTTTGCAAACGTTGAGTTACTTGTGTAGTAGCTTCTTGTATTGTGAACGTTTCTTTTCGAATATCAACGGTTTTGGGTGTTTGGTATTCCACACGATTTTTCACTTTTTGATAAGCAATGATGAGTTCTGTTAAATCAATCGTATTATTAGGGTCCCAAGTTTCATTTGACTCTAAATGTGTTAAATCCGTTGGGTGTTTAGAATAATACTTCTCTCTTTCTGCTCTTTTTTCGTTTAATAGCACTGTATATTCTTTATAGTTTTGATATTCAATTAATCGCTCAACCAAATTTTCACGTGGGTCATCTTCTAAATCGTCAACTTCATCTGAATGAGGCAAAAGCATTTTGCTTTTTATCATTAGTAATTCTGATGCCATAACTAAATATTCACTTGCCACATTAATTTCTAATTGACTCATCGCATGAATATATTGCATATACTGTTCTGTTAAAGATTTCATTGGTATATCATAAATATCAATTTCAAATTTTTGAATAAGATGCAATAATAAATCTAAAGGACCATTAAAGGCATCGAGTTTTACTTCATACATTTTATCTACCTCATATTAGCAAGTTAAGTGCGTAATTCACTAAAATATTATAGCATGTTTAATACAAACATTTAAAATCGGAGCGATAAACATGTTAAAAATTGCACTTCAAGATTTTTATTTCCAATTCCATACAAAGCAACATTACTTTCTTTGTCACGATATTTTAGAAGACGCTTGGAAAACAAACCCAAATTACAATAAAGGAGATGCTGTTGTAAGTCTTATATTGACTGCAACTGGCGCTTATCATTACCGTAGACATAATTATGTAGGTGCCTATAAATCGTTTGGTAAGTCATTAAAAGTAATAGAAAAGTACGACTCAGCAATTAATATTGGACTCGATATAGAAGCGTATAAAGCGCTATTAGTCGAATTAATTAATGCTACAAAGAAGGAGAAATCTTTCGAGCCTATTCATCTCCCATTAACTGCGACAATGGAGCAAGTTATATTACAACAATACCCGCATTATGCGATGACATATTATAAAATTGAAGATGATTATATCATTGATCACCATTTAAAAAGAGACAGAACTGAAGTCGAAGCAGCAAGAAAACGCGCTCTACAAGCTCGAAACAAATGGATATAAGCATTAATCTTATATGAATATATTTATTTAAATAATGTAACTACAATAAAAAACACAGTCTAGTTATTCAATAGAATAAACCAGGCTGTGTTTATGCTCTTGGATGAAATTCATTATACATTTTACGAATTTGTGATTTTGAAACATGTGTATACAATTGTGTTGTAGATATGTCAGAATGGCCGAGCATTTCTTGTACTGCACGTAAATCTGCTCCATTTTCGAGTAAATGTGTGGCAAATGAATGTCTTAATGTATGTGGTGTTAAAGTTTTTAGTATATTTGCTTTGATACCATTTTGTTTAATCATCTTCCATATGGCTTGTCTTGATAAAGGTTTACCGTGCATATTTAAAAAGAGTGTGTCAGTTACCGTGTTTTTTAATAATTGTGGTCTTACTGTTTCCAAATAAGTATTTAAGTATTCAATCACTGTATCTCCTAATGGCACAATTCTTTCTTTATTTCCCTTACCAAAAACACGTATAAAGCCCATAATTAAATTAACATCTTCTAACTCTATTTGAATCAGTTCTGACACACGCATGCCAGTGGCATAAAGTAATTCTAACATCGTGCGATCTCTATATCCGTTATTTTTGGATAAATCAGGTGTTTCTAATAGTCTAAGTACTTCATCTATTTCTAAAACATCTGGTAATTTACGATCATATTTCGGCGTTTCTATTAATACTGTTGGATCTTTAGCTGCATATTTTTCTCTTAATGCAAACTGATGAAAACTGCGGATAGTGGAAATGAAGCGTGCTAACGATTTTGAAGATGCGCCTTCATCATGTAAGTGACCCAAACATTCTTGAATAAGTTGTCTATCTACAAAATCAATATGACTAATTTTGTGTAATGTTAAAAATTCATCATATTTTTTTAAATCTCTTCGATATGCACCAATTGTATTTACACTTAATCCTTTTTCTAATTGTATAAATTTCAAATATTCATCTATAATATTTTTCACTGTACTACCTCTGTTTCTGAAATAGTATTTTTTAAATTATTTTCCTTTTGCTTGGCACGATGCACAAATACCATGGAATGTTAAACGATGGTCTAATATTTTAAATTCAAATTCATTTTCTACTCTTTCCTCTACGCGAGGTAATAAGTCTTCTTCGATTTCTTCTACTTTACCACATTCCATACACACAAGATGGTGGTGAAAATGTTTTGCTCCTTCTTTTCTTAAATCGAATCGTGCAACACCATCACCAAAGTTTATTTTATCCACTACCTTTAATTCTGCTAGCAATTCTAAAGTACGATAGACAGTTGCAAGTCCTATTTCAGGTGCTTTGTCTTTAACTTTTAAATAAACATCTTCAGCACTTAAATGATCTTTTTCATTTTCAATTAAAACTCTCAATGTTGCCTCACGTTGTGGCGTCAATTTATAAGATGATTGCTGTAATTGTTGCTTCACGCGATTTAATCGTTCTTCCACGGAAGCCTCACTCCCCTACTAATAATTATAATCATTTTAATTTAGTTATGATATATATATTTAAAATACCAATAATTGATAAAATTCGCAAGTATTCTCGCCTCTTATTTATAATGATTATAATTAAGTAGTAAATGTTGTAAAGCAATAATGGTTTTTGCATCTTCCAATTCTTTATTATCTAATAATGTTTTAATTTCATTTATATCAAAATATGCTATTTCTAAAAATTCATCTTCATCTAAATGCATTTCACCTTTTGTTAAATTTTTTGCCATATAAATTGATATTTTTTCGTTTGAGAAACCAGGTGAACCATACATTTCAGTAATATGTTCTAATTCATCTGCAATATAACCAGTTTCTTCCTCAAGTTCACGCTTAGCTGCGGATATACGTTCTTCGTCTTTTTCTAATTTACCTGCTGGTATTTCTAATAGTGGTTTTTCGCAAGCTTTACGAAATTGTTTCACTAATATCACTTTATTATCAGGTGTAATTGGACAAACAGCGACAGCACCGTTGTGGTATATTAATTCACGTTTAGAAGTTTGTCCATCGGGTAGTTCAACATCGTGGACTTCTAAATCTATGATTGCTCCTTTATAAATAGAAGCGCTATGCAATGTCTTTTCAAATAGGTTCATAAATAATCACTGTCCTTTTAATTGGTTTAAGATATTGTTAAGATGTACTCATTAGTTAGTTATTATGGGAATAGCGAATGAACACATATTGAGTTTGATTTTTGTTTTGTATAGAATAGTTAATATTGAAAAATCCAACTTACTTTATTACGTCTACGCCCTATTATCCAAGTGTATCGAAAGGAGATAAAACATGCAAAAAAATGTTTTGAAAAGCGGTATAGAAATTTCAGAGTTAGGTTTAGGCTGTATGAGTCTTGGGACAAATAAAAAGCAAGCAGAGCCTATCATAGAACGTGCAATTGAACATGGTATCACTTATTTTGATACAGCTGATATGTATGACAAAGGTGTAAATGAGACAATCGTTGGTGAGACTTTAAAGAAATACCAAAATAGAGATGATATAATCATTGGCACAAAAGTAGGAAATCGTTTAACGGAAGATGGGTCTACAACATGGGATCCTTCTAAATCTTATATTAAAGAAGCAGTGAAAGGCTCATTGAAAAGACTTGGTTTAGATCATTTAGATTTATATCAGCTACATGGTGGTACAATTGATGATCCTATAGATGAAACGATTAGCGCTTTCGATGAATTAAAGAAAGAAGGTATTATCCGTGCTTACGGTATCTCCTCAATAAGACCTAACGTAATCGATTACTATTTAAAACATAGCGATATCGAAACGCTAATGTCTCAATTTAATTTAATTGATAACAGACCGGAACAACTTTTAGATGATGTACATGCTAAAAAAGTTAAAGTATTAGCTCGCGGTCCAGTGTTTAAAGGATTATTAACTGCTAAAAGTAATAATGTGTTAGATTCAAAATTTAGTGAAGGTATTTTTGACTATACTTATCAAGAACTCGGCGAAACAATTGCATCCATAAAAGAAATAGAAAGTAATTTAACTGCACTTACGTTTAATTATTTAACGTCTCATGATGCTTTAGGTTCTATCATTGTTGGTGCAAGTAGTACAGATCAACTTGATGAAAATGTAAAAAATTATCAACGTTCAAAAGACATAAGTTTAGAAGCTTTAAAAGCAGCACAAGAGCGTGTGAAAAATTTAGAGTATACCCAACATTTAAAATAAATCTCTTTTACTTGTTTCCAATATGTATGTATGCGAAAAATTGAAAATATTAAAGTTTTAATTGTATAAACGAGGTTGTTTCTAAGACCGAAAGCTAAAAAATAAATAACTTCAATCAAAGCCAAAACGTCAATTTCTATTGTGATTTTATAGAAATTGACGTTTTTATATTAAAAGCTTAATTATCCGTAACACCATTATTGCTATCTTCTATTTTAATGCTATTGTCAAAATGACAATTTCTCATTTTTGAAGTAGCGTTACCTTTTGTTTTTAAATAATGAAGTGAGGTTTTTTTCTATAAAGCGTGGCATTAATTGATAAATTTTTAGTAAATTATGCATCCATCTAGGTTGATTAATTTCTAATTTTTGCCTAATTATACCTTCGATAATTTGGTTTGCTAGTTTTTCGGGATCAAGCATTATATCTCTGTATTTTTTAGCAAATTTCATTGATGGATCTGCTTTTTCATGGAATGGCGTCGCTATTGGCCCTGTATTAACTGTCATAATATGATAATTTGGTTTTTCAATGCGCAGTGCATTTAATAATTGATTGAAAGCCGCTTTACTTGCACCATAATGTGCAGCATAACCTTGGCTTATAAAGGCAGCTTGACTACCTATACCAACGATAATTGGATTTTTAGAGAAAGCCGGTTGTACAACTTTCATTAATAGATTAAAATGCAATACATTCAACTTATATGTTTCAAACATTTCAACAGATGTATGGTCTTCAATGGATTTAAAATACCCAAGACCAGAACAATAGATGAGTCCATCAATCGTTTGGTGTTGAAAGTAATTTTTTAAATCCATGATTTCCTGTTGTGATTGTAAATCACATTTAATGATATTAAGATGTTCTGTGTTATATTGTGTTTTAAATTGTTTTAATTTCTCTGGATTTCGTGCAAGTACCGTAACATGTACTTTTTTAGTTAATAATGTTTTTAA
Source organism: Staphylococcus sp. GDY8P196P (assembly GCF_017891705.1). Taxonomy (NCBI): domain Bacteria; kingdom Bacillati; phylum Bacillota; class Bacilli; order Caryophanales; family Staphylococcaceae; genus Staphylococcus; species Staphylococcus sp. GDY8P196P. The sequence continues at coordinate 139,287 of NZ_JAESJS010000009.1, read as the reverse complement.
TATGGCTTTTCCTAATCCACTTGTACCACCTGTTAATATAAAATGTTTACCTATCATAGTAAATTCTCCTAGCTTTAAATTCATAGTTTAAGTATATGAGTGTAAATGATATTTTACTATAGATCTTTAAAAATTCTTAGCCATAATTTAAAACTATGTTAGTATGGAAACATAAAAAGCAAAGAGGAAGTGAAGTCTTCACATGAAACTAGTATTTTATGGTGCCGGAAATATGGCGCATGCAATTTTTACAGGTATCGTTAGTTCAAAAGTGATTGATTCTAAAAATATTTATTTAACGAATCGTTCGAATGAAGTTGCATTAAAAGAATATGCTGACGAGTTAGGTGTGAACTATAGCTATGATGATGCGGCATTGTTAGAAGATGCAGATTATGTATTCTTAGGAACGAAACCATATGATTTTGATGAGTTAGCAGACCGTATCAAACCATATATTGCAGAAAAGAATAAATTCATTTCTATTATGGCTGGTTTACCGATTAGCTATATTCGTGAAAAATTGGCTTCTAATAATCCAATTGCGCGTATCATGCCAAACACAAATGCACATGTCGGACATTCAGTTACTGGCATTAGCTTTTCCAATAATTTTGGCGCTAAATCAAAAGAAGAAGTTGATAGTTTAATAAATGCATTTGGTTCTGCGATAGAAGTTTCAGAAGATAATTTACATCAAGTAACAGCGATTACTGGAAGCGGTCCAGCATTTTTATACCATGTCTTTGAGCAATATGTTACAGCAGGTACACGTTTAGGTTTAGAAAAATCACAAGTAGAAGAATCGATTCGGAATTTAATTATAGGAACGAGTAAAATGATAGAACGTTCAGAATTGAGTATGGAGCAGTTAAGAAAAAATATCACTTCTAAAGGTGGTACAACACAAGCAGGACTTAATGCACTTGCAGATCATGATATAGAGGCTATATTCGAAGATTGTTTACGTTCTGCAGTTAATAGAAGTATTGAATTATCCAACCAAGACAATGATTAATATCTTTTAAAAAAATTAAATTATTATAGATAAGTGGGACAGTAATCTAAATTGTAAAATACTTCCAAAGTTTATTATTAAGACTCGTTTTGGAATACATCAATTTTTAGATAACTGCCCCACTTTTCATTTTTAAAATTGCCAAGCATCAAAGTCATTAACAAAATTAAATGGTGGTGTATCACTTAAAAGTTTAAGTGATTTACTAATTTCACATACTTCTTCTTTAGTATAACGATTACTAATATGTGTGATTAAACTGTAGTCGACATTGGCTTCTCTTATCAATTCAAAAACATCATCAATATGACTATGGTGATAACTATTAGCCAATGATTTATCTCCTTCTATATATGTACTTTCATGTACCATGATATTTGCATCACGTGCAATTAATAATTCGTTTTTACAAGGCATAGTGTCTCCAAATATTGCTACTACTGGACCTTTAACTGCGTCGTCTTTAAAGTCCTTGGAGTTGTAGATTTCACCTTTATATTCAAATGTTTCATTGTTTTTTACATCTTGATATTTAGGGCCGGGTTCTAATCCGATGCTTCTAAGTGCTTCAACATTTATTTTACCAGATTTATATGGTGCTTCCACTCTATATCCAAATGAAGGAATACCATGATTTAACATATGTGCTTCAACATTAAATCCATTGTGTTGATAGGACAATTGTTCCTCAATCTCAATATAGGTAATAGGATAATTTAATTTTGATTCTGATAAAGTTAAAGTTGTTTCTATATATGATTTAATACCTTTGGGGCCAATAATCGTAAGCGGTTTACCTTCACCTCCTTGGAAAGATCGGCTTGTTAGCAAGCCAGGTAAGCCAAATATATGATCTCCGTGCATATGCGTGATAAAAATGTGATCAACTTTACCTAATTTAATTGAATGATGTAATATTTGATGCTGTGTGCCCTCACCAACATCAAAAAGCCATATGCTGTTAGAGTATGGTTCCAAATTTAATGCAATCGCTTGCGTATTTCTTTCTTTAGTTGGCAGACCAGCACTTGTCCCAAAAAACGTAATTTCCATGCATATGCCTCCTCTTCTTGTTCATATTTTATCATATAAAAGTATTAAAAATATAATAAAATATGATATTACAAGCAAAATTGTGGGAAGATACTGGTATATTGGTCTATAATAAATACAGATTTAATAAAGAATTGAGGTTTTGATCTTGAATACTAGAAATAAAGATATCCCATGCTTAATTACTATTTTTGGAGCAACTGGTGATCTTAGTCACAGAAAATTATTTCCATCATTATTCCATTTATACCAACAAGAAAATTTGAATGAGCACATTGCAATCGTTGGAATTGGTAGAAGAGATTTAACAAACGATGATTTCCGTAGTCAAGTGAAGTCGTCAATTCAAGAACATGTTAAAGATACTAAACACTTAGATAAATTTATGGAACACGTATTTTATCATAAACACGATGTAAGTGATGAAGCGAGTTATCAATCACTATTAGAATTCAGTAATAAATTAGATCATGATTTCCAATTGCAAGGTAATAGACTCTTTTATTTAGCTATGGCTCCAAATTTCTTTGGTGTTATATCTGACTATTTAAAATCTTCTGGATTAACAGATACAACAGGTTTTAAACGCCTAGTAATTGAAAAACCATTTGGCTCAGATTTAGAATCTGCTGAAAAATTAAATGAACAATTACGTCGTTCATTTAAAGAAGAAGAAATATACCGTATTGATCATTATCTAGGCAAAGATATGGTTCAAAATATTGAGGTATTACGTTTTGCCAACGCAATGTTCGAACCATTGTGGAATAATAAATACATTTCTAACATTCAAGTTACTTCATCGGAAGTGCTTGGTGTTGAAGACAGAGGTGGCTACTACGAATCTAGCGGCGCATTAAAAGATATGGTTCAAAACCATATGTTACAAATGGTTGCCTTACTCGCAATGGAAGCACCTATTAGTTTAAATAGTGAAGATATCAGAGCAGAAAAAGTTAAAGCTTTAAAATCTTTACGTAAATTAGAACCAGAAGAAGTTCGGCAAAATTTTGTTCGTGGTCAATATGATGAAGGTGTCATTGAAGGTCAGCAAGTAAAACGTTATAGAGATGAAGATCGTGTAGCAGAAAATTCTACCACACCAACTTTTGTTTCAGGTAAACTAACGATTGATAATTTTAGATGGGCTGGTGTACCGTTCTATATAAGAACTGGTAAACGAATGAAAAGTAAAACGATTCAAGTAGTTGTCGAATTCAAAGAAGTTCCAATGAACCTATACTATAAAACAGATAAAAAATTAGATTCCAACCTCCTAGTTATTAACATACAACCAAATGAGGGTGTCTCCTTACACTTAAATGCTAAAAAGAATGTACAAGGCATTGAAACTGAGCCAGTACAACTATCGTACGCAATGAGCGCGCAAGATAAAATGAATACGGTTGATGCTTATGAAAATTTATTATTTGACTGTTTAAATGGAGATGCAACTAACTTTACACATTGGGAAGAATTAAAATCAACTTGGAAATTCGTTGATGCAATTCAAGAAGAATGGAACCAAAATGAACCTGAATTCCCTAATTATACAGCTGGAACAAATGGTCCATTAGCAAGTGATTTACTATTAAGTAGAGATGGTTTCCACTGGTGGGACGATATTCATTAGTTAACATGTAACTAATTAAAAATAAGGCAATGATACAAGTTTCTATTTATGCTTGTGTTGTTGCTTTTTTATTATACCCTATTTGTGTTATGATTTAGACTATTGATTAAACTATGAATATACAATTTTAGATTGTTTACATTTTACCCTATTTAATATTTTTGAGATGTAAGTCATATAAAAATGATGTAAAATAGAACTAATCAACAATGATTCATAACATAGTGTATAGAAAAGTAACGAGGTACATATTTAATTGTATTTAGTTATAATTTAGGAGTGAAAGTTTTGGACGTTATCAAGCAAATCCAACAGGCAATTGTATATATTGAAGATCATTTGCTAGAACCTTTACATTTGCAAGCACTTAGTGATTACGTTGGTCTTTCACCATTTCATATTGATCAATCATTTAAAATGATTGTAGGTCAATCGCCAACAGAATATGCAAGGTCAAGAAGATTGACTTTAGCTGCTCAAGACATTTTAAGTGGTTCAGCTCGCTTGGTAGATGTTGCAAAAAAGTATAGCTATAAAGATGCTAATGATTTTGCTAATGATTTTAGTGATTTTCATGGTGTTTCTCCTATTCAAGTCAATACAAAACGAGACGATTTAAAAATGCAACCAAGACTTTATATTAAACTTACTACTACAGAACGTGCGCCTTATACGTATCGTTTAGAAGATACACAAGGCTTATCTTTAGTGGGTTATGCTAAATTTTTGAATTCAGACGAGATTGACAACCCATTTAAAGTGCCTGATTTTTTAGAAGATTTATTAATTGACGATAAAGTTAAGGAATTACAACGATATAATGATACGAGTCCACATGAGCTATTTGTGGTTAATTGTCCACTTGATCATGGTATGGAAATTTTTGTTGGCGTGCCAAGTGAAAGATACCCAGCTCATCTAGAAAGTCGTTACTTACCTGAAAGACAATATGCTAAATTTAATTTGCAAGGTGAGATGGATTATGTCGTCAATGAAGCTTGGTATTATATTGAGACTAGCCTGCAGATGACTTTACCCTATGAACATAATAGTTTGTACGTTGAAGTTTATCCATTTGATATTTCATTCGATGATCCATTCACTAAAGTTCAATTATGGATGCCTGTTGATCAAGAGCAATATGACATACTTGAATAACAATACACAAAATGCTTAAATAACAAATAGCGAGTAAGCAAACTTATTATTAATTGAGTTGCTTACTCGCTATTTTTGCGTTTGTAATACTATTTAATGTGGTAAATCGAAAATGTTTTATAATTTAATTACAAATGCTTCGTATGGTTGGATATTTTCAAAATCAATAGTATTGTTTTTATAGTTGTGTAGTAAGATATTTTCTTCTATCACGTTCATATCAAAGTATAATTTAGCTTCTTGATTTGTTAAATTACCAACAATTAGTACACTTTGACCATCTAATTCTCGTGTATATGCAAATACTTGACTATTTTCTGAATCAACTAGATTAAACGTTCCATATGTAAAAATATCTTGAGATTTTTTTAATTTTATTAAAGCTTTATAGAAATTTAATATTGAATTTGGGTCTTGTTGTTGTTGTGCAACATTAATCGTTTTATAGTTTGGATTTACAGGGAACCAAGGCGTTACGTCTGAAAATCCTGCAAAGTTAGAACTATTCCATTGCATAGGCGTTCGTGAATTATCTCTATTTTCTTTTTTATGTTTATCTAAAAGTTTGGATACGTCGCCACCCTGCTGTTTGACAATTTGGTATTCATTGACTACTGCAACATCATTAAAAGTTTTAATATCATCAAATGGATAATTGGTCATACCAATTTCTTGCCCTTGATAGATAAAGGGTGTACCTTGTTGTAAAAAATAAACGACTGCATGACTTGTAGCAGATTCAAACCAATAATGCGAATCATCTCCCCAAGTTGATACACGTCTTGGCTGATCATGATTTTCAATAAATAATGCATTCCAACCAACATTTTCAAGCTTTTTTTGCCATTCATTTAACACATTTTTATAGGCATTGACATCAAATTTAACATCACCTGAATTCCATAAACTTAAATGTTCGAATTGAAAAATCATATTGAACTTACCAGTTGACTCACCTACCCATGGTTCAGCATTATCTGGACTGACGCCGTTTGCTTCCCCTACAGTCATAATATCATAATGATTTAAAGATTTATCTTTCATTTCTTGTAACCAAGTTTGTATGCCAGGTTGATTCATATCCACTTCAAATGCTGGCGCATAATCTTTTCCTTCTGGTAGTTTTAAGTCACCAGCTTCAAATGTTTTTTTAATATGTGTTATTGCATCTACTCTAAAACCATCTATACCTTTATTAAACCACCAATTCATCATTTCAAAAATAGCATTTCTCACTTCTTTATTTTCCCAGTTTAAATCTGGTTGTTTTTTACTGAATAAATGAAAATAATATTGACCTGTATGTTCATCAAATTCCCATGTAGATCCATTAAATATACTTTCCCAATTATTTGGCTCTGAACCATCTGGTTTCGGATCTCTCCAGATATACCAGTCACGTTTAGGATTATCTTTACTTGATTTTGATTCTATAAACCACTGATGTTCATCTGATGTATGGTTTACGACCAAATCTAATATTAATTTCATATCTCTTTGATGTACTTCATATAGTAATTGATCAAAATCTTCCATAGTACCAAACTCATCCATAATATCTTTATAGTCACTAATGTCATAACCATTATCATCATTTGGAGATTTATACATTGGGCTAAGCCAAATAACATCGATGCCTAAATCATCTAAGTAATCTAATTTTTCTATCACACCTTTTAAATCTCCGATACCATCGTTATTTGTATCATTAAAGCTTCTTGGATAAACTTGGTAAGCGATTGCTTCTTTCCACCATTCCCTGTTCATATAAATCCCCCTTCAAAAGTATTGAATTCGTTAAATCCGTTCATTATTAATATTTGAAGTGTTACCTATGAGTTGTATTGTCATAAAATATTTGCATGACAAGCAGTAGCGAATATTTCATTGTTATAGGTTAATACAATATTAAATATAAAAGAATTAATTACATATATTATTAGGTTAATTAATGTATGTATAAAAGTCAAAAGTTTAGCGTAATCGCTTCCAAATGAAATAGGTATGATTTAAAAAAGACATTTAGTTTATACATAAATATTTCATTTTAAATAAATCAGCTAAACAATAACTTTATTTTTAAATTCGATTGAATAAGTAATTTTATTTATAGAAAAAACACTTCCGTATAAATTCATTTTATATTATGAATTTAACGAAAGTGTTTTTATTATGATCTTCACTAATTGAGGTCAATCCATCGTTAATTTTAATGACATTTAACACGCTTTAGTTAGAATTACTTATGTTTTTGGTAATTTTTTAGTTTCATCTGAGATAATTATATCAGAACATGAATGTTATAAAACATCTAAATTATTCATCAATCCACTGTGTATGGAAAATGCCAGAACGGTCTTTTCGCTCATATGTGTGTGCACCAAAATAATCGCGTTGTGCTTGGATTAAGTTAGCTGGTAAATTTTCTGAACGATAACTGTCATAATAGTTAATACTTGCAGAAAAACCAGGTGTTGGTACGCCATTTTGTACGCCTGTTGCTACAACGTCACGTAAAGCATCTTGATAATTTGTAACGATGTCTTTGAAATAAGGATCTAATAGTAAGTTTTGTAATTCACTATCATTATCATACGCTTCTTTAATTTTTTGTAAGAATTGCGCACGGATTATACAACCTTCACGCCATATCATAGCAAGTTCACCTAATTGAAGATTCCATGCATGGTCTTCACTAGCTTTTCTCATTTGAGCAAAACCTTGCGCGTAAGAACAGATTTTACTCATATAAAGTGCTTTGCGGATTTTTTCAAGGAATGCTTCTTTATCACCCTCAAATTTAGCACTAGGTCCATTTAATTGTTTAGAAGCATTTACACGTTCTTCTTTAATTGAAGAAATAAAACGAGCAAATACAGATTCAGTGATTATTGTTAAAGGTATTCCTAGTTCTAAAGCATTGATAGATGTCCATTTACCAGTACCTTTTTGGCCAGCTGTATCTAGTATTTGTTCAACTAATGGGCCATTTGTTTCATCATCTAATTTATTGAAAATATCACCAGTTATTTCTATTAAATAACTAGATAATTCCCCAGCATTCCAGTCCTTAAATGTTTGAGCGATATCTTCATGTGACATACCTAGTAAGTCTTTCATCATTGCATAACTTTCTGCAATTAATTGCATGTCAGCATATTCTATACCATTATGGACCATTTTAACGTAATGTCCGGCACCATTTGGTCCAATATAGGCTACACATGGAGCACCGTCTTTTGCTTTTGCTGATATAGCTTCTAATATATGACTCACTTTATTAAAAGCTGCTTCTTGTCCACCAGGCATAAGTGAAGGTCCTGTTAATGCACCAACTTCACCACCAGATACACCCATACCAATGAAATTAACACCACTTTCAGCGAGTGCTTTGTTTCGTCTAATTGTATCTTGATAATTAGTATTTCCACCATCAATTAAAATGTCATCATCGTCTAATAATGGTAAAAGCGTATCAATTGTTGCATCTGTAGCTGTTCCTGCTTTTACCATTAGTAGTATTTTACGGGGTTTTTCTAAGGAATTTACAAATTCTTCCATTGAATATGTTGGATGTATGTTTTTTCCTTCAGATTCTTTTACCATTTCATCTGTTTTTTCTGAAGAACGGTTAAAAACTGATACGCTGTATCCACGTGATTCAATATTCCAAGCAAGGTTTTTACCCATTACGGCTAAACCTACTACACCTATTTGTTGTGTCATTTAACTAACCTCTCTTATTAAAGTTTTCTAGTATATTGTATCACAAAGGTATCTTTATATTCACTTAATCAGTTTATAGATTGTTTAATAAGCACGTCGTTAATACTTAAAAGTTGACTAGCTAACTGATTTAAAGATTCAATTGAAATTCTTTCTTCTGTAGTGTGAATGTTTTCATAACCTACACCTAAAATGACTGTAGGTATTCCAAGTTGATTTATTATATTACCATCTGATCCACCACCAGCAATGACAGTATTTGCTTCTAAACCTAAAGCTAAAGCGCTAGATTTTGCTATAGAAGTTACCGCTGCATCATCAGAAATTTTAAAACCTGGATAACTTTTGATGATTTCTACTTCGGCATGACAATGATACCTTTTTGCTGTTGTTTCAAAAACAGATTTCATATGATTTACTTGTCTGACGATACTTTCTTCTGAATGTGAACGTGCTTCTGCATTTAATGTTACTTTTTCTGCCACAATATTGGTAGCAGAACCACCTTCAAAACGACCAATATTTGCAGTGGTATAGTCATCTATTCGACCTAAGTTCATTTCACTAATTGCCTTTGCAGCTACATTGATTGCGCTTATACCATGGTTAGGTGTACTGGCGTGCGCTGTTTTTCCAAATATAGTCGCATTCAGTTTCATTTGAGTTGGCGCACCAACTACAGTTGTGCCAACTGGAACACTTGCATCAATTGCAAACCCATAACTCGCATCTAGTAAAGTTTTATCTATTGCTTTCGCCCCCTCTAAGCCAATTTCTTCACCAACAGTCAAAACAAATTGAATTTGACCATGAGGCAAATGTTGTTCATTAATAACATGGATAAATTCTATAATAGCTGCTAAGCCAGCCTTATCATCTGCACCTAAAATCGTAGTTCCATCTGAGTATATGTATCCATCATCCTTTACAGTTGGTGTGATTTTTTGACCTGGTACAACTGTATCCATATGACTTGTGAAATATATTTTTTCAAGATGTTCATAATTGGGCGTTGCCTTTAAGGTGCAAATTAAATTATTCGCACCTAAAGTATCATTTTGAATACTGGCTTTATCTTCATAGATATCTATATTTTGCTGTTCCATTATTTTTTTAAGATGGTATTGGATATCCTGTTCATTGCCACTTTCAGAATCAATTTGAACGAGTTCTAAAAATGTCTCTAATAGACGTTGTTTATTTATCATATAAATCCCCTTTTCTATAATCACAATTTATTTTAGTTTACATAAGTTTAAAGCTTAGCAAAACAAATATGTTTATACGTATTCGTCTAGTTATGTTATAATATACATTGATAAAATAGTAGTGACTTGAAATATTGTGGATGAGTCACAGTACAATATTGCTTTTTAAAACGCATTTGATATATTTTGGAGGAATTAAGTTTGAATAACAATAAAGTGCTTAGATTTATAATTGTAGTTATGTTGATAGCAGTCGTACTTGCATTAATCTTGACGAGTATAGTTCCTTTAACAAATTAAAAAATGAAAATAAATATTAATTAAAATTGTGTCATGTATCATTTAGCGATGTAAATTATATTGCTTTATGGTACATTTTTTGTGCTTTTTTACATTAAAATGACCTAGGTAAAAGAAAGTGATTGCGCCATTTCTTTTACCTAGGTCAAGGTGATTATTATTTATGCATATTATGAAAAAATTGTTGATTTTGTATCTTTATGTAATTTTAAGGATCCGAATTGTGATTTAACTTCTAAATATTCTTCTAATTCATTGAGTAATTGTTTAATGCTTGCTCTAGTTCTGAAAGAAGCATGTGAGTTTGGTAACTCTAATTGATCTAACTCTAATTTGATTTCATAAAGAGAATGTAAGCGTAAGGCAGTATAATCATTACTATTTACGTTTTGAGCTACCTCTAAAAACAAACTGCTGATTTTATCTAATAATGTGTCTTTTGTTTCAATGTTTTGTATCATTTTAGACATTCTTTCTAATAATTCTAACTGTGCTTCTCTCATATCAAAATAATGATAGTAAGAATTTTCATTACGTACAAAATGATTTTTAACATCTCTAAATGCAATTGATTTTGCTTTTTGTATCGTAAGTTGTAATTGATTGAAGGACATATCTAAAGAAGGGTTAGGTGCTTTGCAAGTAGTACTGAATGTTTCAAAGATTTTTGTGAATTGATTTTCTATTTCCTCTTTATATTGTTTTAGTTTAAAGTCTAAACTAGGCATGATTAAATTCATTAAAAATGCAATACCAAGACCAACGATTAACAATAAAATTTCATTGATAAACAAGTGTATGTCAATGACTTTAGCATTAAATACATGCAGCAAAATAACACAACTTGTAACTACTCCCTCTTGTACTTTAAAAACAACAGTGAGCGGTATAAATAAAAGTACGATCACACCTAAAATAATCGCGCTTTGACCAAAATAACTGAAAGCTATTGAGCCAATCACAAGGATTAATATACAAGAGACAAATCTAGATATTATCGCTTGTAGTGAATGCACTTTTGTATGTTTAATACAAAGCACCACTAAAATGGCACTAGAAGCAAAATTATCTAACCCCATTAATTTAGCAATGATAATTCCTAGTGCCATACCTACAGCAGTTTTTATTGTTCTAAATCCGATTCGATATGGATTTAATCGCATCATCGATGTTAACCTCTATCTTTCATCACAATAAGTATCAAATAAATTTTGTAATTGATTAATAACATCCATCACATCGTGGCCTTCGATTTGATGACGTTCTATCATTTTTGTGATTTCACCATTTTTTATTAATGCAAATGATGGGCTTGATGGTGCATATCCTTTAAAATAATCTCTTGCTTGTTGAGTTGCTTCTTTATCTTGTCCAGCAAACACTGTTACAAGTCTGTCTGGTAATTTATCATAATGTAATGCATGCGTAGCTGCTGGTCTAGCAATACCACCGGCACAACCACAAACTGAGTTAACCATTACTAGTGATGTGCCTTCTTGATTTAAGACTTTATCAACTTCATCAGCTGTCGTTAATTGTTCATAACCTGCTTCTTCGATTTCATTTCTTGCTTGGCTTACTACATCATTCATATATAAATCAAAATTTAAATCCATATTCAAATCACCTTTCGTTATCAATTTATTAATTTCATTTTACTAATATATAGACAATAGTTCAACATGTGTGTTTAATCTGACAACAAGTTCGTTCATCATGGAACCTTCAATAATAAAGTTTTTAAAATAAAAAAGTTAGAAATCAAAATAATGAAATTTGATTTCTAACTTACTATTTATCACATTTAATAGTATTTACCGATATTACAAAACTAATAAATACTTGTGTTTTCTATAGAATATTGCTCGATTCTCGTTTTGACGAAATTCATAAATCTACCTGCTTGCAAGCCATCTAATATACGATGGTCGATAGAAATACATAAATTAACCATATGTCTAATTGCAATCATATCATCAATAACGACAGGCTTTTTGATAATAGATTCAATTTGAAGTATTGCTGCTTCAGGGTGATTGATAATTCCCATAGATGATACTGAACCAAATGTACCAGTATTATTGACTGTAAAAGTACCACCTTGCATATCTTCAGATCTTAATTTTTTATTACGTGCTTTTTGAGCTAAATCATTAATTTCTCTAGCAATGCCTTTTAAAGATTTTTCATCAGCATTTTTGATTACTGGAACATATAATTTTTCTTCATCAGCTACTGCAATTGAAATATTAACATCTTTATGCATTACTATTTCAGAATTTTGCCAGCTGCTATTTAGTAAAGGATATGCTTTTAAGCCTTCTGCTACTGCTTTTACAAAGAATGCAAAATAAGTAAGGTTATAACCTTCATTTTCTTTAAAACTATTTTTATGATAATTTCTTGTTTTAACTAGATTTGTAGCATCTGCCTCTACCATCATCCAAGCATGTGGGATTTCATTAACACTGTTGACCATATTTTCAGCAATTTGCTTACGAACGCCATTTACTGGTATTGCTGAACCCGGAGAGGGTTCATTATATTGCACTTGCTTATTGACTTTAGGTGAGTCTTTAGGCGCGATGATTTCTGAACCTAATTTATGGGTACCTTCTTTGATTGCTTTCTCTATGTCCTTTTTAGTTACTCTTCCTTCAAAGCCAGTTCCTTTAACTTGTGAAAGGTCAATTTGATGTTCAGACGCTAGTTTAAATACTACAGGTGAAAAGCGTCCATTATTTTGAGGGCGCTGATCAGCTGCAGCGTTTTCGCTATTGTTTACATTTGAGTTACTCTCTTGAGTTTGTGATGTTTCTTTTACATCTTCAGGTTGGTCATTTGTAGCACCGTTATCGGTATTTTCATCTGATACATCTTCTTCAGTATCTAAGTAACAAATTACTTCACCTACTTCAACTGTTGTACCTTCCTCCACAATAATTTCACGGATTGTACCTGCAAATGATGATGGCACTTCTGCTGTAACTTTATCAGTTATGACTTCACAAAGTGGGTCATATTCTTCTATTTTATCGCCTACTGAAACAAGCCATTGTTCAATTGTTCCTTCATGTACACTTTCACCGAGTTTAGGCATTTTAATTTCCATGGTTGTGCCTCCTTAAAATTCTGCGAGTTCACGCATTTTGTTTTTTATTTTTTCTGGATTTATCATAAACTCATCTTCAAGCGTCGGTGCAAATGGCATTGATGGAACATCTGGCCCGGCAAGTCTCATAATCGGTGCATCAAGGTCAAATAAACAGTTTTCTGAAATAATAGCGGCTACTTCAGAAATAATACTTCCTTCTAAATTATCCTCAGTAACTAATAATATTTTACCTGTTTGTTTCGCGCGTTCAATAATTGTATCTTTATCTAATGGATACACGGTACGTAAATCTACAACTTCAACATTGATGCCTTCTTCCATTAACATATCAGCAGCTTGTATACAATAATTGACACATAAGCCATAGGTAAATACTGTAATGTCATCTCCTTCACGTTTTACATCAGCTTTACCAATTGGCACCGTATAATATGACTCAGGTACTTCTTCTTTTAATAAACGATATGCTTTTTTATGTTCAAAGTATAGGACTGGGTCATTAGATTCGATTGAAGCAAGTAATAGCCCCTTTGCATCATAAGGTGAAGAAGGTATGACTATTGTTAGACCAGGTGTTGATGCAAAAATAGATTCTACACTTTGAGAATGGTATAAAGCGCCATGAATTCCACCGCCAAATGGAGAACGAATGGTTAATGGACAGTGCCAATCATTATTTGAGCGATATCTCATCTTAGCAGCTTCACTCATAATTTGGTTGGTAGCAGGTAAAATGTATTCTGCAAATTGTATTTCTGCCACTGGTCTTTTACCCATCATTGCTGCTCCTATACCAGTTCCCACAATGTTAGATTCAGCTAATGGCGTGTCTAACACACGTGCTTCCCCATATTTTTGTTGTAATCCTAGAGTAACACCAAAGACGCCACCTTTTTTACCTACATCTTCACCCAATACAAAAACATCATTGTCTTTTTCCATTGCTTGGTCTAGACCTTGATGAATCGCTTCTAAATAAGATAATTTAGCCATTATTTAAGCTCCCTTCTTCGTAGACATGTGTGTAAGTTTCTTCTGGTGATGGATAAGGTGCTTTTTCAGCTTCTTTTGTAGCTTGATTAACAATTTCTTTATGTTCTTTTTCTATTTCATCCAACCACTGTTCATCAATAATTCCTTCTTCTAATAAGAAAGATTTGAATTTTTGATTACAATCCAATGATTTTAATCCTTCACGTTCTTCTTGTGAACGATATTTATCATCATCATCAGAAGAATGCGCAGTCAAACGTGTACACATCGCTTCAATTAAAGTTGAACCTTCGCCACTCAATGCACGCTCACGAGCCTCTTTCATAACTTTATATACTGCAATAGGATCATTGCCATCTACTTGTTCACCATGTATACCATATCCAATAGCACGATCAGATAATTTTTCAGCACCATATTGCAATGAGTCAGGTACAGAGATAGCATATTTATTATTTTCTATAACGCAAATAAAAGGTAATTTGTGTACACCAGCGAAGTTTAAACCTTCATGGAAATCTCCTTGGTTAGAACTTCCTTCACCTACAGTAGTTATTGCAATATTTTGTTTACTGTCCATTTTTAAAGCTAGTGCAGCACCAACTGCATGTAATATTTGTGTAGCAACTGGTGAACCTTGAGATAGAATTCCTTTTTCTTTTTTACTAAAATGAGATGGCATTTGTTTGCCGCCAGAACTGATATCATCACGTTTACCAAAAGCAGCTAACATTGAATCAAGTGGCGTCATACCTAAATATGTAACAAGTGCAAGATCTCTATAATAAGGTGATGAAATATCCCCTTCTTGCATTGCGAATGCCATACCTATTTGTGTAGCTTCTTGTCCCTGACAGCTTATTACAAAAGGTATTTTACCTGCACGATTAAGTAGCCACATGCGCTCATCAATTTTTCGGCCTAAATCCATCCATTTATACATAGATTTTAATTCAGAAGTATCAAGACCTACTGATTTATAATCAAACATTTTGTATCCTCCTTAATTAAACGTGAATCGATCTATTTTCGACTTTTAATCCTAATTCCATCAGCACTTCTGAAAGTGACGGATGTGCATGTGTAGTTAACCCTAATTCCAATGTTGAACCATTCATAAATTGAAATAATGATAATTCATTAATGAGCTCAGTTACGTGGGGGCCAATCATATTTATACCTAGGACGTTATCGTTTTCTTGATCAATTACAATTTCACAAAAACCATTCAAATTTTTTGTATTTTCAATGACTGCTTTTCCAATTGCCTTAAATGGAACTTTAAATGTTTTTGTTTTGAATCCTTCCTCATTCGCTAATTCTTTATTTTGACCAATACTTGCAACTTCTGGTTGTGTATAGACACATTTTGGCATTTTATTATAGTCTACTGAGATTGGTGTAGCATCAAACATATGCTCAATGGCTGTTATGCCTTCTTTAGATCCAACATGTGCGAGTTGTAATTTACCTATACAATCTCCAGCAGCATAGATATGTTTGTCTTCTGTTTGTTGATATTCATTTACGACTATATGGTCTTTATCCGTCAGTTTTATTTTTGTGTTGTTTAATCCAATATCTGTTGTATTTGGTTTACGACCTATGGCTACTAATAATTTATCAAAAACGAATAATTCTTCCTCGATTTGAATTTCAATACTGTTATCTTTAGTAGAAACATGTTCTTCAGATAGTTGGACATCTACATAAAAATTAACGCCACGTTGTTCTAAATCATTTTGCAACGCTTTTGCTATTGATTTACTTTCAGTAGGCAAAATACGTGGTCCTGCTTCGATAACAGAAACTTCTACACCTAAGTCCACCATTAAAGATGCAAATTCTAAACCAATTACTCCGCCTCCTATGATAGCAAGTGTTTGCGGTAATTTATCTAACTTCAAAATATCATCACTAGATAACACAGTGTTGCCATCAAAAGATAAAAAAGGCAAGGGCATTGGAGATGATCCTGTACAAATTAATACATTATTATTTGGAATTAATTCTGATTCACCATCATCATATTCTACTGAAATAGTGCCACTTTGAGGTGAGAAAATAGATGGACCTAATATTCGTCCGACACCATTAAACACATCTATTTTATTATGTTTCATAAGTTGTTCAACACCGTTAAACATTTGTTGGACTACTTCATTTTTACGCGTTTGCATTCTTGAAAAATTTAACTTAAATGCATCAATATCTACACCAAATTCACTTGAATTTGTAACTGTTCTTAATACTTCAGCGGATTTTAAGAGCGCTTTTGTTGGTATACATCCTTTATGTAGGCAAGTACCTCCTAAAAGTGACTTTTCTACAAGCGCAACTTTTTTACCTAATTGAGATGCTCTTATTGCTGATACATACCCAGCTGTTCCTCCACCTAAAATTACTAAATCATATTTTTCATCTGCCATATTTTTGCTCCTAACTGCAATCTTAGTATTATGTCAAAAATCATATTTAAACATTAAATTCGTATAGTATTTAAAATTCAATCTATAGTTTACAGTTTAATATTTATTTGAAAGAACATTGATAAAAGAATTGTATAGCAAGTTTAAAGTATTTAACAAACTGAATTGTTTAATGTTAATTAATTTAAACATACGAATAAAATCACCTTTGAATTTTAAAAGTGATTTCAATACAAATTTTTGAAATTTACTAAAATAACTCCATTTCACCAATTTTTAAAAACGAATACTTTCAGTAAAATGTTTAAATAATGAAATATGAATAGATACTATTATTACAATAAGTCTTATATAGAAAATCGTTACTTACTTTACATAAACAAGTGCAACAGCAATTAAATTTTCTATTAATTGATATCCTTTACTATCTTACATCAAAATTCAGTATTATAAAATTAATAACCTAAATAATAGTGTAAAAATTCAAATTTATTTAGTGGTTAAATTTATTTTGTGTTTTCAAAGCAAGTAATAAGGAGATTAACTTATTTTGCTTACTTTCTGCCCTTGACGTGAAGACAATTGGGAATTTTGCGCCGAGTAACAAACTGGAAACAGAAGCATTTCCAAAATGAGTTAAAGATTTTAATAAAGCGCTCCCAACATCTATATTTGAAACGATAAGTGCATCTACATCACCAGCAATATTTGATGTGTAATTTTTTTCAATCGCTCTTTTTTTACTGATTGCATAATCAAATAGAATTGGTCCATCTACTTTTACATATACATCCGAAGTTCGATTGAAAATATTTTTCAATTTTTCAGCATCAATAGATGATGGTATCTTTTTAGACGCATATTCGACTGAAGATAATAATCCAATATTAAATTTATCGTAACCTAATGTATTACTAAGGGTAGTTAAATTTTTAATGATTTGCTTTTTTTCTTCTATTGATGGTGCCACATTATATGCTACATCACTAATCATTAAAGTTTTATGGTAATTAGGTATACTAAAACACGCGACATGGTTTAAAAATCCATATTGGTCTATAAAATTTTTATTGCTTAAAATAAAAGAAATCATTGATGTGGCTTTCATTTTTCCTTTCATTAAAACAGTTACTTTACCCTGCGATAAATCGTCTGCACATTGCTTAAGTAATTGATAATCACTTGAAAATGTTAGCACATGAATCCTGTTTAAGATTTGAGGTTCTAAATCAAAAGAACGAATGATTTCCGTAGTGTCTTGGGTATCATAAATAAAAATATCTATGTTAGTTAATTTTAAAGCCTTAACTAGTACTGATATCATTTTTTCATCATTTGCATATAAAACGGCTACATTTCCATTCATTGTTTCACATGGTTCAACTAAATGTTGGAATCGCATAAAATCAACATCCTTCACTGATTATTTATCTAACTCAGCTAGCACTTGTATTAACAATAGTGAATATAGATTTTTATTTTAAATTATGGTTCTGCTCTATCATTTCTTTCGCATTTTGTCTGGTTAATTCTGTCACAGTAGCACCAGAAATCATTCTTGCTACTTCATCAATACGTTCTTCTCCAGTCAATTCTTTAACTTGTGTTGTTGTTCGTTCATCATTAGAATTTTTACTAATAAATAAATGGTGATCACTCATGGACGCAACTTGTGGTAGATGTGATATACATATCACTTGTATGTGTTCAGCCAATCCTTTCATTTTCTCTGCCATCTTTTGGGCAGCCTTACCAGATACACCAGAATCTACTTCATCAAATAAAATCGCTGTCTGCCCTCTTGTTTTTACAAAGATAGTTTTTAGCGCTAACATAATTCTTGATAATTCTCCTCCAGAAGCAATTTTATTTAAGCTCTTTAAGGGTTCGCCTTTATTTGGACTGATTAAAAATTCCACAAATTCTATTCCTTCTCGGTTCGGTTTATCTAAAGGTTTAAATGAAATTTCTAAATTAGCATCATTCATCTGAAGGTTTTGAATTTCATCTACAATATGATTACGCAATGTTTGTGCAACATTTCTTCTTTCTTGCGATAACTTTTCTCCTAATTCCATAACATTTTTATATAAATCATCGATTTCTTGACGTAATTGAGCAGTACTTTCTTCATAATTTTCAATCTTATTAATTTCGTCAGCCATTTTATCTTGATACATAATTAGTTCATTAACATCTTTACCATATTTACGTTTCAAACTATTTAATAAATTCATTCTAGATTCTAATTCATTTAAATATTGTTCATCAAATTCTGTATTCGTTAAATCATCGTACAATTGATGTTTAGCATCCTCAAGTGTGTAATAAAATTGGTCGACATCTTCTTTTAGTTCATCATATTTATCAGGTAAAATTTCACTAATTGATTGTAACTGATTACTCAATTCGTATAAACGATCTGTAATGGCATGCTCATCTGTCAACGTGACGTGTGCATTGTTTAAGGCTAAACTGAGACTTTCTGAATTTTGAATACGTTTGATATCGCTCTCAAGTTGAGGGACTTCGTTTTCAATAAGATTCGCTTCTTGTAATTCTTCATATTGAAATTTTAACAAGTCTAACCGTTGTAATAACGCTTGATCGGCTGACTCTAAATCTGCTAATTCTTTTTTCTTAGCGCTATATTTATCAAAAGTATCAACATACGATTCAAGCAGTGATTTATATGTATTTTCGGCATAATTATCTAATAAATGTAAATGATATTTTTGCTTTAATAATGTTTGTGTTTCATGTTGCCCATGTATATCTAATAATTCTTGCATTATTTTTCTCAAATCTTGTAAAGTAACTGTTTGATTATTAACTCTACAAATACTCTTACCTGAGCTAAATATTTCTCTTTTTACTAATAAAAAGTCTTCATCGATATCGATAGATAAATCATGAAGTATCGAAATGGCTTCTTTACTATTATCTATATCAAAAATTCCTTCAATAACAGCTTTTTTTTCACCATGTCTAACATAGTTTGATGAAGCACGCATACCAATTAATTGACCAATCGCGTCTATAATAATTGATTTACCAGCACCAGTTTCGCCACTCAAAACAGTTAAGCCATCACCAAAGTTTACTTCTAATTCATCTATAATTGCGAATTGTTTAATTGATAAGGTTTGTAGCATTTATAATCACTTCCTTATACTTATAATAGATTAAAGATACGTGTTTTGATTTTTTCGCTGGCTGATTCATCTCTGCATATAATTAAACATGTATCATCACCACAAATTGTGCCCAACACTTCATCCCAGTCTATTTGATCTAAAATTGCCCCAATTGATTGAGCGTTACCAGGTAAGGTCTTAAGTACTAAAAGGTTTCCAGTACCATCAATATTTACAAATGAATCCATTAAATAACGACCAAGTTTTTCTAAAGGATGATATTTTCTGTCATTAGGTAAACTATAAACATATTGACCAGAAGGTGTAGGGACCTTTATTAACTGTAATTCTTTAATGTCGCGAGAAACAGTTGCTTGGGTAACATTTAACTCATATTCATTTAAACGCTTTACCAGTTCATCTTGGGTTTCAATTTTTTCATTAGATATAATTTCTCTTATTTTAATATGTCTTACTGATTTTTTTGCCATGTATAGCACCTCTGTAAACGAATATTTATACAATGATTTTAACACATGGACAATGATACTACTACTAAAGTTAATTTAACAGAAATACTTTTATTGACTGTTGTGTATACTGCCTGTCTATTTTCGAAGTGAATTAAAAATAAGCCATAATTAAATTTTGAATCACTTATACCGATACTATTTTAGTAACAAATGAATATTTATTTATAAAATTATAAATTTTTATAAATAAAAAATCACGCTACGAAAAGTAGCATGATTTAGCATAATTTAATGGTAGAAATTTTATAAAATCTGTAAAAACAGAATCTACGTCTGATTATGATTCTCTATAATTGAATAATTCTACGATATATTTTAGATTACTTGTGTCATATTGTTCAGGTAAACGAGCTAAACACGCATATGCAGATTCAGTATGTGATTTCAGCTTATCTTCTGCCCCGTTTTGACCTAATAATGAGACGTAAGTACTTTTATCACTTTCAAGATCACTACCTGTAGATTTACCTAGTTTCGCTTCGTCTCCATAAATATCTAATAAATCATCTTTTATTTGGAACATTAATCCTAAATGTTCACTAAATTTTTCTAATAAATTAGCTACACTTGGTTCAGCCTCGGCAATATCAACAGCTGCCATTACTGCAAATTTTAATAGCGCACCTGTCTTAGCTTGATGGATATGTTCTAAAGTATTTAGGTCTACCGAAGATCCTTCACCTTCACTTTGCATATCGAGTGTTTGACCACCTACCATACCTAAATGTCCACTTGCAGATGATAAGCGTTTAATCAGTTTTATTTTGACATTATCTTTCAGTTTGTCGTCGTTAACAATGATATCAAATGCTTTAGTGAGTAATGCATCACCTGCTAGTATTGCTTTCCATTCACCGTAGACTTTATGATTTGTCAATTTACCTCTTCGATAATCATCATCATCCATTGCAGGCAAATCATCATGAATAAGAGAATACGTATGTACCATTTCTAATCCAAGTGCTGAAGCGTAACCAAGTTTATAATCTGATGCTAGCATTTCCAATGTTAATAAAAGTAAAACAGGTCTAATTCGTTTGCCGCCTGCTTCTAACGAATATCTCATGCTATGTTCTAAATCTGTATTCAGTGATGAATTCGGAATTGAATTTTGTAATAATTCATTAATTTCGTCAGTTAAATTGTCTATTTTATGATTCATCATGATTTTCTTCCTTTTCAGTTTCTTCATCGCCTTCAACATTTTCTTCAGACATCAATTCGTTCACTTTTTTTTCAGCATTTTTCAATGTTTCATCACAATTTGCTGATAATGTCATACCTCTTTGGTATAAGTTTAAAGATTCTTCTAAAGAAACATTTTCATTATCTAGTTTTTGAACTATACTTTCTAATTCTTTCATCATTTCTTCAAAACTTTGTGATTTATTCGTCATCATTACACCTTACTTTCATAACTTGTGCATCAACAGAACCGTCTTTCATCGTTAATACAATATTATCATTTTCAGCTAAATCGCTAGTACTAGTAACTATTTTATCTTGCTTGTTCACAATTGTATAACCACGTAACATTGTATTGGTTGGACTAAGATTATTCAAATTCTCTATTTTATTAGTTAAATTATTTCTTTGTTTTACAATAAGATGATTCATTAATTTTACAAGATTCGTTTGTTTTTGATTGATAGTTGTTTGTTCTCTTTGAATATTTTGTTTGAAATGTTTTAAGTTGAAACTTTGTTTTATTAACTCTAGCTTTTGCTTATGTTGATTAACTTTAAAAGTAACAGCTAAATTAAGCTGTTTCTCTAAGTCATCCCGTTTTTGAATCTGTTGATCATATAACAAGGTTGGTGTTTTAAATTTGTAATATGAAGCAACGTGTTCTAAATACTGCTTTTGATGTTGAATCTGTTGTTTCATAAACCTGGTTAAAGAAAGTTTTTGTTGTTGAATATATTGCCTCAATTCATATTGATCAGGTGTTGCCATCACTGCTGCTTGTGTAGGTGTAGCAGCACGTGCATCTGCTACAAAATCACTAAGCGTAAAGTCTGTTTCGTGGCCTACTGCTGATATGATTGGCGTTTCACACGCATAAATCGCTTTGACAACATCTTCTTCGTTGAAGTTCCATAAATCTTCTATAGAACCACCACCACGACCAATGATTATAGTATCTACATTTAAATCATCAGCTTGTTTTATTTTTTCAATGATATCATACTTAGCCTGCTCACCTTGTACTAAAGTGTTGATTTGTATTTGTTCAACTAAAGGATATCGACTATTAATAGTAGTATGGATATCTCTAATCGCTGCACCCGTGCCTGCAGTCAGCACAGCGATTTTTTTAGGAAACTTAGGAATAATCTTTTTATGGTTTTGATCAAAATAACCATCTTTAGTTAATTTCTTTTTTAACTGTTCTAATTTTTGATATAAATTACCAATACCATCTATATGCATTTTATTAACATAAATTTGATAATTACCACGTCTTTCATATACAGAAACACGCGCTTCTAACAAAACTTCATCACCCTCTTTAGGTTCGAAGTCAATTTTTGAAGCATTTCCTTTAAACATCATTGCACTGATGACACTATTATTATCTTTAACATTAAAATAGAGATGACCACTACTATGTTTTTTAAAGTTAGAAAGTTCACCTTTAAGCAAGACAGTCTGTAAGTGCGGATCTTGATCAAATTTATATTTAATATATTTAGTTAAAGCTGAAACGCTTAAATAATCTGACATATTATATCACTCTTTTACTCAATATTACTCAACACACCATTGATAAACTTATAATGTTCATCATCACTGAATTGTTTTGCTAATTCAACCGCTTCATTGATAATTACTTTTTGTGGCGTTTCACTATTTAGTAATTCATAAGTTGACATTCTTAAAATAATTCGGTCAGATTTCAATAATCTATCTATTGTCCAATCTTTTAAATGTGGTGCAATTTTATTATCTAATACAGATTCATGATCTTTTACGCCTGTAACTAGCCAATTAATAAAATCAAACTCTAAATCAGGATTATCATCTTTAATAAAACTAATTGCTTCATCAATCGTTAAATCACTATTTTTCATTTCTAATTGAAATAGTGTTTGAAAGGCTTGTGTTCTTGATTCTTTTCGACTCATTATAAACTCCTTTTAGCATTGTACGCTTTATGACTAATATAAAATAGAATTTTGTTAATCTCTTGATTATAGAACTCAGTTTTATGACCGCATTAAAGTCAAAGTGCTATATTTAATTTGTAGATACGATATGTGTAATGTGAACATTAATTTGACTTGGTATGATCGTTGTCATCGTAGATATTGAATTGTATATGGCATTTTGTATTTTTCTTGCTGTTTCTGAGATATTAATATCATATGAAAATGAGCAATATACATCAATATGAATACCATCATCTTTAGTATCTACTTTAATACCACGTGCCAATTGTTTTTTTGTAATTTTCTCAACACTTAAGTCCTTTATTTCTTTAAAGTGACCTTCTAAGCCTTTTACTTCTGAGGTTGCTATACTTGCAATAACAGTCAAAACCTCAGGTGCAATTTCTATTTTTCCTAAATTGGAATGTGATGATTCTGTTACTTTGACCATTTCACAAACCTCCTATTTAGTTTATTCATCCATTATGTTATAAGTTTCTAAGAAATTAGTATTAAATTCACCACTTCTAAATATATCGTTATTTAGTAGGCGAATATGAAATGGAATTGTAGTGTCAATGCCTAATACTAAATATTCACCTAACGCTCTCAATCCTGTCATAATTGCTTCATCTCTTGATGGTTCATGAACAATTAATTTTGCTACCATAGAATCATAGTATGGAGGGATTGTATAATTAGTATAACATGCTGATTCAATTCTTACGCCAAAACCACCCGGTGCTAGATATTGTGTGATTTTACCTGGTGAAGGCATAAAGTTTTTATAAGGATTTTCAGCGTTAATTCTAAATTCAATTGCATGTCCTTTGATTTCAATATCTTTTTGTGTGAATGGTAACTTTTCACCCATCGCTACTTTAAGTTGTAGTTTTACTAAATCAATACCAGTTACCATTTCTGTAACTGGATGTTCTACCTGAATACGTGTATTCATTTCCATAAAATAAAATTCATGCGTGTTCAAATCATAAATAAATTCAATTGTTCCAGCGTTTTCATAATTTACAGCTTTTGCTGCTCTTACTGCTGCATTACCCATTTCTTGCCGTTTAGCATCGTTTAAGATTGGTGACGGTGCTTCTTCTACAAGTTTTTGCATACGTCTTTGTATGGTACAATCACGCTCACCTAGATGGATGACATTACCATAACTGTCTCCAATTACTTGTATTTCGATATGTCTAAAGTTTTCAATAAATTTTTCAAGATATAATCCATTGTTACCAAAAGCAGTTTCTGCTTCTTGTTGAGTCATTTTGAAGCCAGTTTCCAATTCTTTTTCATCACGTGCAACACGTATACCTTTGCCACCACCGCCTGCAGTAGCTTTGATAATGACTGGATATCCTATATCTTTTGCAATTTTCTTCGCTTCTTTAATATCTTTAACTAACCCTTCACTTCCAGGAACTACAGGAACCTCAGCGCGTTTCATTTCTTCTTTAGCGACATCTTTGATACCCATTTTTTGTATGGACTCATAACTTGGGCCAATAAATTTAAGTTGACATGCTTCACAAAGTTCAGCAAAATCACCGTTTTCTGCTAGAAAACCATATCCAGGGTGAACCCCATCACATCCTGTTGAAGTCGCGATAGATAAAATATTAGGGATATTTAGGTAAGAATCTTTAGATTGAGTGGGACCGACACAATATGCTTCATCAGCAATTTGAGTATGTAATGCGTCTTTGTCTCCTTCAGAATATATTGCCACAGTTTGTAAACCTAAATCGTGACAGGCTCGAATAATTCTTACAGCAATTTCCCCTCTATTTGCAATTAAAATTTTATTCATTATTTCACCTTAAATAACGGTTGGCCATACTCTACCATTTGACCGTCTTCTACTAGTATTTCAGTAATTTCCCCTGTGACTTCTGCTTGTATTTCATTAAATAATTTCATAGCTTCCAAAATACATACTGTTGATTCGTTTGAAACAGAATCTCCTATTTGAACATATGGACTTTCCTCTGGTGAAGGTGATTTATAAAATGTGCCAACCATTGGTGCATTGATTGTTTTTAAATTGTCATTTTCTTGGGAAGCACTTGTATCATCAGAACTTTGTGTATCAAGTTGATTTGAAACAGCTGGTTGTTGTGGTGCAATCTGTTGCATCGGTTGTTGTGAAACTTGAGGTGTGATAATCTCAGTTTCTTTTTCTTTTTTTAAGTTAACTATATTCCCTTTATCTTCTATATTTATTTCAGTCAAGCTAGATTGATCAAGAATTTCAATTAATTCTTTAATTTCTTTAAAATTCATAAATACTGACTCCTTCAGATTGTTTTCATTTACCTAGTTTATTTTACTTTAGTGAAATGTTCAATTCAAGCATATACATATTTTCTATTATAACTCATTAACTTTTATAGTTAATCAATAATTAACTATAGTTTTGTGTCAAAACGGTTTTCCGTCTTTACGCAAATAATAAAAGCCCTTCCATTTAAAGTAAGTGGAAAGGCTTCTAAAATAATTTGCAAATGCTGTCATCAAGTGGTGAGTGTCACTGATGAATTAAGCTCTTGACACGTAACTTCCATCGCTTGTGTTAATTACTAAAGTATCTCCTTCATTAACAAATAATGGTACATTTAGTGTATAACCTGTTTCAACAGTCGCAGATTTTGTTGCACCAGTAGCAGTATCACCTTTAATACCTGGTTCTGTTTCTGTTACTGTAAGCTCAACGTTTTTTGGCAATTCAATACCTAAAGTTTCATTTTCATAACTTTGAATTTGAACTTCCATATTTGCTTTTAAGAAATTTAATTCATGTTCTAAGTAATCAGCAGGTAATTCAATTTGATCAAATGTTTGGTTATCCATGAAAACGTGTGTATCACCATCGGCGTATAAATATTGCATGCGACGATTTTCAATCATAGCAGTTTCAACTTTTTCTCCGCCTCTAAATGTCTTCTCTTGGATCGCACCTGTTCTTAAGTTACGTAATTTTGAACGTACAAATGCAGCACCTTTTCCTGGTTTTACGTGTTGGAAATCTAAAACTTTCCAAATACCATTATCTACAGAAATTGTTAAACCTGTTTTAAAATCATTAACCGAAATCATTCAGTTTCCTCCTTAATATAAGGTCTTCTATAAAATAATAAGGTCTTTAGACGATTTAGTAAAGCGTTCGCAACCATTTTCGGTAATTAATATATCATCTTCAATACGTACGCCACCAATTCCATCTAAATATATACCGGGTTCAATTGTAACACAATTATTTAATTCTAATGGAGATTCAGATTTTTTAGATAAATTTGGACCTTCATGTACGTCTAATCCTATACCATGCCCTAATGAATGGCCAAAAGCCTCACCGTATCCTTTTTCGGTAATATAATCTCTTGCTACTGCATCAAGTTCTCTACCAGTCATTCCTTGTTTAGCTGCTTCAATTCCTTTTAAATTTGCTTGTAATACAATGTTATATATTTCTTTTAATTGGGCATCTGGTTCGCCAATAGCAAAAGTACGGGTAATATCTGAGGCATATCCATTGTAATAAGCTCCATAATCCAAGGTAATTAATTCTCCTTGATTGATGACTTTATCACTTGCTACACCATGTGGAAGTGCTCCTCTCACTCCAGAAGCAACAATAGTATTAAAAGATGGTCCTTCTGAACCTAATTCGAGCATTTTACTTTCTAATTTTGCTTTTAACTCAAGTTCTGTCATTCCAGCTTTAGCAACTGTTAAAATATACTCATAAGCATCATCAACAATTTGAGCAGCTTTTTGAATATTTGCTATTTCTTGTTCATCCTTGACTTCTCTTATTCTCTCAATTAAACCAGAAATACTTATTAAACTGATATATGATTTACTTAATTGTAAATAAGTATCATAGCTTACTAAATTACCTTCAAAGCCAACATTTTGCACATTTAAGTCTTCTAGTGTGGATTTTATAGATTCTATCAGTTGTCCCTGTTGCTTAATCACTTTAAAACCAGCAGCTTGATCAGTTGCTTGCTCTATGTATCTAAAATCAGTAAGCAATAGTTTTTCGCTATTTGTAATAATCAATGCACCACTGGTTCCAGTAAATCCAGATAAGTATCTTCTATTATAATCAGATAAAACGATAATTGCTTCCAAATGTTTTGTCTTTAGAGCAGATTTTAACTTTTCAATTCTATTCAACAGTAATCACCCTATTCAATAAATTTGTACATTTCCAATATATACATTAAAATGATAGCATAATTAGTGTACAAATTTATAGTTTTTGAATTAGGAGAGAGTTATGAAGAAAAAATTATTCGCTATTTTATGCGCTTCGTGTTTACTCGCCGGATGTGGAAGCCAAAATTTAGGCCCATTAGAAGAGAAAACAACAAAATTACGTGACGAAAATCATAAATTAAAAAGTGATATACAAGACTTAAAACTTGAAATAAAAGAAGAAAAAACAAATATTACTGCATTAGAAAAAGATAAAAATAATATCAAGAATGCGAAAAGTAATAAAAAGAAATTAAATCATATTAAGGCGTCTTCTGAATATTATCAAGATGTCGCAAAAGCAATTGGTGATTATAATGATATTGAAGACGAAGTCTCAAAAAATAAGCAGAGCGAAAAAGTTCAAAATAAATTAACCGATATTACTAATAAAATTGATAGTGCATTTACTACATATAAAAGTAAAATTGATAAAGATAAAATGAATGACGAAGATAAGAAGAAACATAAAAATATTACTAAATTAAACAAGTCATTAGATTCTGCCATGAGTGATATAAGGGATGGTTATAACGAGAAAGATAAGAAAAAACTTAATAAAGGGCAAACTACTTTATCAAAAGTGAGCATAAGCAATGAGTAATGTGACATATAAATAGGAGTGTGTATTTTGAAACAAGCAATATTTTATATCGTAATCGCAATTGCATTAGTTGGTTTAATACTTAACTTAGATGCGTTCTTATTTAGTTTTGTAAGAATGGCTATCAGTTTAGCAATTTTTGCAGGTATCATTTATTTAATTTATTATTTTTTCTTTTTAACAGAAGATCAAAGAAAGTATAAACGTGCCCAAAGAAAATATAGAAAAAGGCATAAAAAATAATAAAAATTAGGTTCTGAATATTTAACATTATTGAATAAATTAAAGCATTTACCCAACAATTAAATTCAAAAATTGTTGGGTAAATGCTTTTTTTATAGCGAATTTAATTATTTTCTATAAGTCCATTCTGATGATTGGTACTTATTAATTAATGCGTCAACTTCTGCGTTTTGCTGAGCAGTCAATTCTAAAGGTTTTAAATTGATATTTAATCCTTTTTTGAATCCACTTTCGAATGCTTGTTCCATTTCATCTAAAGTGATGTAGCGATCAGATATATCATTAATTGCTACTGCTTTATCGACAAAAGCTTGCTTCATTTTCTCTTTCAAACGGTCATTTTTAAATATAAACATATCAAATAAATCATCAATATCTATATCTTGTAACAATGAACCATGCTGCAGAATCACACCCTTTTGTCTCATTTGGGCACTACCTGCAATTTTGCGTCCTTCTACGACTAATTCATACCAACTGGAAGCATCAAAACAAACCGCACTTCTTGGTTGTTTTAATTTAGACCGTTCTTCTTTAGTTCGTGGGATAGCAAATGAAGCATTAAAACCTAATGTTTTGAATCCTTCAAGTAGCCCTTCAGAAATGACCCTATATGCTTCTGTAACTGTTTTGGGCATGTTTGGATGTGATTCCGGTACAATAACACTATAAGTTAATTCTTTGTCATGCAAGACACCTCTGCCACCTGTTTGTCTTCTAACAAGGCCATAACCTTTATCTTTCACCTTGTCTATATCAATTTCTTTCGTTAATCTTTGAAAGTAACCAACTGAAAGTGTAGCTGGATCCCATGTATAAAATCTAATTACTGGATCAATTTCACCTCTAGATACAAAATTTAATAACGCTTCATCCATTGCCATATTATAAAATGGATCATTACTACCTGTATTGATAAAATGCCATGTTTCAGTCACAATCAAAACTCCATTCATTAAAATTAAATTGTGATAACATCTAATTTGTGTTATCGTTTTCAATAATTGTACAAAAATGTCAGTTTACGTAATTATCATGATAAAAATATTTTGATAATTTGTGCTAACAGTCTTATAATATATAATATCGGTTAATTAGGGAGGATGCAAGATGAGTAATTTTTGGTTTATAGCTTTAGCAATTTTAATAATAATCATCGCATATATGTTGTTCAATAGATATTTGAACAAAAAAGCGGTAACAGAATTAAACCAAAATGAATTCCATAATGGTTTGCGAAAAGCTCAAGTGATTGATGTAAGAGAAAAAGTAGATTATGATTATGGTCATATTAATGGTGCCCGTAACATCCCAATCACAATGTTTAAGCAAAGATATCAAGGCTTGAGAACAGATCAACCTATCTATCTTTGTGATGCGAATGGTATTGCCAGTTATCGTGCCGCTAGAATCTTAAAAAAGAATGGTTATAAAGATATATTCATGCTTAAAGGCGGATATAAAAAATGGACTGGTAAAATCAAATCAAAAAAATAAATGAATAAGTTAACATTTTAAAATTGGGCTGTTAGTTAAATAACTAGTAGCTCAATTTTTTATATAATTAAAAAATTTAAATTTATGATTTGCTAAATATTATAAATAAACTGTTTTGAATGAATTTAAATACATGGTGAAAGGCAGTGATTTTATAATATTTCCAAGTAAATTCACACAATTAACTTCATAAGATTTATAGAGAATAAAGGGCCAATCCATTTTAATACGGATTAGCCCTTTGTTCTCTATATGAGGTTTATATCAAGTTATTAATTTTTAATTGAATTGAATGCTTCATACATAATTTGATTATCAATTCAAAAAATCCTTTAACATGTCATTTTAAAAGTTATTTTTCTGATCTTAAATGCTCAAATTTTAATACTGGTTGACGAGCAGCTTTTGTTTCGTCTAATCGATCAATAATCGTTGTATGAGGTGCTTCTAAAACTTTATCGGGATTTTCTTTTGCTTCATTCGCAATTTCGATCATTGTGTCACAGAAATAATCTAAAGTTTCTTTAGATTCTGTTTCAGTAGGTTCAATCATCATGCCCTCTTCTACATTTAATGGGAAATAGATAGTAGGTGGGTGTACACCAAAGTCAAGTAAACGTTTAGCCATATCTAGTGTTCGTACACCATATTCTTTTTGTTTTGAGCCACTTAAAACAAATTCATGTTTACAATATTGTTCATAAGGAATTTCAAAATGTTCTTTTAATCTTGCTTTAATATAGTTTGCATTTAGTACTGCTGCTTCTGAAACTTCTTCAAGTCCTTTATTACCCATAGTTCTAATATATGTGTATGCTCTTAAATAAATACCGAAGTTACCATAAAATGGTTTGACACGTCCGATTGAATGCTCGATATTATTATCGTATTTATACACATCATTTTCTTTAATTACCATTGGTTTTGGTAAGAAACTTGCAAGTTCTTTTTTAACACCAACTGGTCCTGAACCAGGTCCGCCACCACCATGCGGTCCAGTAAATGTCTTGTGTAAATTTAAATGAACAGCATCAAAGCCCATGTCTCCAGGTCTAACTTTGTCCATGATTGCATTTAAGTTGGCACCATCATAATACAATAATCCACCAACTTCGTGTACAATATTGCGAATATCCATGATGTTTTGTTCAAAAATACCTAGCGTATTTGGATTCGTAAGCATAATTGCAGCTGTGTTTTCGTTGACAAGGCGTTTTAAATCTTCTATATCAACTTCTCCACGTTCATTTGACTTCACTGTAACAGCTTTAAATCCAGCAAATGCCGCTGAAGCAGGGTTTGTACCATGTGCAGAATCAGGAACGATGACTTCGTTACGATGTCCTTCACCATTTTTTTCATGATAAGCTTTAAAAATCATCAGTGCTGTCCATTCTCCATGTGCACCAGCTGCTGGTTGTAAAGTGACTTCATCCATACCAGTTATCTCTTTGAGTTCTTCTTGTAAGCTATGAATAATTTCTAGCGAACCTTGTACTTGAGATTCATCTTGTAGTGGATGTGATTCAGCAAAACCAGGTATTCTAGCTATTTTTTCATTTACTTTTGGATTATATTTCATGGTACATGAACCTAATGGATAAAATCCTGAATCAACACCAAAGTTTTTATTTGATAATTCTGTATAATGACGCACTAAATCTAGTTCTGCCACTTCGGGAAATTCAGCTTTGTTTTTTCTAATAAATTTGTCATCTAATAGCTTGTTAACTGCTCCATTATCAATTTCTTTTTTAGGTAAAGAATACGCGTAACGACCTTCTTTAGAACGTTCAAAAATTAATGGACTAGATTTACTTACTGCCATTTATTTCACCTGCTTTCTTAACAAATGTATCAATTTCATCTTTAGTTCGTAATTCTGTAACTGCAATCAACATATGATTGTCGAAGTTTTCTCCTATTTCACTTAAATCAAATCCGCCTATTATGTCTTCTTGAATTAAAGCATCGTTTACATCTTTAACTGGTTTATCGAATTTTACTACAAATTCATTAAATGATGTGCCATTGCTAACTTCAAATCCTTGTTGCTTAAATTGTTCTTTAGCATAGTTTGCATTCTCAAAATTTTGAACTGCAATGTCGTAAATACCTTGTTTTCCTAAAGCAGACATACAAATTGATGAAGCCAATGCATTTAATGCTTGGTTTGAACATATATTTGATGTTGCTTTATCACGTCTAATATGTTGTTCACGTGCTTGAAGTGTCAACACAAAACCACGGTTTCCATCTTGGTCTTCGGTTTGTCCAACAAGTCTACCAGGTGTTTTTCTCATGAGTTTTTTAGTAGTAGCAAAGAAGCCACAATGTGGACCGCCAAACTGTGTTGGAATACCAAATGGTTGTGTATCTCCAACTACAATATCTGCACCAAAACTACCTGGTGGTGTCAATAAGCCTAGTGCGATTGGGTTTGTATAAACAATAAATAATGCTTTTTTATCTTCGATATATGACTGTATTTTCTCTAAATCTTCAATTGAACCATAAAAGTTTGGATATTGGACTGCAACTGCAGCAGTATCATCATCAATAGCATTTTCAAGTTTTTCTAAATCTGTAATTGTGCCATCTAAATCAACTTCAACAACTTCAAATTCTTCACGTGTTTTTACATATGTGTGTAAGACTTGTAATGCTTGATAATGCATGCCTTTTGAAACGACAATTTTATTTTTACGCGTTTGATTAAATGCTAAAATGCAAGCCTCTGCAAAACTTGTCATACCATCGTACATAGATGAGTTTGCAATATCCATATCTGTTAATTCACAAATTAAAGTTTGAAATTCAAAGATAGCTTGTAATTCACCTTGTGAAATTTCAGGTTGATAAGGTGTATATGCAGTATAAAATTCAGAACGCGAAATCATTGCATCTACTACTGCTGGGGCATAATGATCATAAACGCCTGCACCTAAAAACGAAGTATGTGTTTCTTTAGTAATGTTTTTACTAGCAATTTTATTAAGTCTTTTTGTTAATGTGGTTTCAGATTCAGCATCGGGAATAGCTAACTCTCTGTTTAATAAAATATCTTTTGGAACATCTCCAAATAATTCGCTGATCGATTCAGCACCAATTGTCTCTAGCATTTCATTTTTATCTTTATCTGTTAATGGAATATAACGATGACTCACGGTAACACCCCTTTAAATTATTTACTGATTTGATTTTTCTTCACAATTTTTGCTTTTGCTTGTCTTTTTCTAATTTGAATAATAATCTCTTTGCCCATTTCAAATGCATCTCTATCAATTATAGCTAAACCAATTGATTTACCAGTTAATGGAGATTGTGTGCCTGAAGTAACTTCTCCAATTTCATTTCCATCGATATCATAAACAGTGTAACCTGTTCTTGGAATTCCTTTATCAATCATTTCTATGCCAACTGTTCTTCTTTTAGAACCGTTTTCTTTTTGATCTTTCAACACTTTTTTACCTATAAAATCGGCATCAATTAATGGTTTAGCAGCAAATGCAATTCCCCCTTCATATGGTGTAATTGATTCACTTAAGTCTTGTCCATGAAGTGGTAAACCAGCTTCTAATCTTAATGTATCTCTTGCACCAAGACCACAAGGTTCTACGTCAAATTCTAATATTGAATCCCATAAAAATGGTGTATCATCTGATTTACAATAAATTTCAAATCCATCTTCACCTGTGTAACCAGATTGGGATAATATTACGTTTTTACCAAAGAATTCAACATCTTGTAAGAATTCAAAAGGAGACATTTCTGATATATTCTGTTTCACATGCTTTTGAACAAAATCACGTGCATTTGGACCTTGTATAGCTAATTGACCATAATCTGTTGATACATTTAAGACTTCAGCATCAAAATTTTCAGATTGTTTTTTCATCCATTCAAAGTCTTTATCTGTGTTTCCAGCATTTACGACTAATAAATATGCTTTTTCACTGAGTTTATAGGTGATTAAATCATCGATGATACCGCCTTGCTCGTTACACAATGCTGTATATTGCGCCTTTGTTGTGTCTAAATTGTCAGTGTCATTTGAAAGCAAGTATTGTACTAATTGATCTGCTTCAGAACCTTTTATTAAAATTTCACCCATGTGACTTACATCAAATAAGCCCATATTAGTTCTTACAGCATTATGTTCTTCTTTAATACTTGAAAATTGAACTGGCATAGCCCAACCACCAAATTCAACAATTTTTGCACCGAGATCCACAAAGTTTTGATAAAGTGGTGTGCGTTTTAATTCATTTACCATTGCTAAACCCCCTATTAATATATTAAAAAAGACAGAGTAGACTAAGCCTACCCTGTCAATAAATCCAGGAATGCGTCTCAGTATTATCCTTTTGCCTGAGAGTTTCGTTAAACTTGCACCTTCGGCGATGGTTATATAAATGATTAACCATTCTCTCTAATACTGGTCATTCGCTTTCATCGTTTCCAATATTTTTTTATATGTAACTGGAAGCGACTTATTACTATTCACTTTGATGAATGCGATTTCATTATATCTTGAAACTCTAGTTGAATACAAGCTTTTTAATTTAAAAAACGGTTTATTATTCGCATTGGGTCTATTACTATCATTTTTAATTCTATCGTATAGAATTTCTATGTCGCAATCTAACCATATAACATGTTTTTGTTCTTTTAATAAGTTAAATGCATCATTGCCTTCGATGATACCCCCGCCTGTAGCAATGACGTCAAATTGGTTCGCACATTTTTTTAAATACTTAAACTCTAAATTGCGAAATCCTTTTTCACCTAATTGTTCAAAAATTTCTGGTATTGTTTTTCCTTCTTGTTGCACTATAAATTCATCTAAATCTACAAAACTTAATTGATTGTTTTGTGCAATATATTTTCCTAATGTTGTTTTTCCTGTCCCCATAAAACCTATTAAAATAAGTGGTGTGTTAATTTTATTATTCAAAAATATCTTCCTTTTGTAATTGTAATTTAATTTGTTTATCATAATATGATTCAATGTTATCAAGCGTTTTTAGTTGAAGATTAAATCGAGAAGTATATATTGCTATTAGTGATAAATATAGCATATAAATAACCATCACAAAAGGGTATATATACCCTTTCATATTAGAATTGAACTGCCTTTTCAAAGGAACCCCCTGTATAATACATTTTCAATTTTAATTTTAAATGCTTATTTTTTAGTAATATAAATTGCGCATTTTTTACATTGTTTAATAAGGTAATGTTTCCTGTGTTATTTACAGTTTTAATAATCTTATTATTTTTAAACTCGTACCTTATAATATTTTTCCTTATGTTAATTTTTAAAATACGGCCGCTTTTATCAATTTCAAGTGCTTTTGAATTGTTTTGTAACATTGCTTCAGTTATGTCTCTTGAAAAAAATTCTATATCAATTGATGATTCTAAATTAGATTGATTCTTTGTTGGAACGATTGATTTATATAATAGAGGTAGCATAGTAAATATTAATATAGTTATAAATAATGTAAATAATACTTCGATGTAAGTAAAGCTGGAATATTTACTTGTGAAAACATTTTTCATTATTATTATCCTTTGTTTTTATGCATAAATTAGAATTAGTTAATTTTATTTTATAACCGTCAATATTTACGCCGTTTATTAAACGCTCACTATCATTATATTTCAAAGCTAATAATATGATTCTTTTCATACTTATGTTTTCAATTTTATCATTAAAAGTATGATTTAATTGTAAAAGCATAGGCAAAAATACACTACACATTATAAGCATGCAAGTAAAAGCGATATATGCATCCATAAGTATACTACCGTTAATGTTTAATTTTTTCATATCTTAATCTTCCTTTTTCAATATGAAATATTAGTTTGAAAATTTCATTATCAACTGAAAGTGAGACACTACCAAATTTATTTATATTACCTTTATTGTTAAATGTTAAATATTTTATATTACTTTTAGGATGTACAAATGTATTTGGTGGAAATAGTATATCTTTGTTTTCAATTGACTGTTCTCTAACTATAATTTTATTTGAATAGTCGTTAAATATAAGTGTTATAGACTTATCATCTTTTATTGCTTTAGATTTTAAATAATTGAGTTGAGTGATTAAATTATTCATAAAATTATTGTTCGCATTATTTTTTTTATCATTAATAGGTATATGATTGACTTGAACAATTAATAAGATACTAATAATAACCATAACCATTAACATCTCGATATATGTAAATGCTTTACTAGTTTGCAATTACTTCACCATTGTTAATTGTGATAGTAGCACCTGATTTACAATTTTTTTGGTTTTCTTTAATATAGCCATCCGCAATCAATTCATCTATAGATTGTGGTTTTTTATTATGTTTTAAAGTATATGCTTCAACTTGACTTTCAATCATTTTTATTTGGGCATCACAACCTGTACTTTGAATATGTGAAGATTGTTTTGCAATATTGGGTATAATCAATATCAGTAATAAACTGATAATTAAAAGTACGAGGAGCATCTCAATTAAAGTAAAAGCACGTTTATTAAAAAATTGTTTTATTTTATTCATTAAAAGCCTCCAAATCTTATTATTTGATCGTTTGCATTAGATCAAACATAGGTAACATAATCACTAAATATAGCGCAATGATTAAGATGCCTAGCATTAAAAATATAGCTGGTTGTATAAAATTAATTAATCGTTGCAGATAACGTTCAATTTTTGTAAATATAATTTCACTATATAATTTTAATTCTATGTCTAGCTTTCCTATCTTTTCGCCTTCCTCAATAAAGTTAATCAAGCCTTCTTCAAAACAGGAAATCTTTTTTAATATTTCACTTAACTTATAGCCATTTTGTGTACCTGTTGCCAATTTTCTAGCAAGATAAATTAAATATGAGTCATTTTTTTGTTTAGAATAAATATCAACGATTGATTGTAAGTTCACACCATTCTTATAAAACAATGCAAATTCAGTAGAAAGTCTATAAGTTTTATAAAATTTGAAAAAAGTACGTAAAATCGGGATTTTTAATATAATTTTGTACTTTAAGTTAATGGGTAGTTTTTTTGTAGATATATAAAATAAGTAAGAAAAAATTAAGCAGATAAATAAAATAATAAAAAGTGTTCTAGGTAAATATATTAATAAAGATGATAAAATTAATTGTGTTTTTGAAATTTCAACATCAAAGCTATTATAGAGAGATTGAAATTCAGGTATAATAGTATGATTTAAAATGATTAACATACCTATAAAAATTGTAATTAATAGCAAAGGGTATTGAAGTGTTTTTAGTAGTTGTAGCTTTGCTTTGTTATTTCGAATTAAATAGTCTTGGGCATGTGGTAATGTTGATGTGAGTTCACTGAATAACTCTGAAAAATATATTAGCATGATAATAATTTTGGGATATTTTAGTAACAATAATATTTCGTAACATTGTGCGCCTTGATCTAGACGAGTATTAATCTGAGTCACTATTTTTGGTGCTTTTATTGTTAAGTGTTGTAGTAAAAATTTAAATGATGCTGATAATGTGAATCCATGCTGAAGTAAATCATGTAATCTTTGAAGTAATTCAATTTGGTTTTTTTCACTGATAATCATAAATCGTGGTGAACTAAAGATATCTATTAAGTGTTTCTTCACAAATTTCCCCTTCTTTTGCCATTTCATGCAATTTATACGACAAATTTTTGAATGTGTTTGGAAGTGTAAGTTGATTTTCAAAATAAAATGCTATATCTTCTCGAGTTAATTGTTCATAAATTAAAGAACGTTCATCTTTTGAGGTGTTTACTAATCTCTGATTGATAATACTTAATACCGTCTGTCGTAGTTCTTGAATACTTATACCCATTTCTAATAATCTACTCAATGCGCCCTTACAATTATTTGAATGTATCGTTGAAAGTACTAAGTGACCACTTAAACTTGCATGAATAACTTGTTTAGCAATCATAGCATCTCTGATTTCACCAATAAGTATAATATCTGGATCACATCTTAAAATCGCCTTGAATGAATTAGCATAATTAATCCCTGCTTTTTCATTAATAGAAACTTGTGTTATACCTTCAACCAAACGTTCTACAGGGTCTTCTACAGTAATTATATTAACATTTAATTTTTCCTTTGCGTGCACTATCAGTTGATACATTAGCGTACTTTTGCCAGACTCAGTAGGTCCACTAAACAGTATTAAACCTTGTTTTTTATGGACTAGTTTAAATAATTGATTTATACTAAGTGCTTTTGCTGAACTTTGAAAATATTGAGGTATAATTCTCACTACGCAACTTTCAAATCCAAGAGATAAAGGTAAAGTTGAAACTCTTAAATAGTATAATTGTTTAAGTTTGTAAGCGTATCTTCCACTTTGTGCGGTGCTGTGTGTTGATACATCTAAACCTGCTTGATATTTCATATATGTGAGCAACTTCCTATAAATATTGACTTCTATCGTTTCTATAGTGTTTAAATATTCTTTTTTTCTAAATTTAATGTATACCTTTTTGTGGTTTGGAATAAAGTGTACATCTGATACATTTTCCTTAATCGCTTTATCAATGATATTTTTAAAGAGTAACTTCAAAAAAACACCTCCTACAATAATACACGTAGGAGGTGTTAATATTACTTTATGAAATAAAACTAACCATGCAAATATGGATTAAGTTGTTCGTCTTCTATCGTTGTATATGGCCCATGTCCTGGAAATAATGGTAAGTCATCCTCTAATTTGAACAATTTATCTAATATAGAGTCAACCAAAGTTTCATAATCGCCTTTATATAAGTCAGTTCTTCCTATACCTTGATAAAACAAAGTATCTCCAACTACAGCAAAATCATCAAATATAAAAGATAAACTACCAGGGGAATGTCCAGGTGTATGAAGTACTTTAAATTTAAAGCCCTCAATTTCCATAGAGCCTTCATCAATTTTTTGTGGTGATACATGACTAATGACAGGTGTTAATCCATATTGTTTAAACTTTTGTGAACCATTTTTTTCTGTATTAGTTAAAAAATCGAACTCACTAGGATGCATATAAACAGGCACATTAAATTTATCAACGATTTGATCTAAAGCCCCGATATGGTCAAAATGTGCATGTGTTAATAATACTGCAATGACAGGTTTATTAATTTGATTTAATTTTTTTATAATTAATTCATAATCAGCCGCTGGATCTACTAAAATCACATTCTTATCATTTTCAATAAAATAAGTATTCGTTTTAACTAAGCCCAATGCTAAACTAGATATTTGCATTGTTAGTGACCTCCACTATCTAAATGATTTTCAACAGATTTTAGTTTGTCATTCATTTTTCGAGATTTGTCTCTTCGATCGTCAATTCTTATATTAGTACAAACTCTATCAATACCTTTATCAAATGGTAATTCATGGATTGCTTGAACGACTTCAAATAAATCTTTTAAATCTCCCTCAATCAAAGTATTCATTGGTGTCAATTGATAATCAATTTTACCTTGTGCTTTAAATTCTTTTAATTTTGTTTGTATCTCAGCAATATACTTACTAACACTTGGTCCTTCCGTACCCACAGGTATAACTACTACATCTACTATAGCCATTATTTCACACCTTCCTTTTCAATTATATAAGTATAAATTAAACCAGCAGCACCAGTAATGCCCGCATCATTGCCTAGTTTAGCTTGAACGATTTCTGTACCTTGTTGTGCTGGTGTAAAAGTTAGATTATGGTACTCTGTTTTTATATTTTCTATTAATATTAAACCAGCAGTTGACATTCCTCCGCCTAAAACAATATATTTAGGATTACTTGTTACGCTGATAATACTGCACAAATATGCAATATAATTAGCCACGCGTTCTGTAATAAAGATACAGAATTGATCTCCAGCTTTTGCAGCATCAAATACTGCTTTCGCGGTAACTTCATTATCTTTTATTAATTGAAGTATCGAAGATTTAAACGTTAATTTAGGGTAATAAAAATTCACTAAATTGACAACGCCGGTCGCAGAAGCAACGGTTTCAATACAACCTGATTTCCCGCAATTACATTTAAAGCGTTTGTCATGGTCAACTCTAAAATGACCAATTTCAGCACCAGAGCCATTATGACCATGTACAATCTCTCCATTAGAAATAATACCGCCTCCAAGGCCAGTGCCTAATGTAATTGCAACCACATCGTCTGCGCCATGTCCTGCCCCTTTATGCTTTTCACCTAATGCTGCAACATTGGCATCGTTATCAACATAAACTGGACAGTCTACAAATTGTTGGAAAATTTCTCTGACATTAACTGTTTCTTTCCAATATAAGTTAACGGCACCATTCACTTCACCTGTTTCAAAATTCACTGGTCCTGGTATACCTATACCAATACCTAAAACATCTGAAAAAACAAATTCTGAATTATCAACATGTTCAACGAAAGATTCATAAACATTTTTCAAAAGTGCATAACCTGTAACATCTGACGTATCAGTTTTTATAGACCATTTTTCAATTCGTTCTAATTGTTCGTCGAATATACCTAGCTTACAAGTTGTACCACCAATATCTGCTGCTAAGATAATTTTTTTCATGTATTTTATTCATCCTTCTCTTATTTTTAAGGAATGCTAAATTGAATCCTTGTTTCGTCAATAGACGATTTTAACGATTAACGTGTCAACATAGTAGTCTTTTTCCTTAAAATAT
This sequence comes from Staphylococcus sp. GDY8P196P, assembly GCF_017891705.1. Taxonomy (NCBI): domain Bacteria; kingdom Bacillati; phylum Bacillota; class Bacilli; order Caryophanales; family Staphylococcaceae; genus Staphylococcus; species Staphylococcus sp. GDY8P196P. The sequence goes on along the minus strand of NZ_JAESJS010000009.1, from coordinate 98,506 downwards.
ATTTTTCTCTGTATAAAACATATATATCTATATTAATATTTTTCATTTCATAAATGCAATGATAATGAATATAAAGATACATTATATCAGCACTTGCATGATTGCTGTTATTTAGTTTCAATATTTTATCACTTTATTTTGGTAGATATCTATAATGTCAGTAACTACATTTTCATAAAACTTTCGTAAAATCAGTGTTCATTTTTTCTTTGACTAATCACTAATTTGGACTTAATATAATCATCTTTAGAAATTAAATTATAGGAATATAGTGAATGAAGCTCTTGTTCCATCATTTCATAAACATCATTTTTATCCTTAAAATATATAATAAAACCAAATTTTTTTAAAAGTTGTTGAACATCATAAAAAGTATTAATCTCATGAATCACTGTCATCGCTCAATTCTTTATTTAAATTTATATAATCATTATTTGTTGGATCTAATTTCAAAGCGGACTTAATGTATTTTCTTGCTTTATCTTTGTTATCGATGGATCTATTTGCAACCGCTAGTTGGTAATTTAATAATGCAGAATCTGGGAAGTTTCTTAAACCTCTTTCCCATGTTGCCATACCCTCTGATTTTGAATCAGTTGTCGCATTAATTAGTCCTTTTAGGTAGTATGTTTCATCATCAGCATAACTTTTATTCACCGTATGTTGTACCATATCTTCAGCACTTTTATAATTGCCATTTTTCATTTCTTTTTCAATGATTGTATTATAAATATTATCTTCTTGAATCGTAAAAATCCTAATTTGTGCTGCAATAAATAAAATAATCATTACAATTAGAAAAAACCAGAATTTATTTTGATTAATTCTAAAATAATATCCTATAAGTGTTATCAATAAACCACCAATAAATCCACCAACATGTGCTACAATATTTACATTTTGCATTAGTAATGAAACGCCAATTAGGACGAAAAGAACAATTAGCAATTGACCAATCAACTTTTGGTTAAATTGTTTACCAATATACATAAAAGCGAAAATGGCACCTATCAGACCAAATATAGCACCGCTTGCACCAACGGAGACGGTGTCTGTATTAAAAGATAATGAAGCAAAATTACCAAACAAACCAGAAACAAAATAAATAATTAAAAATCTCCAATGCCCAACGATAGATTCTACTATTTTTCCAAAAATAAATAAACTTAGCATATTCATTAATATATGTTCAAAGTTATAATGTAAAAATATGGATGTAATGAGTCTGTACCATTCTCCGTGGACAACATTAAAATGTACAAGACCCCCAACATCTAAAAGTTTTAAATCAGAAAATCGATTTAACAATAATACCATCGAAAGCCAGATAATAATATTAATTATTATTAATAAATATGTAACTGGTGCAAATTTTAGCATATGTTTTTCAATAGGATTATTATTTAATGCTCTTTGTTTATAAAAACCTTTTGTATGGTTCGCATCGCGATTAAACACAAACTTCACAAAAAAGTTGGGCATTATTTGATCTATATGCTCTTTTTGACGTAAAATTTTCACTTTGAATTTAACTGATTTTAGCTCATCTAAATTTTCATTTGTAAATGTTTTATCGGTATAAATATATAAATTATAATTATGGGGTTTGAAACCTAAAAATGTAATTATATCTTCTTCATGGTCTTGGATTCTACTTTTATCAAATCTTACTTCTTGTGTAGAATTAGCACCAAATTTAAATATTGCAACGGATTGCTTTCTTTTATTTGCAAGCCAAACTTCAGTATCATCTTGATTACGATGCACAACTTGATAATTTAAATATTTTATCCAAGTATAAATTGACTTCCAAAAATGCTTTTCTGTAATCATTTTTCCCTCCATTAATTTGTAGTCGCTATAATTAGTTTTTGCACTGGTTGATCATGTGCTTCTATTTCAAAATCATTTATTTGAAAGTCATAAATTAAACTTATTGTTGGCTGCTGATGTTGTGATAAAAATTTATCAAAATAGCCGCCACCATAGCCGATTCTATAACCTTTATTATTAAATACTACACCAGGCACGATCAATAGGTCTAAATCATTTGTTATTTCTGTGTCACTTGTAACATAATTAATTCCTTTATCATCAGGTGCAATATTTGATAAATTATCTAACTCCTTAAATGACATTGTTTTATTTTTATAATTAGTTTCTGGTACAAATACTTTTTTATCATCATTTAATATTTTCGAAATGATGGGATATGTATCTACTTCATGTTGCATTGAGAGGACAACTCCAATACGATATGCCGATTTATATTCAGGTGTATTCATTAATTGTTGTGTTAAGTATTGATCAGCAGATAATTTTTGATCTTGATCCGAAAATTGTTTAATTTTATTTATGGTTTCTTTTCTTAACTTATGTTTACTCATATATGACACCTTCCCATTTTATATCCTCTTTTATTATAACGATAATAATATATTATGTCATCAAACTGTCATTTCAATATTTTTAATAAAAAAATAACCAGATTCTAAAATTAGAATCTGGTTAAAAATTTAATTATTTTGTTTCACGGTGCAATGTATGTTTGTTATCACGAGCACAGTGTTTTTTCATTTCGATACGTTCAGGATTAGTACGTTTATTTTTTGTTGTGATGTAGTTTCTTTCCCCACATTCTGTGCAAGCTAGTGTTACGTTTACGCGCATGCTAATTCCTCCTTACCTTTTCAAAATACGACTTATTTATCATACCATTTAGTTATAAAATTGAAAAGTATTATTTTTCATATATACCATACCCATAGGTTTTTAACTTAAAAATGAGTTATATGAATTTTATTTTTTATCTTTTTCCTTAAAATAATAGTTAATGATATCTCTACCTAAGTCACCACCATTAAGCCAAGGTTCTGGTACAGGTTGATTTGTATATACAATTGAAAATGCTAATTTCGGATTATCACTTGGTGCATAACCTACGTAAGTTGAATTTACTTTTGGTTTGCCGTCCTGGAATACTTCTGCTGTACCAGTTTTACCAGCTGAAGGCACAACAGTATCATTGAAACTTTGATAACCTGTACCTTCTTTTTCATTATATGCCATTTTGAAACCTTCTTGCACTTGCTTAACTTGATCTGATGTATTGTTAACTTTATTTAATACGTCGCCTTTTACTTTTTGTTTCACGGGTCCTAATGAATCTTTATTTGTTGCTTTTCTGATTTCTAAACCAATATGTGGTTGAATTCTATAACCACTGTTCGCAATCGTGGAAGCATATTGTGATAACTGTAACGGTGAATAAGTGTCATATTGTCCAATTGCCAAATCTAAATAATTACCTGGATTATCTGTTAGCGGTTCTATTTGTCCGCCAGTCTCATTTGGTAAATCGATACCTGTTTTAACACCTAAACCAACTTGATTTAGTCCTTTTCGTAATTTTTGACCTGCTTCTGAGATATCAGTAGGTAGTGACATGTTTGGAGCGTATGGTGAACCTGCAATTTTTAATGCTGTTTTAAACATATATACGTTTGATGAATGCATTAAAGCTTCTTTATCATCTATAGTTACTTTACCGTCTTGGTTAAAGTATGAACGTTTAGAAAGACCACCAGAAAATTTCAATGGTTCATCAACCATTTTTTCGCCCACATTAATTGCATTGTTTTGATAACCAGCAAGTAATGTTCCGCCTTTAACAGACGATCCAACAGCGTATTGTGATGTGAAAGTTCCGATATCATAATCGGTTAAATCACCATTTTTATCAATTTGTTTACCAGCCATTGCTAAAATATCGCCATTATTCGGATTTTGAACAACCACTAAAGCATTGTCCATATCTTTAGCACCTTCACTACGTAATTTGCTTATTTGTTTTTCTAAATATTCTTCAGTTTTCTTTTGCAAATCAATATCAATACTTAAAACAAGATCATCTCCGCGTGACCCCTTATGAATCACTTGTGAGTCAATAACTTCTCCTGATTTATCTGTTGTATATTTCATTTCTTTCTTTTTACCTTTGAGAATATCATCATACTGATATTCCAAATAAGATTTTCCTACACGATCATTTCTTGAATAACCTTTTGACAAATATTGTTCTGTTAATTCTTTTGGAATACCTTCTTGTGTCGTAGAGACATCACCAAAAATACCACGTAATGTATCATCATATGGATACTTTCGATCCCAGTCCATTGTTGTATTAACCCCTGGTAAATCAGAAAGTTTTTGTGACACTGCAGCATATTCTTCATCAGTAACATCTTCATTTTTAATCATTTGAGGATCTAATGCAGAACCTGACATCATCTCTCTAAATATCGCTAATACTTGTAAATCTTTGTCTGAAAATGAATCAAATTGTTGCTTTCCAATTTTTTTATGTAACGTTTCATCATATTGTTCTTGTGAAATACTCCCATCATCTAACAACGCTTGTTCTTTTTTCATTAATTTGTCAGCTTGATTAGGGTGTTTTAAAATCCAAAAATCTTGTTTATCTCGATCTGTGATTTTATCGGTATCCATTTTTATAAGTTTCGATAAATCAGTAGCTATTTTTAAAACCTCTGATTGAGAAGTTTTTCTTCCCCGAGAAAAAGTGATAGCTTTTTTTGATGCATTATCTACTAGAACTTTACCATTTCTATCGAGAATTCTTCCTCTCGGAACAGCTTCATTAACAGTTAAATTCTCACTATTTTTAATTAATTGTTTATAATGAGAGCCTTGTGCAATTTGCAAATAACCTAATCGTAAGACAATTATTGCAAAAATAAATACAATTAGACCAAACACAAAGCTTATTCTTTTATTCATCGTATTTCTTATTTTCTCATCGTTTGATTTTTCCTTTAATCTTTTTAGCAAAACAACATACCTCTATTCAAAAGTGATCACTTTAAATGATATATGAAATTGATACAGATTTCTATAATTTTAAATAAAAAAATGACGACCTGTGTAAGGCCGTCAAAAATAGAAGCTTAATTATTTAGCAGCGTTATATAATTCATCAACTTTTTCCCAATTTACAACGTTCCAGAAAGCACTAATATATTCTGGACGTTTGTTTTGGTATTTAAGATAATAAGCATGTTCCCAAACGTCTAAGCCTAAGATAGGTGTTTTACCTTCAGTTAATGGGTTATCTTGGTTTGGAGTTGTAACAATTTCTAAATTGCCATTATTAACAACTAGCCAAGCCCAACCTGAACCAAAACGAGCTGCAGCTTTATCTGCAAATTCTTCTTTAAATGCATCTAAAGAACCCCATTGTTCTTTAATTTTATCAACTACAGTTCCTTTTTCTTCAGAGTTTGGAGTTAATAATTCCCAGAATAATGAATGGTTTAAGTGTCCACCACCATTATTTCTAACAGCTGTTTGAATATTTTCTGGTACACTGTCTAAATTTGCAACAATTTCTTCAATTGATTTAGATTCTAAATCAGTACCTTCAATTGCTGCATTTAATTTAGTAACATAAGTGTTATGATGTTTGTCATGGTGGATTTCCATTGTTTGTTGATCAATATGTGGTTCTAATGCGTCAGAACCATAAGGTAAATTTGGTAATTCAAAAGCCATAAATAATCATCCTCCTAATTAATCTGTAAATAAAGCATAACAACTAAAAATGATTACAACAATGAATATGCTTACAAACTTATTCAAAAGTCATAAAATTATATTTGTTATCTTTAGTTCCTTTACTATTATATCTCAAAATAGTGGATTTTAAACATAAAGGACAAAGTATTTTAAAAATTCAATAAAATTCAGACTAATGACCTATATTTAGAAGGGAACTTTTTAGTAATAAGCGTCGATATGTGCTATTTTACATTAGATACACGCTAAAAATTTTAAGTATGCTGACAAGCTTCACATATGCCATATACTTCTAATTTGTGTGTGTGAATATCGACTTTTGGTAAAAAAGCCTTTATCTGTTCAATTGGACAGAAATCAATAATTTTTGTATCACCACATGATTCACAAATAAAGTGATGATGGTGGTGATCTGTACATGCTATTCTAAACTTCATTTCACCGTCGAGTTCGGTACCCTCAACGATGCCTAAATCTTTAAATAAATGTAAATTTCGATATATTGTATCAAATGAGATACCTGGATAATCTTTGTCTAACTTTTGCTGTATATGTTTTGCGTTAATGTATTTATCTTCTTCTATAAAAACATTTATCATATCTCTTCTTTTATTTGTATACTTGTGTCCTTCTGCTTTTAGAATATTAATTGCTTCATCTGTTTTCATTATTAATAGCCCCTTTCACAGTTTTAAATTTAAACTTTTGATATGACATCATCATTGCTAATAAAAGTACAAGTAATACGACAATTACGCCTCCAGGGGAAATATTCATATAAAATGCTAATACTAGCCCTGCTATAACTGAAAATTCACCAATTAACACGCTTAATATAATAAGTTGTTTGAATCCTTTTGTCATACGCATTGCTATAGCTATCGGTAATGTAATTAATGCACTTACCAATAAAATACCTACGACTCTCATAGAAGCAGATATGACCATCGCGACGATAATAATAAATAAAAATTGTATCCATTTCGGAATACCTATCACTTTACTATATTCTTCATCGAATGAAAGAATGAATAATTCCTTATAAAATAACAATATAAATGCTAATACAATAATAACGATTGCGATAATAGTTGATAAATCACTGATAGTTACAGCACTGATTGATCCAAATAATAATCCAACAATTTCTTGATTAAAACCATCTGCAAGTGAAATAAAAATGGCACTTAATGCTATGCCTGCACTCATTATAATAGGGATCGCAATTTCTTGATAATTACTATACGATGTTCTAAGTTTTTCAATCAATAACGCACCAATGACTGCGAACAATATCCCAAACCACATTGGATTAATAAAAGTTAGTGCGGGTGCAATAGTCACGAAAAACATCCCGAATGAGATACCACCAAGTGTAACGTGACTTAAAGCATCTGCAATTAATGATAGCCTTCGTACAACAATAAATGCACCAATTAATGGGGCAATAAAACCAATCAAAATACCACTTAATAGAGAGTATCTCATAAAATCAAAATTTAATAATGCCTCAATCATGATGAACAACACTCCCTATTATGTTGGTGATCTACAAATTGTATAGGATGACCGTATATTTTAGATATTTCTACCTCATCTAACGATTTAAAATCCTCTGTCGTGCCATGAAAATGCAGATGCTTGTTTAAACATGCTACTTCTGTAGCAGTATCAGCCACGACACCTATATCATGCGTAACCAAAATGATAGTTACGCCTTCATTTTTTAAAGTTTCTAGTGTTTCATAGAATTCACTAACGTGTTTTGCATCTATACCGTTAGTTGGTTCATCTAATATAAGGACTGAAGGGTTACTGATCAACGCTCGTGCAATTAATACACGTTGTTGTTGCCCACCAGATAATTCGGCAATATTTTTATTAATTAAATGGCCTATATTCAATCGATTTAATACGGCTTCCACTTTATTTTCATCCTTTTTATTAAACCACTGAAATAACTTTTTACGTTTCGTCAGCCCACTCATCACGACTTCTTTAACACTTGCAGGAAAACCTGCTTTAAAAGCTTGAGCTTTTTGTGAAACATAACTAATCTTGTATAAAGATTGTTTTCCATTATATACATTACCATCTACAAGTATTTCACCTTTTTGCAACGGTAACAATCCTAAAATAATTTTTAGCAAAGTTGATTTACCGGCACCATTAGGTCCAACTATAGCCAAAAATTGTCCTTTATTAATTTTAATATTAATATTTTCTAATACTTTTTTGTTTTCAAAATAATAATCGATGTTTTTTAATTCGAACACTGGAGTAGTCATCTTTTCACCTCGTTCTATACTATACAACTTGCAAACAATTATGTAAATAGTAATGTTTACGAATTAACAAAAAAGGATGATCTAGAAACTCATTTTGAATTGAGTTCACTATGTCATCCTTTAAATACATTTATCTATTTTTTCACATTTTTGATTATAATTCATTTTTTTAGTATTATTGCATTAAAATTTTATCCTTTAAACTTGGATCAAATTGTTGTTCTTTAAGCATTTCAATTTCAAATTTATAAGGTGGTTTTTTATTCTTTTTATCTTCACCAACATAGGGTGTTTCAAGTATTTTGGGAATGTTTTTAAACGTATCATGATGAACGATATAATTTAAGGCATCAAATCCGATATAACCAAAACCTATATTTTCGTGTCTATCTTTATGAGCACCAATATCATTTTTACTATCATTTACATGAACAACTTGTATTCTATCTATGCCTATAATCTTATCAAATTCATTCAACACACCATCAAAATCTTCTTTTACATTATAGCCTGCATCATGAGTATGACATGTATCGAAACACACAGATAAACGTTCATTATGATTGACACCATCTATAATTCGAGCGATTTCTTCAAAATTCCTCCCAATTTCTGAACCTTTGCCAGCCATTGTTTCAAGTGCAATGCGTACATTATTGTCATTCGTCAGCACTTCATTTAGACCTTCTATGATTTTATTAATACCAACGTCCGCACCTTCTCCCACATGTGAGCCAGGGTGCAATACTATGTCTTTAGCACCAATGGCTTGCGTTCTTTCAATTTCACTTTGTAGAAATTCTACGCCTAGATTAAACACATGTGGTTTGACAGTGTTTGCAATATTTATTATATAAGGTGCATGTACTACAATATTTGAAAGACCGTACGTTTGCATTAATTCTTGTCCTTGATCAATATTTAGCTCTTCTATTGGCTTTCTTCTTGTATTTTGTGGTGCACCTGTATAAATCATAAAAGTAGATTCACCGAATTTATGTGCTTCTTCAGCTGAACCTGCCAACATTTTTTTACCATTCATAGATACATGAGATCCTAATAACATAGTAGTCACCAATCCTTTATTTATTTTTTCTGGCTTGACGATTTTGTTTCTTACTGTATTTTTTACGCTCTTGACGTTTTAAATGTTCAAGATCACGTTGGAATTTTTTCTTATAGCCAGGTTTTACTTTTTTCTTATTTCTCTTCACTTTATTTTTTAATTCATTTGTTAAATGATCATCTTTATTCTTACGTGATTGACGTGTATTGTGTGCTTTAATTGGCGATAACTCATTATTTTTTATATCAACATTTTCAAATTGATAACCTCGTTGTTCTATTAACGCTATGTTTTCTTCTTCTTCAGGGCTATATAAGGTAATCGCCACGCCCTTGTATTGCCCTCTACCTGTACGGCCAACACGATGCGTGAAGAAATCGATATCATTTGGTACATCAAAGTTAATCACATGGCTTACGCCTTCAATATCTATTCCACGCGATGCTAAGTCACTTGCAATAACATATTGAAATTCTAAGTTACGAATACGCTTCATTTGTTGTTTACGCTCTCTTGGCGTTAAACCACCATGTATCATACCTAATTTTAAACCGGCAGTATTTAACTGGTCTGCAAGTTCGTTTGCATTATCACGACTATTACAAAATATAATACATAGATATGGATTTAAAATATCAATGAGTTTTATTGTTTTTTCTATCTTTGCTTCACCCTTTGTCGGAATTAAATAGAATTCAATATTTTTTTTATTTTTTTGAACATTTTCAATTTCGACGTATTCAGGATTTTCTAAATATTTATTTAAAAATGGATGTAATGATTTAGGAATAGTAGCGCTAAACACAGCTATATGGGAGTATTCATCTAAACGTGTAGCAATGTGGTCTACCTCTTCTATTAATCCTAAATCAATCATTAAATCAGCTTCGTCCACAACTAAATAAGAAGCCAAATGCACATGCAAATCTCCATGTTTAGCTAAATCGTTTATCCGAGTTGGTGTTCCTATAATAAGTTGCGGTTGATTCTTAGCGCGTTGTCTATCTTTTTCTATATCTGTGCCACCAATAAAAAGTTTAACAGATAAATCACCTTTGTAATCAGCTAAATGACTAGCGACATCAAATAGCTGTTGCGCTAATTCCCTTGTTGGAGCAACGATGATTGCCTGTGGTTCTTTAATATCGACATTTATTAAATGTATCAGTGGTAATAAAAAGGCATGGGATTTTCCAGTGCCTGTCTGAGATTGTCCAATTAAGTTTACTTGTTTTAATATTTTTGGAATAACTCTATTTTGTACTTCTGTAGGTTGATTAAAGTTCAAATTTCGTACCGCGTCAATTAAACTTGGGTCTAAATTAAACTTATCGAATGGGTGATTTGCCATGATTTGGCCTCCTTAAATCTTCATCTTTTCTATTATAAAGCATTCGCAAACGATTTTGAACTAATTATTTTATACTAAATTGGCAGTTATCAAATATAATTTAAATGTAAGTGTAGCTGGAACATAAGGATGCACAGCCTAGAAAAAGATTACTAGTCATTGACTAAAATAAATTTTATTTCTTGATAGCAACATGCATGGCAATTATAAATAATTAAATGGATCTGTGTTGAGGTTAGATGACTTAATTTCAAAAGTAATATCATCTGGGTTAAACCAATCTATTAATAAATTACACAAACCATCTTTCATTACATATTCACTATAATGATTAATATCTAATAAGTTAATACCAGCAGTTTTTGCATCTAATGCATCATGATGTTTAATATCACCAGTGATAAAGATATCTGCACCTTGTTGAGCGGCTTGAGTCTCAAATCCAATACCGGAACCACCAATAATCGCAACCTTCTTAATAATTTGATCTAAATTACCAACATATCTTACACTTGGCATTGCCAAATTCGCTTTGACATGCTTCACAAATGTAGATATATCCATCTCGGATTCTAAATCACCAATCATACCTAAACCATAATTCGCTTCTTTTTCCATTTTTATAAAATCAAAAACTGGTGTTTCGTATGGATGATTATTTTTAATTAATTGTTCTGCTAATTCTTTTTGATATGCTTCAATCATAAATTCTAATTTAAATTCTTTTACTTCTTCAATTTTATCTATTGAGCCAATATGTGGGTTGGCACTACCAGTAGGCTTGAATTGTCCATTCCCTGAACTTTCAAAGAAACAATATTTATAATTTCCTTCTTCAGCTAAACCTGCATCACTCAATGCATCTTTAAATGTTTTAAGATTCTCTTCAGGTATAAACACTTGTACCTTATAGTATTTTAAAGTTTCTGGATTTAAAATATGTTGGTTCTTCAATTGAAGCTTTTCTGCTAACATTGCATTAACACCTTTTGGATAAACATCCAAATTTGTATGTAAAGCAATTAAATTAATTTCATTTTTAATTAATTTTCGTAAGATAGCACCATAGCCTTCTTGTTGAATGATATTATTAACACCTTTAAATATGAGTGGATGATGACAAATAATTGTATTGAAACCTTGGTTTATTGCTTCATCAACAATTTCATTGGTACAATCTAGCGCAGTTAAAACACCTGAAATTTCAGCAGATTCGTCTCCGATTAACAAGCCGACATTATCCCATGACTCTGCAGTTTCAAATGGTACATGCTGATTTATTACTTGGAGTAACGTTTTAATTTTCATTTACAACACCTCATTAATTAAATTGATTTCGTTGTTAATTTCATTTAGCCGTTCACGATGTTTTTCAGTGTTCAATTGATCTTTGATTTTTTGCAATGCCTGTCGTTCTCTTTCCCATTTTTTAAAAAATAATTCATGTTTCTTTTTTAATAAAATCGGTCCAAACTTTATTTCTGATTTAGTAAGTGTTTGTGTTTGTTGTTCAAAATAATCTGCCACTATTATTTCATATATATGCCCTTTTTCTTCTAAAATAACTTCTTCAATAATCTTGTAATGCATGGAATCTAACAAATTTCTAATCGCACTAGATTGTATATTACTTTGTAAAATAAGCCTCGGATGGGCAGTTAATTTTTCTTTACCTTCTTGAAGGATTTTAGCTATTAACGGTCCACCCATACCACATATAGTGATGGAATTAACTTGATCATTTGACTGTAATATCGACAATCCATCACCTAGTCTAACATCGACATGATTACTTAACTCATGTTCCACAACATTTTTTTTCGAAGCTTCAAACGGTCCTTGGATAACTTCTCCAGCAATTGCATTTTTGACTAAATTGTTTTCAATCGCATAAATCGGAAGGTATGCATGGTCTGAACCAATATCCGCTAAACAATCACCTATTATATATGTACTTACTTTTTTTAATCTTTGATTTAATATAACCATAAAAGCGCTCCTCTATGTAAATGTAAAAAGCTCTTTTGTACGACTAGGTACAAAAGAGCTGAAAAATTAGTCCATAAAGTCTTTAAGACGTTTACTTCTACTCGGATGTCTTAATTTTCTCAATGCTTTAGCTTCAATTTGACGAATACGTTCTCTCGTAACGCCGAAGACTTTGCCTACTTCTTCTAGTGTACGTGTTCTTCCATCATCAAGTCCAAAACGTAAGCGCAGTACATTTTCTTCTCTATCTGTTAATGTATCTAAGACATCTTCCAGTTGTTCTTTTAATAATTCATAAGCTGCATGATCAGATGGACTTTGGGCTTCTTGGTCTTCAATAAAATCACCTAAGTGACTGTCATCTTCTTCACCAATTGGTGTTTCTAATGAAACTGGCTCTTGAGCTATTTTTAATATTTCTCTTACTTTTTCTGGTGGTAAATCCATTTCCTCACCAATTTCTTCTGGTGCTGGATCACGACCTAAATCTTGTAATAATTGTCTTTGTACACGGATTAATTTATTAATTGTTTCTACCATATGCACTGGAATACGTATTGTACGAGCTTGGTCTGCAATAGCACGTGTTATTGCTTGACGTATCCACCATGTCGCATATGTTGAAAATTTAAATCCTTTATTAAAATCGAACTTTTCAACTGCTTTTATTAAGCCCATATTACCTTCTTGAATTAAATCTAAGAAAAGCATGCCACGACCAACATATCTTTTGGCTATACTGACTACTAAACGCAAGTTTGCTTCAGCTAATCTTGACTTAGCAACTTCGTCACCTTGTTCAATTCTTTTCGCCAATTCTATTTCTTCTTGCGCATTTAATAAATCGACACGTCCGATTTCTTTAAGATACATACGAACAGGGTCATTAATTTTAACACCTGGAGGAGCACTTAAATCATTAGGATTTAATTTTGCATCTTTGTCAGAACTATCTTTTTCGTTTACCAAACTGATATCGTTATCTGTTAATTGATCAAATAGTTCGTCCATTTGATCAGAATCCATCTCGAAGTTTTGCAATTTCTCTGCAATTTCTTCATGGCTAAGATGCCCTTCTTTTTTACCTTTTTCAATTAAGTGTTTTTTTACATCTTCTAAAGTTAGAGATGGGTCTATTGTTTGCTTTTTAAGTGTAACTTTATTTCCAGACATGAAAAGGCCTCCCGAATATAATATCAACTTGAAACCATGATATCATTTGATAGATAATCTTAATACTATCTACCCATAAATCATACGGTTTATTCAAGTTGTTAAACCCAATAATCTACAGATATATTCATTTTTAATTTAATTCATTCTATTTTTATTGAAGTTTACAATTTTTTCTAGGTAATATTTCTGCAACTCTAAATCACCTAATCTAGAAGCCTCCCGTAACTTTTGATTAAGCGATTCAATCGTTTCTTCATTTCTATTTGTTAAAAGTGTGTCTAAATAATCATCGATTTCATGTTCATATGGTTCTTCATTTATCAAATAGTTATCCAGTGATATAAATGCTTCTTTAATGTCATTTGTATCGATATATTGTAAAACATCACTAATATTAAACGTATCATTCTCAGAATAAAACTCATGTAAAACATTAAATATACGCTTAAAATACTGATTTGTAAAGTCTTCTGTTTGAAGTAATTTATGATAATTTAAAAAAATATCCTTATCATTCATAAAATGTTTTAATAAAGCACGTTCTGCTTTTTCTTGCTTATTTAAATGAGTGAATTGTGGCACACTAGGCATTTGATATGACTGTGGTTGATAATAATCTTCACGTAGTCCTACTTCATTATTTAAACTATCCATGCTTACTTTAAACAATTCTGACACGTCTTGCAATATCTTTTTGCGTAAAATCGATGACTTCATTAATGAAATATCATTTGTGATTTCTTTTAAATACCTTTCATATGCTAAATCATTATTTTCTATTTCTTCTTGATGCATATGGACTTTATAAAGAATAAATGCTTTTTTTTCATGTTCCACAAAATAATTAAACGCTTCTGCACCGTGTTTTCCAATATACTCATCCGGGTCCATGTTTTTTGGTAGTTGAACTACAAAAACATTAAATCCTTGTTGCAATAATATTTGCCCAGATTTTAAAGTGGCCTCACTACCCGCAAAATCACCATCAAACATTAATGTCACATTTGAAGTGAGTTTTTTCATAAATGCGATATGTTCTTGTGAAATCTGAGTTCCCATACTTGCCACAACTTGATGCAAACCTGCGTAATCAGCTTTTATCACATCCATAAAACCTTCAAGTAGTATAATTTCATCATTTTTACGAATTGCTTTTCTAGCTTGATCAACGTTGTATAACAATCTTCTTTTTTGAAATATCGGTGTTTCAGGACTATTGAGATATTTAGGCTCTTGATTTGTATATGTTCTTCCTGAATAACCAACTGTTCGACCTTGTGCATTTGATAATGGAAACATAATTCGATCCCTGAAACGATCATAATAGCTGAAATTCTCTTCATTCCTAGACAATAAACCCGCTTCATATGCTAATTGAATATCATAACCTTTTTTCTGTAAAAAGTCATGGCAAAAATGTGCATTTTTAGGTGAATAACCTATTTTCCGACGATCTATGAGTTCATCTGTAAACCCACGTTCTTTTAAATAGTTTAACGCTGCTTCTCCTTCAACGGTTTTTTTTAATGCATAATGATAGTAATCTTGCATTAATTCATGCATCTCAATCATTTGCAAATCTTCAGAAGCAATTTGATGATTAGTATGCTGTTCTGACGTTGCTTGAGGTGTTTCCACTTCAATATTTACACGTTCACCTAATAACTTTACAGCTTCAGTAAAAGAAACGTCTTTAATTTCTTGAGTGAATTGAAAGACGTTTCCTCCTTTTTTACAACCAAAGCAATGGCAAATTTGTTTATCTTCAGAAACAGTAAATGACGGTGTTTTTTCATCATGAAAAGGACACAACCCAATATAATTGCGCCCTCTTTTTTCTAATTTAACGTATTCACTTACTAAATCGAGAATATCTGTTTTCTCTTTTATTTCATTAATGGTTGCTTGTTCAATTCGCAAAATTATCACCTATTAGACAGTAGTTATAATATTATAATAGAAATTCTTATTTTAAGAAACTGTTTTGCTCAATAATACTAATGATGTCATTTGCAGTTTCTTCAATCGCTTTATCAGTTACGTCTATAACAGGACATCCAATTTTTTCAACTAATTCATTGAAATAATTTAATTCTTCTTCAATACGTTGCTCCGTAGCATATCTTGCACTATCACCTAAGCCTAATTGCTTTAATCTTTCTTTTCTGATGCGATTTAATTTATCCTCACTTATCTTTAAGGCAATGCATTTTGAAGTATCAACATTAAATAAATTATCTGGGGGTGTGACTTCTGGCACAATAGGAATATTCATCACCTTATAACTTTTATGTGCAAGATACTGTGAAAGAGGCGTTTTTGAAGTTCTAGATATGCCCAATAGAACGATATCAGCTTTATCTAAACCTTTTGGATCTTTACCGTCATCGTATTTTACTGCAAATTCTATAGCGTCAATTTTTTTAAAATATGCTTCATCTAATTGGTGCACGAGTCCGGGTTCAAAATATGGTTGCTCATCTATTTTATCTAATAATATATTCATCAATGGGCCCATAATATCTACAGATTTAATTTGAAATTCTTTAATTTTTGCTTCCATATACTTTCTTATTTCTGGTTTAACTAATGTATAAACAACTATCGCTTCAGTATCTTTAGCAACTGAGATTACCTCATCTACGTTTTCTAAAGCTTCTATATACGGATACCTACTAATTTCACTTTCACATTGATTTGGGTTAAATTGTGAAATACATGCTCTTGCTACAAGTTCAGCAGTTTCACCTACTGAGTCAGAAGCAACAATAATTTTAATATTTTCCATTTAATACATACCACCTATTCATTTAGTAAAGAGACAAAAATTTTAGTAATTGTTGTTTTAGAAATACGGCCCTTCACTTCATATTTTCCATTTTCTTTTTTATTCACAATTGGTAAAGAATCAATTTCCTTTTCAATCATTAGGTTTGCAGCAAATATGACACGTTCGTCTTCCAATACAAAGCTTAAATTAGGCATACGAGTCATTATAATATTAACAGGCATAGTATGTATATCCTTACCTATCATCGAAGCACGTAATAAATCCTTCCGAGAACAAACGCCTATAAAATCTCCTTCATTATTTATAACAAATAACGTACTAACATCCTCTAGAAATATAGTACAAATCGCATCGTAAACTGACATTTCACTTTTCACTACTACAGGGTGTGACGCATAATCTTTAACAATATATTGTTTTAATTGATCAGCAATTAATTTATTTTTGGGTTTTCCAGAATAGTAGTAGCCTACGCGTGGGCGTGCTTCTAAAATACCAGACATTGTAAGTATTGCTAAATCTGGTCTCAAGGTCGCTCTTGTAAGACTAAGATGTTCTGCTATATGTTCACCAGTAATAGGTCCATTATTTTTGACAATATCAACAATTTGTTGTTGTCTTTTATTCAGTTCTATAAGACTTCACCCCTTTACTCATTACATTTAATTATACATTGAATTATAAATTGCTACAAATACATATATTTACTTGCTAATAATCAACCAATACATTAAAATTATATTTAAAGCGAGTTAAGGGTGGTGAAAGCTTAACATAACAATTGGCTAAAAATTTAAAAAGAAGTTTCAAAGGCGAGTGTACTCACTAAATTGGGTGGAACCGCGGGTTAATAATATTTTATTAAAAACACATAATTATATGTGATTAAAAATAATTAACTCGTCCCAAGGCAATGATTAAGTTTTTTTCTTTTTCTTTGTCTTGGGGCGTTTTTATGTTAAAAGGAGTGTTTTTTTTGGCAAAAGATATGGAAACAATTGTTCAGTTAGCAAAACACAGAGGATTTGTATTCCCTGGCAGTGATATTTATGGTGGTTTATCAAATACATGGGACTATGGCCCATTAGGTGTAGAATTAAAAAATAATATTAAAAAAGCATGGTGGCAAAAATTTATCACGCAATCTCCATATAATGTAGGGATTGATGCAGCTATTTTAATGAATCCAAAAACTTGGGAAGCATCTGGTCATTTAGGAAACTTTAACGATCCAATGATAGACAATAAAGATAGTAAAATTCGTTATCGTGCAGATAAAATAATAGAAGACTACATGGCGAATGAAAAAGGAGACGAAAATTTCGTAGCCGATGGTTTAAGTTTCGATGAAATGAAACGTATTATTGATGAAGAAGGTATTGTTTGTCCTGTAAGTGGAACTGCTAATTGGACAGATATTCGTCAATTTAACTTAATGTTCAAAACATTCCAAGGTGTGACGGAAGATTCTACAAATGAAATTTTCCTACGTCCTGAAACTGCGCAAGGTATTTTTGTCAATTACAAAAATGTTCAACGTACAATGCGTAAAAAATTGCCATTCGGGATTGGTCAAATCGGTAAATCATTCCGTAATGAAATTACACCTGGTAACTTCATCTTTAGAACACGTGAATTTGAACAGATGGAATTAGAATTTTTCTGTAAACCTGGTGAAGAAATAGAATGGCAAAATTATTGGAAAACTTTTGCTAGCCAATGGTTAAAAGATTTAAATTTAAGTGAATCGGCAACACGTTTACGTGACCATGATGCAGATGAATTATCCCACTACTCAAATGCAACAACTGATATAGAATATCGTTTCCCATTCGGTTGGGGAGAATTATGGGGTATTGCAAGTAGAACAGATTATGATTTAAAACAACACAGCGAACATTCTGGTGAAGATTTCCAATATCATGATCAAGAAACTGGTGAAAAATACCTTCCATATTGTATTGAACCATCACTTGGTGCAGACCGTGTTACATTAGCATTCCTTTGTGATGCGTATGCTGAAGAAGGTGTTGAAGGTAGTAAGGATTCAAGAACTGTATTACACTTCCACCCTGCATTAGCACCTTATAAAGCTGCTGTTTTACCATTAAGTAAAAAATTATCTGGTGATGCAATTAAAATATTTGAACAATTAAGTGCTAACTTTGCAATTGATTTTGATGAATCACAATCAATTGGTAAACGTTACCGCCGTCAAGATGAAATCGGTACACCATACTGTATAACATTTGACTTTGATTCACTAGAAGATCAACAAGTAACTGTACGTGACAGAGATACGATGGAACAAGTACGTATGCCGATTGCTGAATTAGAAAGTTTCTTAACTGAAAAAGTGAAATTTTAATTTTACTTTTTCAGTTATACTTTGAAAATAATAGTACAAAATGAAAACGTCAATTTCTATATAATTTATAGAAATTGACGTTTTTTACTTATAAAATTTTATTTCTCATTAATTTTTACTATATTAATTTGAATGATCTAATCTTTGTAATTGATTAATAAGCTTTTGACTTTTGAAATACATACCTGCATATTCACTATATAACATTATCATTAATTGCGACATTTCATTAATAATATCTTGATGTATACTCAAGGCGTTCATTTTACTTATAGGTAAATTTTGTAGCACATCTAATAAGTAAAGTGTTTTATTGGATAGTAGTAAAGCATTTGGATCTTGAGATTTTGCATGATTTGAAATTGCACCATCAAATTTAAAACTATAGCCAATGAGTTTAGCTTGGTCATCATCACCAGTGACTACACAATGATTGAAAATTGCGCTAAACCCAAACTTTGACATTGATTTAATTAATACAATTACCGACATCAACTGTGCGGATACACCACTTTTAATTTTATCTAATACAAAATGTAATAATTCGTAGCTAAACTGTGACAGTTCATCATTATCAATAGATCGATCTATCGTTTCAGTACATAAACTAGCATAACTACTCTCATAAATATCTAATCGAAGATGATAATTTTGATCGATGACATCTACTGAACTTAAAGTTCCCATGCCTTTCCATTTAGAATAAATAAACAAGCCATAAACAAATAATTGCGTATTAGCTTGCAAACCACTCTTGCTCTTTTTGGCACGGCGAACCATAAGTGGAATTTTTGCACCGTATTCATTTAAAATTGTAATAATTTTATCGGATTCGCCATAATCAACCGTTTTAATAATGATACCTTTTTGTTTGATTAACATTTTAGCTCACCGACTCTCAACTTAATCTTGATCTTCTAAATAGCCCATTTGACGAATAAAGTTTACTTTATTTCGCCAATCTTTTTGAACTTTTACCCATAGTTCTAAGTACACTTTAGACCCCAACAAGCCTTCAATATCTTGACGTGCTCTTTTCCCTACTTCTTTAAGTTTTTTACCACCTTTACCAATCACTATTCCTTTTTGTGAATCACGTTCTACAAAAATCGTTGCTTCAATCCTCACACGTTCTTCATCTTCTTTAATCATACGATCAACATTGACGCCTATCGCATGTGGAATTTCTTCATTCGTTAGGTGTAATATTTTTTCACGAATGAGTTCGCTCACTACAAACTGTTCTGGGTGATCAGAAATTTGATTATCCGGATAGTATTTTGGCCCTTCAGGTAAATATGATTTAATAACATTGATAAAATGCTCAACATTTAATCCTTCTAAAGCAGATATAGGGACAATTTCGGTGAAATTCATATATTTTTTATATTTTTCTATTCTTGGCATGAGCTCATCCGGATGGACGAGGTCAATCTTATTTAACACTAAAAACACTGGTGTCTTGACTGATTTCAACATTTCCATTATGTATTCATCGCCTCGACCAATATCTTCATTAACATTAACCATAAACATAATGGCATCAATTTCAGATAGTGTGTTTGTTGCAACACGCATCATATAGTCGCCTAATTTATGTTTAGGTTTGTGTATACCCGGTGTATCTAAAAAAATAATTTGTGCATCTTCTTGAGTCATGACACCTTGAATTTTATTTCTTGTCGTTTGTGCTTTATCAGACATAATAGCAATTTTATGTCCGATGACGCGATTAACAAAGGTAGATTTACCTACATTAGGTCTACCAATTATTGTTACAAATCCTGATTTATGTGCTGTCATTATTTTAAATCCTTTCCAGAAAATCCTAGAGGTAATAAATCACTAACTGTAGATTGAATCATGTCACCTTTGTGATTAGTCATATATACAGGCATTTCGTCATCACAAAGTTCTTTTAAAACCTGTCTACAAGAACCACATGGCGAAGAAGGTGTTTCTGCATCAACGGTTACAGTGATTGATTCAAAATCGCCAGGTCGATATCCATCAGCAATAGCTGCAACCAGACTTGATCTTTCTGCACATATACCTAATGGATAAGCGGCATTTTCTACATTTGCGCCGTGATAAGTTTTACCATCTTTCGTAATTAAGTACGCACCTACTTTAAAATTACTGTATGGCGCATAAGCTTTGCTTTGTGCTGTTCTTACTTCCTTGAAATAATCGGGTTGGTAAGCCATAATTTAACACTCCTATTCAATTTTTAATTATTATAGTATTTTTCCAAACTAAATGTTGCTTAATATATAGATAGATTAAAAATCGTATTTTCTATTTTATAAAATATGGTAAAAAAACAATAAGTCCTATTACCAACGCAATTATCGAAGCAAGCATAACACTAGCAGCTGCAGTGTCTTTAGCTTTCTTTGCAAGTTCATGATATTCATCTGTAATCAAATCCACTACATATTCTAGTGCTGTATTCATGGCTTCAAAAGTTAACACAAATCCTATAGCGATGATGATTAAAAAACATTCAACTATATTTATTTTAAAATAAAAACTCAGTAAAATTGCAAAACATGCAAAAATAATGTGGATTAAAAACTTTTTATCTTTGTTAAAGAGGACCAGTAAACCTTGAAAAGCGTACTTAAAACGTTTCATAACTATCTCTAATCTCTTGGCAATCCATAAGCATTTAAAATTTCATCTTGTCGACCAAACATTAGCTTTTCATCAGCTTCATTTATATGATCATAACCCAATAAATGTAAAAAGCCATGAAGCGCGAGAAAACCAAGTTCTCTTTCAAAAGAGTGCCCATATGCATCTGCTTGTGATTGAGCAACTTCAGTGCATATGATAATATCTCCGAGTACTCTTGGTATATCTAACCCACTGATTTCAGGTTCATCTTCCTCTAATGCAAAGGATATTACATCTGTCGCCTTATCTTTATCTCGATACATTTTATTAATTTGTTGAATTTCCACTTTATCTACAAATGTCACAGATAATTCGGCATCATTTTCTATGCCTTCTTGTTCTTTTGCAAAAGAAAGAAGGTCGTCTATTTGCTTAAACCATTTTTTATCGACTAATTCAGTATGATCATTAAAATCTATTGTGAACATTTATTCTTCTCCCTCATAGCGATCAATTATTTTACTTACAAGTGGATGACGCACAACATCGTTTTGGTCTAAATGATGGATACTTAGACCTTTTACATTGTGTAACTTTGCTATTGCTTCTTTAAGACCACTTTTAACACCTTTAGGTAAATCAATCTGTGTCTTATCACCGGTAACAACCATTTTCGATCCAAAACCTAACCTTGTTAAGAACATTTTCATTTGAGCATGTGTAGTGTTTTGTGCTTCATCTAAAATAACAAATGCATCATCAAGCGTTCTCCCTCGCATATATGCTAACGGTGCTATTTCTATAACACCACGCTCGATAAATCTAGCAGTTTGTTCTCTTCCTAAAACGGTATTTAAACCATCATATAATGGACGTAAATAAGGATCAACTTTCTCCTTCAAATCACCAGGTAAGAATCCTAATGATTCCCCAGCTTCTACTGCAGGTCTAGTCAAGACGATACGTTTAACATTACCCTTTCGTAATTGCTTGGCAGCATAAACAACAGCTAAAAATGTTTTCCCAGTACCTGCTGGTCCAACACCAAATACCAAGTCATTATGATACATAGCATTGACGTAAAGTCTTTGCCCCATAGTTTTAGCCCTTATTGTTTTACCAAACGCATCTTTAGTAATTTCGTCCTCATATAAATCTAATAAGTAATGAATCGTACCATTTTTTGCCATTTTAACAGCAGCTTCTACATCTTTGAGCGATATTGTAACGCCTTGCTGTATGACTTTCAATAAATTAATTAGTACTGATTCTGCTTGTTCTACATGCTCAACTTTTTCACCTTTAACGGCTATTTCTTGTCCTCGAGCATGTATTATGACATCAAATCCCTCTTCTATTGATTTTAGATTTTCATCATTGTTACCAATGAGTGCTTGTGCTTCATTGATGTCATCTATTTGAATAATTCCAGGCATATAGTTGCTCCTTTACAAATATATTCGTTTCTATTATTTTATCCTATTAGATTTTAAGTTACAAAAAATAATTATGATGCATGATATGAAATAAGCATTATTATAAAAATAATAATTTGAATAAATCATACTGCAACTTCAATATTATTATATCATGAAATAATCTCATATTATTTCAAAGTGAATTAAAAATTGACATTAATTGTTATTTTTATGTAAAGCAAAGCATTGTGATAGACTGCGTGAAATTTATCAAGCATTAAATACTTTGAAATTAAAAATAACTCAACTCACAAAGTCAAGATTCTAACTTTATAAGTTGAGTTTAAATAAATTTATAATTGTTTTGGTCGTTCTAAAACTTCAGACCAAATAATGCCATTAACAACTTCATCATCTGCAAATCTATATTGAGCATTTGTGCCAGAGCTTTGAACAGAATGCGCATTCATTAACTGTTTTAAACGATAACGCTTAGTTCTCTCTGATAAATATTTATCAGAAATAATATCTCGTGCTTTTTTCTCAGTTCTTTGTATTTTTTTCTCAGTTTCACGATCAATCTCATTACGCACGTCTTCTATTTGACCCATTAAATCAGCTTCAAGCTCTTTTTGAAGTTTATCATCTTGTTGCTTTTGCTCACGTTTTACTTTTTCAGCTTCTGTTTCATTATGTTTAGGAGCTGATGATGATTCTTGTTGAGGTGTCTCAGTTTCCATCTTTTCAGCTCGTGTCTCAGCAGGTTTATTCTGCTTTGGTGTATGTTCTTCTTGAGAAAAAGGACCATCATTAAATTGTTTTTCTAACTCAGAAAATGTTTTACCGATTTCTTCAAGGAAACCACGTTTTTGTGGTGGTGCTTCAGATTGATTTGGCTGTTTGTTAGATGGCGGTTGTTGTTTTTTTCGTTTTTTATGACTATCATCGTTAATAGCTCCAATTATTGTAAAAATGACAGATACTACAAAGATAATAATACCTATATTCATTTAATCACCCCTATTTATTATTCCGGTGATTCATCATCTTCTTTTTTTGTACGTTGGTTAATAGAATTTCTCATACCAGTATCTGCTTCAACATTTTTCAGATTATAATAATCTTTCACACCAAGATTTCCTGAACGCAATGCTTCGGCCATAGCTAGTGGAACTTCTGCTTCCGCTTCAACAACTTTAGAGCGCATTTCTTGTACTTTTGCTTTCATTTCTTGTTCTTGTGCTACTGCCATTGCACGACGTTCTTCGGCTTTTGCTTGTGCGATATTTTTATCAGCAAGCGCTTGCTCAGTTTGTAAGTCTGCACCGATGTTTTTGCTAATGTCTACGTCTGCAATATCAATCGATAGGATTTCGAAAGCTGTGCCTGAATCTAAACCTTTACTTAAAACTGTTTTAGAAATATTATCAGGGTTTTCAAGCACTTGTGTGTGATGTTCACTAGAACCAATTGTAGATACAATACCTTCACCAACACGTGCAATAATTGTTTCTTCTCCAGCACCACCGACCAATCTTGCAATATTTGCGCGTACTGTAATTCTTGCTTTTGCTTTAACTTCGATACCATTCATAGCTACACCAGCGATAAATGGTGTCTCAATTACTTTAGGGTTTACAGACATTTGAACAGCTTCTAACACATCACGGCCAGCTAAGTCTATAGCTGCACCACGCTCAAATGGTAAATTAATATCTGCTCTTTGTGCAGCGATATTTGCATCAACAACACGATCAACATTACCACCTGCTAAATAATGTGATTCAAGTTGATTTGTTGTCAAGTTTAATCCTGCTTTATGCGCTTTAATTAAAGGTGATATTACTTTACGTGGAGAAACTCTACGTAATCTCATTCCTACTAGGGTACCAATGCCTACTTTTACACCCGCTGCGATTGCTGAAATCCACAATCCAACAGGTACAAATGAAAATAATAACAATAATGCAATTACGACTATAACTGCTATAATTAAAATTCCAATCATACTCATTCTCCTTTATGTTTCTATTTCTCTCACAACAACTCGGGTACCTTCAACTTCAAGAATAGTTACTTTTTTATTGCGTAATATAAAAGAACCGTCTGAAACTGCATCGATACGTTCATCGTTATAAATAATAATTCCTGCTGGTCTTAAATCTGTAGATGTAACTGCAACTTCTCCAACTAAATGAGAGCGATCTTCATGTGATGTATAACCTGCTTCTGCATTTGTAGAATCCTTCAATACAACTTTATCTAAAAACGGTATTTTACGTTTGAAAAATTTCACAAGTATCACCCACTCTATGATTGATAATATTAAGGCAACGACAACATTAGCAATCATGTACACTAAATTGTCACCTAAAGTAACAATACTAAAAACGATTAATGCCATACCTATAATGCCTATAATTGCACCTACTACAAATAATTCAATAATGACGAATATCACACCAATAGCAAATAAGACAACTGAATAAAAGTTAACATCGCCTTTTATAAAAAATCCTAAAAAGAAGATGAATAACGCTAATGTTGATATAATTCCGATAATATTTATCCTATTTGAATATAACTGATACAAAAAGCCTAAGAAGATAATACAAGTTAATATCAAAGCACCTATTGGACTAACAATAAAGTTAGAAACGTTGTCTATCCAGTTTCCGTTTTCAACAAGTCTAGTTGAAAAGATTGTATGTATATTGCTTATCGAAGGAATCACTATATCACCTCACTCTCAATTTAATTATACATGAAATAAATATATGATTATACCGTTTACACAATAAAATTCATAATGTTATTCATTTTTAATTAAATGCTAGAAATATAAATATAGTCTTTTTCAATCTACTGTAAAAGAAGTAAACATTAATATTTGTTCATAATGTAAACGTGGTTGTTTTCTTAAATATGTATCATGTTATTTCAATGTTTATGACATCATTGTATAAGGAGAAGGATTATAGATAGTCACTTTCTTAACATATAAAAATAATAGCCTTAGCTGAATAAACAACTAAGGCTATTATGGTTTATAATTAATGTTGGTGTTGAGGGAGTCAACGAAACAATTAATTATTTGAATTTACGTTTACGTGCAGCTTCTGATTTCTTTTTACGTTTAACGCTAGGTTTTTCGTAAAATTCACGTTTACGTACTTCTTGAATTGTACCGCTTTTAGAAACTGTACGTTTGAAACGACGTAACGCATCTTCAAGTGATTCGTTCTTTTTGACTACTGTTTTAGACATGTGTATTTCCCTCCCTCCAAATATCAACGAAACTTTATAATCATTACACGGTAATTACCATGTATTAATTAGTATAATATATCTGATTAATGTGGTCAATTAGTAAAATTTTAATTTCATGATTCATTTTACACCATCAAAAGATGTTTGCAGTTAAATCATTGTTCATTAAAATTTAAACAGTAATTGAATGTTCAGTTGTATTGGTAGCATGATCCACTACTCTTAGTAACTCCCCATGATTGATTGGGTAATCAGGTTGAGTAATTTTAATATTTACAAGCTCGCCAATCAGTGATTCATCACCTTCAAATTGAACTTTCATATAATTATCCGCAAAACCTATTAAAGTCCCTTGCTCACTGCCAACTTCTTCTGGAATGACTTCAAGTACCTCTTGGTCAAATTTAGATGCATATGATTTAGCCAGTTGATCACTTAAATGAATTAAACGATGTACACGTTCATTTTTAATATTTTCGTCCACTTGGTCATCCATTCTTGCAGCTGGTGTACCAATTCTAGAAGAATACGGAAATACATGTAGTTCTGAAAATTGATGTTCAACAATAAAATCATATGTTTCTTGGAATTCTTCTTCTGTTTCACCTGGGAAGCCAACAATGACATCACTTGTAACTGCCAATCCAGGTAGCGCTTCATGTAAACGCGTCAATCGCTCTGAAAAATGAGCCATAGTATATTTTCTTCTCATTCTCTTCAATACTGAATCAGATCCAGATTGTAAAGGAATATGCAGATGACGCACAACTTTGTTTGACTGTTCAATTACACTAATGACTTCATCCGTTAATTGACTGGCTTCAATTGATGAAATTCTGATACGTTCTAATCCATCTATCGTTTCTAAATCACGTAGTAATTGTGCTAAATTATAATTCTTTAAATCCTGGCCATATCCACCTGTATGGATACCAGTTAAAACAATTTCTTTATATCCTGAATTCACAAGTGTTGTTGCTTGTTCTATCACTTTTTCAGGATCTCTGGAACGCATTAATCCACGTGCCCAAGGAATAATACAGAAAGTACAAAAATTATTACATCCTTCTTGTATCTTCAATGAAGCTCTTGTTCTGTCTGTAAAGTATGGAACCTCTAATTCTTCATATGTACGATTTTTCATGATGTTTCCTACACCATTGATTGGTTGTCTTTCTTTTTTAAACTCATTGATATAACCGATTAACTTCGTTCGATCTTGTGTGCCGACCACTATATCTACACCAGGTATTTCCATAATTTCAGCAGGAGATGTTTGTGCATAACAACCTGTAACACATACAACTGCGTCTGGATTTTGTCTTATAGCACGTCTGATAACTTGTCTACTTTTTTTATCACCTGTATTCGTAACCGTACATGTATTGATAACAAATACATCAGCATTTGTTTCAAAGTCAACACGCTCGTATTCTGCTTCTTTAAATAATTGCCAAATTGCTTCGGTTTCATAATGATTCACTTTACATCCTAATGTATGAAATGCAACCGTTGACATAAATATCACCCCAATAAATCTTTTTGAAAGCTTACAGCACTTAATGTGTATAAAGGTGCAGTTTCAGCTCTTAATATCCTAGGACCTAGACCGATTTGATATGCTGAACTTCC
Source organism: Staphylococcus sp. GDY8P196P (assembly GCF_017891705.1). NCBI lineage: Bacteria > Bacillati > Bacillota > Bacilli > Caryophanales > Staphylococcaceae > Staphylococcus > Staphylococcus sp. GDY8P196P. The sequence continues at coordinate 70,943 of NZ_JAESJS010000009.1, read as the reverse complement.
AAATAACTTAATTTCTGATTCAGACAAACCACCTTCTGGTCCAAAAATGATTAACACACGATCACCAGGTTCAAATTTTTGAACAACTGCTTTAAAAGTACTTTTTTCCCCACACTTAGCAGATTCTTCATAAGCAATCAATACATAATCATATTCATCAATAATATCATAGATTTCCTTTAAATTCGACTTATACTCTATCTCTGGAATAATTAGCCTATAACTTTGTTCAGCAGCTTCTTTTATAATCTTTTGCCAACGTTCTAATTTTTTAGTTACTTTATTTTCATTAAGTTTTACAACTGACCTTTGCATACCAACAGCAATAAATTGGCTTGCGCCTAACTCTGTTGATTTTTGTATCATCCATTCATACTTATCTGCTTTAATTAAACCACTGCAAATTGTTACATGTTGTGGTAACTCTGTATTGATATCCATTTTTTCTATTAATACAATTTCGATTTGATCCATAGTTATATTTTCAATTTTACATTTATAAACTTTTTGATCTGAAAAAGTAATAATAATTTGATCGTCATATTGATATCGCATTACATTTGTAATGTGATGTATATCACTTTGATCAGTAATAAAAAAACGCTGATTTACATCAGCGTTTTGGTCAATAAAATATCTCTGCATTGCTTAATCTCTCACTTTCTGTCCAACGATACATACCCAACCGTTTTCATGATTAATAGAAATGATTTTAAACCCAACACGCTTCATCTGTGCTAAAATTGTTTCATGCTTTTCTGTTATAATACCAGAAGTTATAAAATAACCATCTTTATTTAAAGTATTATAAGCATCTTCAATCATTTCTTCAATAATATGAGCTAAAATATTCGCAATAACGACATCAAATTTTTCAGTTTCTTCTGTTAGTAAATTACCTGGCACAGCTTCAATTGCTTTAACACAATTATTTTTTTCGAAGTTTTCCTTCGCAACTTTAATAGCCATTTCATCTACATCAATCGCTTTTATGCGTTCTACTCCTAATAAATATGATGCAATGCTAAGTATACCTGAACCTGTACCAACATCAATCACTGAATCATCTGGCTTTACAAAGTGTTCAATCGCTTTCAAACACATGCTAGTGGTTGGGTGGTCTCCTGTACCAAAAGCCATTCCCGGATCCAATTCAATACACATTTCTGCTTCGTCTTCTTTTTGATAGGTTTCCCAACTTGGAACAATCGTAAATTTTTCAGAAGCTCTAAAAGGATGAAAATAATTTTTCCATTCATTTTCCCAGTCATGTTCTTGAATCGTTTGTTGTTGATATTCAAATATGTTTGTATCCAAAGATTCAATGCTTTTAATTTCATGAATCAGATCTTTTTTAAAGTCTTGAGTATACTTCATTTCATTAAAATAAGCTTTAACCCTTACGCCGTTAACTGGGTAATCATCAGGGTTTAACTCATAAATTTCACCAAACTTATCAGCAAAACCATTTTGAAGATCTAATGAATCTTCGATAACAACCCCGTTTGACCCGAATTCTTCTAAAATATTAGAAATAATAGGTATCGTATCATGATTTGCAGTGATTGATATTTCAGTCCAGTTCATTTTTTTATTCTCCTTTAAAGAATCTTTTTGCTTTGTCCTTAAAATTTGATGGTTGTTCAGTTAATGATTCACCATCAATATCAGCAAATTCTCTTAACAATTCTTTTTGACGTTCATTTATCTTAGTAGGTGTAACAACTTTTACATTGATAAACAAGTCACCATAACCATATCCATGAACATTTTTGACGCCTTTTTCTTTAAGACGGAATTGTTTACCTGATTGTGTTCCGCCAGGAATTGTTAACATTACATGACCTTTTAAGGTTGGAACCTTGACTTCATCACCAAGCGTTGCTTGCGCAATACTAATATCTTGTGAAAAGTAAATATCGTCGCCGTCTCTTTCAAAAGTTTCAGATGGTTTAACTCTAAATACAACGTATAAATCACCTTGTGGTCCACCGTTTTCTCCTGGTGCACCTTCACCTGCTAATCTTATTTGTTGTTCATTATCTACACCTTCAGGTACTGTCACATTAATTTTAACTGTTTTATTTTCAGTACCTTTACCATGACATGTTGGACAAGGTTCTTCAAATTCTTGACCAGAACCACTACATACTGGACAAACTTTTTCAGTTCTAACTCTACCTAAAATCGTATTTTGTTCTACTGCAACATGTCCTGAACCATTACAGTAATGACACGTTTTTTTCTTAGTACCCGGTTTAGCACCTTCGCCATCACAGGTATGACAAGTTACATCTTTGCGAATTGAAATTTCTTTGTTTGTACCGAATACGGCTTCTTCAAAGGTAACAGTCATTGTATATTGTAGGTCATCACCTTTTCTAGGTGCATTTGGGTCTCTTTGACGTCCACCACCAAAGAATGAACTGAATATATCTTCGAAGCCACCACCGAAACCGCTAAAGTCTTGACCACCAAATCCTTGGCCGCCAAAACCACCTTGTGGTCCATCATGACCAAATTGATCATAATTTGCACGTTTGTTTTCATCACTCAATGTTTCATATGCTTCTGAGATTTCTTTAAATTTTTCGTCTGCGCCTTCTTCTTTATTGATGTCAGGATGATATTTTTTTGATAATTTACGGTAAGCCTTTTTTATTTCATCTTTAGAAGCGTCTTTACTGACACCTAAGATATCATAATAATCTCTTTTGGCCACTTTTATCTCTCCTTTTACGATGGATTAAATTACTTATTAAAAAGGAAAAAGTCAAAGCCAATGTTCAATTGACTTTGACTTAATTTGGCTAAGCAATTGTGTCATATTTTGCTTTTAATAGCAATTAATAACTAAACTTATTTATTATCGTCTTTGTTATCGTCTTCGTTCACTTCTGTGAAATCAGCATCTTCAACATTGCTATCATCTGAACCATTTGTTTGTTCACCTTGTGCTTGTTGTTGTGCTTGAGCAGCTTGTTCGTAAACTTTAGCAGATAAGTCTTGAACTACTTTTTCTAATTCTTCTTTTTTAGCTTTAATATCATCAATATCTTCGCCTTCAAGCGCAGATTTTAAAGCTTCTTTTTTCTCTTCTGCATTATTTTTATCATCTTCACTGATGTTTTCACCTAAATCAGTAATTGTTTTTTCAACTTGGAATACTAAGCTATCTGCTTCGTTTCTTAAATCACTTTCTTCACGACGTTGTTTATCTGCTTCAGCATTTTCCTCAGCATCTTTAACCATACGATCGATTTCTTCGTCAGAAAGTGAAGAGCTTGATTGAATAGTGATATTTTGCTCTTTATTAGTACCTAAATCTTTTGCAGTAACATTAACGATACCATTTTTATCGATATCAAAAGTTACTTCGATTTGTGGTACGCCACGTGGAGCTGGTGGAATATCAGTCAATTGGAATCTGCCAAGTGTTTTGTTGTCAGAAGCCATTGGGCGTTCACCTTGTAATACGTGAATATCAACTGCTGGTTGATTATCTGCTGCTGTTGAATACACTTGTGATTTAGATGTCGGAATAGTAGTATTTCTTTCAATCAATGTATTCATACGTCCACCCATAATCTCAATACCTAATGATAGAGGTGTTACGTCTAATAATACTACATCCTTAACGTCACCAGTGATAACGCCACCTTGGATAGCAGCACCCATTGCTACTACTTCGTCTGGGTTAACACCTTTGTGAGGATCTTTACCCACTTCTTTTTTCACAGCTTCTTGAACAGCAGGGATTCTTGTTGAACCACCAACTAAAATAACTTCATCGATATCAGAACTACTAATACCAGCATCTTTCATAGCTTGACGCGTTGGTTCCATTGTTCTTCTGATTAATGAATCAGCTAATTCTTCAAATTTTGAACGTGTTAAACTTAATTCTAAGTGCAATGGACCATTTTCACCTGCAGAAATAAATGGTAATGAGATTTGTGTTTGAGAAACACCTGATAAATCTTTTTTAGCTTTTTCAGCTGCATCTTTTAGACGTTGTAATGCCATTTTGTCTTGTGATAAATCTACGCCATTTTCTTTTTTAAATTCTGCTACTAAATAATCGATAATAACTTGGTCAAAGTCATCTCCACCTAGTTTATTATCACCTGCAGTAGAAAGTACTTCAAATACACCGTCACCTAATTCAAGAATAGATACGTCGAATGTACCGCCACCTAAGTCAAATACTAGGACTTTTTGGTCTTGTTCAGTTTTATCTAAACCATAAGCTAATGCTGCTGCTGTTGGTTCGTTAATGATACGTTCAACTTCTAAGCCAGCTATTTTACCAGCATCTTTTGTAGCTTGACGTTCACTGTCATTAAAGTATGCAGGAACAGTGATAACTGCTTTTTCTACTTTTTCACCTAAATAATCTTCTGCTGTACTTTTAAGGTTTTGTAATACCATCGCAGATATTTCTTGTGGTGTATATGATTTACCTTCTACATCTACTTTATGTTCAGTACCCATATGACGTTTGATAGATTGAATCGTATTAGGGTTAGTAATTGCTTGACGCTTAGCAACTTCACCTACTTGAGTTTCACCATTTTTAAATGCAACAACAGATGGTGTTGTTCTAGCACCTTCTGGATTTTGAACAACTTTTGGTTCGTCACCTTCTAAAATTGCTACACATGAATTTGTTGTACCTAAGTCAATACCTATTACTTTACTCATAACTAAATTCCTCCTGTTTGTTTTGAAAATTTGGTATTTTCATCAATATAACTATTGATTTACTTTAACCATTGAAGGTCTTAAAACACGTTCCTTCAATTTATAACCAGTTTGTAGTTCTTGAGTGACCTGACCTGATTCATAATCAGGATTGTCGTCTTGTACTACAGCTTGATGTATATTTGGATCAAACTGTTGACCTTCAGCCTCAATTTTTTCTAAACCGTTATTTTTCAATGCGTTCAATAAGCTTTCATAAACCATTTCCACACCTTTTTGTAATGATTTAAATTGCTCATCTTCGCCTTCGATTTGTAAAGCTCGTTCTATATTGTCTATAGTCGGTAAAATGTCATTTAAAACATCCTGAGCTTTATATGCTTTCATCGTTTGATTTTCTTTTTGGATTCTACGCTTATAATTTTCAAATTCTGCGTATAATCTTAAATATTTTTCTTCTTCTTCTTGAACATTATTTTTTAATTGTTGAATTTCTTCATCTTTAGGATCGATATCTGCCTCAGTATCTTCAGAATTTTCTTCTTGCAGATTATCTTGTGATTCATTATTCATTTCATCAGCATCTTCAACTGAAGTAGTTTGGTCGTTCTGTGATTCTTGATTAATATCTTCAGTTTTTTCGTTTTCATCGAATACTGATTCATTTTTTTCTGTCATTTTCTGCCCTCCAATACAATTCTTAATTACCAAATCGTATTTAGTAATTGTATTACATTCTGATAGTTCATTGCCGTTGGTCCGATAACCGCAATTTGACCTTTAAGTCTATCATCAATATGATATTCTGTAGTGACGATAGAAATATCGCTCAAGCTTGATTCGATTTCCTGTCCAATCTTAACATTAATTGATGAATTTGACATTTCATCAAGTAGCTGAGTAATTTTGTTTGATTCAATATACTGCAAGATAGGTTGAATAGAAGAAACATTTGATTCATTAAGTGCATCAATTAGTTTAACCTTTCCACCCATGTAAATGCCATTACTTTGATTATCAAAATGAACATCTATCGTATCTAACATTTCTTTTATAAAGTCTTTTTCAAAATCCGACTTCGCAAAAGCATTAAGTTCATTTTCTAAGCGTTGTTGATTTAATGCATTGTATCTTGCAGTCACAAAGTTAGCTATTTTAGTCAATTCATCACTCGATAAACGTGCTTTGGATACTAAATGTAAATGCTCAACATGGCCAGAAGTAAAAACAACAACCATGATTACTAAATATGCATTCGCTCGAATCAAGTGAATGTTATTAATAATATCTTTTTTGTGATTTGGACGCATTACCAACGTTGTATACTGAGAAGCGATTGAAAGTTCATTTGCGAACTCACTCAAAGCTGAGGAGATATCATAATGATTTTCAACCAGTAAGTCTCTTAAACGTTGTATTTTTTTGTGTTGTTGATGAGATGTTTGTTGCAATAATTGATTCACATAATATCTGATGCCTGACTCTGACGGCGAACGTCCTGATGAAGTATGTGTCTTCTCTATTAACTGTAGTTCTTCTAGTTGTTTCATTTCATTTCTAATAGTAGCAGGACTAACATTTAAATTATGTCTTTCAATCAGTGTTTTGGAACCAATCGGTTGACCTAAATCAACATAATCTTCAACAATTGCATTTAAAATGCTCAATTGTCTATCACTAATCATGTTTTCACCTCATTAGCACTCTTTTGTTTCAAGTGCTAATTATAATTTATCAAATTGGTCAAAGTAAGTCAATGTTAAAGCCCTAGTTTTTGAAAAAAATTAAACATTTAGTAAAAACGACTCAAATACTAGATTTCCAATTACTTTACCTCTCTCTGTTAAAGAAATATATCCGCCAGTATCATTAATTAATTCTCGTTGCTTTAAATCTTTGATTGTGTCGTTATAAACATCATCAATTGTTTTATTAAATTTTTGTTCGAACCGTTTTCTACTAACGCCTTGATTCATTCTTAAACCTAGAAACATTTCCTCTTCCATTTGTTCACTTTCTGTTGGATAAACTGAGTCAAGAACGGGCCTTTCCTTATTTTGTATCTTATTTATATAATGATTCACAGGGTTTACATTATTATATCGCTCGCCATTTACATAACCACTTGCCCCTGCGCCAAATCCATAATAGCCTTCGTTTTTCCAATATACTTTATTATGCTCTGATTCATGTCCTTTTTTACCAAAATTTGAAATCTCATATTGGTGTAATTCAGTCTCGTGCATTCGCTTTAATAAATATTCGTACATTTCTTCACCAACATCTTCGTTTGGAATTTTCAATTGACCTTTACGGTACATATTATAGAATTGAGTTTTTGGCTCTAAAATCAATCCATAACTTGAAATATGATCAATATCCATCGCTAACGCTTTTTCTAAACTTTCTTGAAAATCTTCTAGGCTTTGCTGGGGTAGATGATACATTAAATCTAAACTTATAGAAGGTATACCAACTTTCCTTGCATTGTTCACTGCTCTATAAATGTCCTCTGTCTTATGAGAACGTCCTAATATCGCTAGTAATTCGGGTTTGAATGTTTGAACGCCCATCGATAATCTATTTACACCATAATCTTTTAAAAGTTGTACTTTGGCTAAAGTTAGTTCGTCCGGATTGGCTTCAAAACTAAATTCACCTTTAATTTCAAAAATATCTGTAATTGCAGTTAATAGTTTTTTCAGTTGCTCATATGATAAAGCGGTAGGTGTCCCACCACCCACAAAAACGGTTTCTAAAGATCTAACTTCGCTCTGTTTCATTTCGTTAATTAAGCAATCTAAATATTGATCCACTGGTTGATTTTGTATAAAGTATTTATTGAAATCGCAATAAGTACAAATTTTGACACAGAAAGGGATATGGATATAAGCACTTTTCACTTCCATTTTTGAAATGACCTTCTTTCGTTAAATAAAATAGATTCATATAACAAAAACTGGGCCATAAATCGAATGGATTTAAGGCCCCAATGTTTAAAAAATCATATTAATCTTCGTCCATCTTAAGCACTGCAAGGAAAGCATCTTGTGGTATTTCAACATTACCCACTGCTTTCATTTTTGCCTTACCAGCTTTTTGCTTTTCTAATAATTTTCTTTTACGACTAATATCGCCACCATAACACTTAGATAAAACGTTTTTACCCATTGATTTTATATTTGTACGAGCAACTATTTTTTGTCCAACTGCTGCTTGTACCGGTACTTCGAACTGTTGTCTAGGTATTAGCGTTTTAAGCTTTTCAACTAACGCTTTCCCTCTTTCATATGCGAAGTCTTTATGAACTATAAAGCTAAGTGCATCTACTTTCTCTCCATTTAGTAATATATCCATTTTAACTAAGTCGCTTTCTTTATTATCAATAAATTCATAGTCAAAAGAAGCATAACCTTTTGTATTTGATTTTAGCTGATCAAAGAAATCAAACACTACTTCAGATAAAGGCAGTTCATAGATAATATTGACGCGTATATCATCTAAATACTCCATATTAATAAATTGGCCACGCTTACGTTGACACAATTCCATAACTGCCCCCACATAATCGTTTGGTACCATCATTGTCGCTCTTACAAAAGGTTCATAAATCGTATCAATTTGATCTCTTTCAGGCATATGCGCTGGATTATCGACTGAGATTTCATCACCATTTTTAAGAATACATTCATAAATTACAGATGGGGCTGTAGCGATTAATTCTATTCCAAATTCACGTTCAATACGTTCTTGGATAATTTCCATGTGCAACATGCCTAAAAAACCTGTTCTGTATCCAAAACCTAATGCTTGAGAAGACTCAGGTTCAAATTCTAATGAAGCATCATTCAACTGTAACTTCTCTAATGCTTCACGTAAATCGTTATAGTCTTTATTGTCTATAGGGAATAAACCGCAGAAAACCATTGGGTTCATTTTCTTATATCCTTTTAACGGCTCAGCTGCTGGACGGTGTAGATGGGTAATTGTATCCCCGACACGTGAATCATCTACATTTTTGATACTAGCAATGACATAACCAACATCTCCAACAGTTAGCTCGCTAACTGGTAATTGTTTTGGTGTATTGATGCCTACTTCTGTAACTTCAAAAGATTTTCCTGTAGCCATCATTTTTATTTCATCACCCGTTTTCAAAGTACCTTCAACAATTCTAATTGATGAAATAACCCCTCTGTAGGGATCATATTCTGAATCGAAAATCAATGCTTTTAATGGTTCGTCTGGATCTCCTTGTGGTGGTGGCACGACTTCTACAATTTTTTCTAATATATCATCAATACCAATATTTGATTTTGCACTAGCTAATACAACATCATCTTTATCTAGTCCTATGACATCTTCTACTTCTTGCTTTACACGTTCAGGTTCCGCTGCTGGTAAATCTATTTTATTCACAACTGGTAATAACTCTAAATCGTTGTCTAATGCCAAATAAACATTGGCTAATGTTTGGGCCTCTATGCCTTGTGCAGCATCTACTACTAATATAGCGCCTTCACATGCAGCTAATGATCTTGAAACTTCATATGTAAAATCTACGTGTCCAGGTGTATCAATTAAATGAAACGTATAAGTCTCACCATCTTTTGCATCATATTTTAAACGTACCGCATTTAATTTTATTGTTATACCACGTTCTCTCTCTAAATCCATGGAATCCAATAACTGTGATTGCATTTCACGTGATTCAACAGATTTAGTATTTTCCAAAATTCTATCTGCTAATGTAGATTTTCCATGATCAATATGTGCAATAATAGAAAAGTTTCTTATATTTTCACGCTTGTTTAAACGATTTTCTTTATCCATGTATTATCAGTCTCACTTTCATAATTCTAGCCCGTAATATGTATGACATTCTTTGATATAATAACGTTTTTATCTACTAATTGCAAACTTGATAAAATTAATAGTAAAATTTGAATTTATGTTTATCTTTCGTCGCTTATGTTACTATTTTTACTAATATCTTTTCTTGTTATAATTATTATTGTATCATTTATCGCGAGTTTACGCGCCTTATTATAAATAAATGATTGCAGAAACTTGGTTGTTTTGATAAAATATTTCTTGTTGTAATCAAATTAATTTTTGATAGCGAAGATCACACTTTTAGGAGGTGACAGACATGCCAAACATTAAATCTGCAATTAAACGTGTTAATACTACTCGTGTAACTGAGGAACGTAATATTTCACAAAAAAATGCAATGCGTACAGCTGTGAAAAGAGCTCATACAGCAATTGACACTAACGCTGACAACAAAGCTGAATTAATTAGCTTTGCATTGAAAAAAGTAGATAAAGCTGCGCAACGCAACTTAATACATTCTAACAAAGCTGCTAGAATTAAATCTTCTTTAATGACAGCTGCTAAATAAACTAAAGTTCAAGCCTACGCTTGAACTTTTTTTATTTCAATATTTCATGCGACCTGCTACATAAGATTAGCCCAGAAATGATTTATAATAAGAGAAATCATTTCTGGGCTTTTTTACAACTTTAATATTTATTAGTTTTAGCATCATAACTATCAACATGCTTTATAATTCATCTACAGAAATCTATCCAGTGAAATGACTAGACGAAAACAAAAAGCTTCACATTTATAAGGACAAAATAAACAATTCGAGGATAAGGTGTTTATCCATATAAGATGACTTTAATTTATAATCTGTTTCTGCGCAATTATCAATAATATTTAATAAACTTTCTAATTCATAATGCCTTGCTTGGTTTAAAGCTAACTTCACCCTATAGGGATGAACGTTGATTGTTTTAGCAATTTGTTGGCCACTATAGCCTTTTTGTCCCAATATTTTACTTTGATAAAAAAGTCGATAATTACTTGTAATCAGTGCTAATAATTTTATAGGCTCCTCTTTCATTGCTATTAAGTCTTTAACTAGTTGAATGGCTTTTGATTTTTTATTTTTTTGTATATATTCAGTGAGCAAAAAAACATTTTGTTCTAGACTTCTATTTACAATTTGATGAACATCATCTTTATTAATAGTCGTTCTATCACCCAAAAATAAAATGAGTTTTTCTATCTCTTGCTTAACAACATTAAAATTAACTCCTGTTAATTCAATAACTAAATCAAGCGCATCTTGCTTAATATCTTTATAATTCTCATGCAGTTGACTTTTTATCCAATGTTTTATTTCTTCTTCTGACATTTGTTCTATCTTTTTAATTTGCGCATGTTTTTTCAATGATTTAACAACTTTTTTTCTCTCATCTAATTTAGAATGATTAACTTCAAACAATATTAAAGTGTCACCATCATATTTTTCTATAAATTCTATCAGTTGATCAATGTTATGATTTAATTCTTTAGGCGGTTTCTCACCAGTAAAAACATATGCATTTTGTACTAGAACAGCTTTTTTATTAGAGAAAAATGGCATGGTAAGCGTTTCTTCAATAATTGGAGCTAAATCATTTTCATATAAGTTATATTTAACGAAGTTGAATTCATCTTTTGGTGCATCTAAATATTGTTCAATAACTTCAGAAGCTTTTTTTTCAATTAATTCAGGTACTTCACCATATATCGTTATTATATTGCTACTCATTCTCGGCACCCTTTCAATTCTATTACACATTTTGTAATTATAACACGCCTAATAGTTTCTCACTAACTAAAAAATTTCAATGGTATTGAGATTTTATTTCTATTTGATCTTTAAATAAAATGTTCACTTCTCCATTTACATTTGTTTGAAAAACTTTAATATTATTATATCTTAATCTATCAATAATTTGACGATTAGGAAGACCATATTTATTTTTTTCTCCTACCGAAATTAGAGCTATTTTTGGTCTAATTGATTGCAATAAACTGTTACTTGTACTCGTACGACTACCATGATGACCAATTTTTAAAATATTAACATTGGATAAATGATATTTATGTATCAATTTCTCTTCGTTATGATTTGTAGCATCACCCATCAGTAATATTTTATAACTATTGTACTGTATCAATATTATAATTGATTGTTCATTTAAATTATTAGAGTTAGGAATAGTAGCATCTAACAGATTAAGTTTCGCTTTATTCATAAAAAATTGTGATTTATTTTTAAAATCTATTAACTTTATGCCTTTTTTTATACATTTCACTTTTAAAAGATTTAATTCTTTCATTTTAAAACTATTAGCATTGATAATGATACTTTTAATTTTGAGTTGTTTAATTAAATAACTTAGTTCACCCATATGATCTAGATGAGGATGAGTAATTATAACGTAATCAAGTTCTTTTACATTATGTCGTTTTAAAGTTGGTAAGATATGATATCTAGAAATATTATGATTCGCAACTTTTTGTTTCGAATTAAAGTTACCACCCGTGTCGATTAATAGTGATTCGTGGTATTGAGTTTCAAATAAAAGTGAGTCCCCTTGCCCTACATCCAACATAGTAAGTTGATATGCATGCACTTGAGGTAGCATTGTAGAGACAACATACAAAGTAATTAAAGTAATTGACATTAGTTTATAGCATTTATGAACGAATAGAACTAAGGTCAAAAATGCAACGATAGTTATTATAGCTATTTGAAGATTATTTAATGTAGGAATATACCATTTAAAAAAGTTGAGTTTATCAAAAAGTTCAACCATTTTATCATGAAAAATAATTAATAAGTTATATAAATTGGTTATAATAATAGGTTTGAATGGTAAATGTATTATAAAAGTAAGAAAAATAACAAAAGGAAATAGTATGAAAGAATAAAATGGAACAAAAAAGATATTAGATATCAAGCCAATCCATTGAATTTGGTGAAAATGGATACAACTTAAAATAAATGAACTTAATTGTGCTATCCATGTAATAGCGCATAAAGATTTAAAGATACCTAAATTCTTTAGTAATGGGCTGGCAAAAAGGATTGAAAAAGTAATTAAAAACGAAAGTTGAAATCCGATATGATAAATTAACGAGGGGGTTAAAATTGTTAAGCAAATAAATAAAAAAGCTAAAACGTTCATTGAATGCTTTATAATGTATTTTGGAAAAATGATTATTATCAAACTCATTAATATTGCTCTGACGGCACTTGCCGACATGTTTGTATACATGCAATAGATAGGTAATAATATGATTAATATTATTTTAATTAAAAACAATGGGCATTTTAATCTGTTAAGTATATAGCATATAATTGTAATAATAATAGCAATATGTGTCCCGCTAATAGCCAGAAGATGCGCTATGCCAATTTCTTTTATTCTATCTAATTCATCTTTATTCATAAGTGATGTATCACCTGTTATAAATGCGATCGTTTTTTCAGGTGAAATTATTTTCCATTGTTGCATTCTTTCGTAAATCAATGCTTTATGTTTATTTAAAATATCAGTAAAGTTATTATTGTTAGTTTTACAACTTGAAAGATGAATATTTTGAATCATAAAAATAAGATTAGAATTTGGTTCGTTTTTTATAGTATTAAACTTCCCATTGACTTTACAGGTTTTTTGTAATAAAAAAGCAGAAACTTTTTTTAAATCTATATTTTTTGATGTTTGTAAATTATAAACGTAAGTATAATGTTTTTTATTTATTTCAATCTTACCTTTAAGTTTATGATGCTCCAAAATTGGTTTTGTAATTAACTTTGCTTCTCCTTGAATTGCTTTGTTCAAAAGTAAAGCATGGTTATTTTTTTCTAATTTTAAATCATTTTGAAACATCATATAACTACTTAAAGATATGATGGCAACCATTATAAAATGAATTACATTAAATCTTTTTCTATTCATTATAATAAATAGGCCCAATATTAAAATAAGAGATAAAACTTTATTAAAAAGTAATAAGTTACCAGCTAAATAAGCTAAAGCATAATAAATCAATTTTATTTATTTATTAAATATTGTGCTACATGTTCTTGATTAAATGGAATTTTTTTATACACAATACCTGATTGTTTTAACAATTCTAAAGCATAATGATGATTATGGTAATCTTCAGCATAATAAATTGTTTTAATACCTGCTTGAATAATAGACTTGGTGCAATTTAAACAAGGGAAGTGAGTAACATAAATCGTTGCGTCCTCTGTTGACACCCCTTGTTTTGCGCATTGTAATAAAGCATTCATTTCTGCGTGAATCGTACGAATACAATGACCATCTTCCAATAGACATCCTTCATCAATACAATGTACTTCGCCAGACACAGAACCATTATACCCTCCTGCTATAATTCTATTATCCTTTACAATCGTTGCCCCTACAGATAGTCTTTGACATGTAGAACGCAATGCTAATAAGTGACTTTGCGCCATAAAGTATTCTTCCCATTTAATACGATCCATGATACTTAGCCTCCAATTTATGTATTCTTTAATATGTTTATTATAGATTATATCGCTTTTAGAAAAATACAACAAAATTTTACATTGTTAAATGTGAACTTAATTTTTCTATCGTTTTAGCACCGAAACCATTAATTTCTTTTAACTCATCAATAGATTTAAAATTTCCATTCTGCTCACGATACTCAATGATAGATTTGGCTTTAACCTTTCCTATCCCTGGTATCGTTGTGAGTTCGCTTTCTGTTGCAGTATTTATATTTACTTTTGCTACATCAGCATCCTTATTTTCTGATAAATTTGTAACAGTTTTATTTTTATTCAATGGATTATTAGTTTGTTCCCCTTTTTCTGGAACATATATCATTTTTTGATCGATTAATCGTTCGGATAAGTTAATGTTCGTTAAATCAGCACGTTCTGTAGCAATAGCTTTGTCCAACAACTGTTTAATTCTATCATTACTGCTCATTTTATAAACATTAGGATGTTTTACTGCACCTTTAATATCAACATAAACAAATGAATCTTTACTATCATTATTGATTTTTGCAGTAGTTTTATTAGATGACCGTTCACTTTTCACATGTGGTAATGATTGATTATGGTCAGATGTTTCAATTAGTGCAGATTCATCATTTTGCTTGATTTGATCAACACCACGATTCATCAAAAATGATAGTGTTAGCACTGCAATCACTATTATAATTAGCATAACACAGGCCTTTATTTTTAAATTACATCGACTGAATCTTTCTTTGAATAATTCCCATAATGGTAACAAAAAATCACTCCTTTATACTTTACACGCATAAAGGAGTGATTTTACTTTTTATTTTTTTACAACGAAGAACAAGCGCTCTCCTTTTTGATTATGGTTATTGATTTCAAAATCAACGAATGTTGTTATATTTTTAAAGCCACATGATTCTAACATTTTAGTGTAAACATCTTTTGAATAAGTCTTTTGATAATGTGACTCATCAAATCTCTTATAATGCTTATCATCTTGTTTTATAAAAAACGTCATATCATGCCATACACTTAATGGTTCTTCCCCGCGAACAGCTTCCCAAGCTAAAAATACATTTTCAGTTTCATCAATATAACTTTGATTATTGAATAAAGTATTCATTTTATGTTCTGTATGCACATCAAACATAAATATACCTTCATTCGGCTCTAAATGATGATATACTTGCTGAAAAGTGGACAAAACATCTTCATATTCTGTTAAATAATTTAAAGAATCACAAAAAATAGTTATTACATCAAATTGTTGGTTTAGGTCGAAATCAGTCATATCGCCTTCAATCCAATTTACTTCACTAGATTTTTGCATCGCTATCGAAAGCATATCAACACTTAAATCCATACCAGTTATACAATCAAAATCATTTAATTTCGAGGTGAAACTGCCTGTTCCACAACCTATATCCAAGATGGTTGATTTATTTTTAGCATAAAATTCTACAATATCAAGCCATGATTCGTAAGGCTGATCTAAAGTTAATTGATCATAGTAATAGCTCATTTCTTCATATTGAACCATTATTAATAAACTGCCTGTCCATAAGATTCTAAAGGTGCATCACGATATAATTTCTCCAAGTTATAATAATCACGTTCATCTTTATGGAATACGTGTACGACTACATTGGCCAAGTCAATTAAAATCCATCTTGCTTCATTAAAACCTTCCATTCGTTTCACTTCAATTTCCGCTTCGTTAGCAGCATCTTTTACTGCGCGTGCGATGGATTGTACTTGTCTTTCATTATTGCCGTGGCATACGATAAAATAATCGGTCATATCGCTAATACCTTGCATATTTAAAGAAATTATATCTTCTGCTTTTTTATTCTCAGTTGCATTGACAGCTAAATTTAATAATTGATCTGATTTCATTTAATCATCCTTTACTCTTTCGTTACTATAATTGTAATAATTCAAGCAGGCAATCGTGGCATCATAAACGGTAATATCTTGCGTGATTAAATATAAAACAGTTCGCTTAGATATTTCATAAATGGTTTTATCTAAGCTACCTTGATTGTATGCTAAATCTCGAATTTCTTCAACGCCTGGGGTTTGACGACCAGGTTCAATATAATCTGCAATAAAAACTAATTTTTCTGTTTTAGTCATTTGAGCACGACCAGTAGTATGATTTTTAATGGCAAGCAAAACTTCTTCGTCATTCACAGCGAATTTTTGTTCCATTATAACTGCACAGACTGGGCCGTGTAAGATTTCTGATCCATAGCTCAACAAGTTACTATCTAAATCATTTTGTCTAACAATCTGATACATAGATCCTAAATCATCATATTTACTATAGTCATGTAAGATACCTGCAAGTTCTGCTTTATCTTTATCCCCATCATATAATTCAGCTAATTTAACAGCCGTTTCTGCTACTCTTAGTGAATGATTAAATCTTTTCTCCGGTAATTTATCTTTTACTAACGAGACTGCTTCATCAAATTTCATATAATCCTTCCTCTCTGATATATTTTTCTACACTTTGAGGAACAAGCGTATGAATATTTCCTTGTTGTTTCACTCTATCCCTAATCAGAGTTGAACTTATATCTATGCGTGGAATATTAATTGCAATCATATTATTTGAAACTTCTTGCTTTGCTTTTCCACGATTCACAATTACAAAGGTTACCATCGATTTCAATTTATCAATCTCATACCATTTTTCCAATTGTATATATTGGTCGGTCCCTATAACAAAATATAGTTGTGCATTAGGATGCTTTTCTAAAATGTGTTTAATTGTGAGATATGTGTAACTTTGTCCCTTGCGTTCTACTTCATCTAAATAAACAAAGCCAAACCCTAGTTCGTTAATTGCACACCGGATCATATCGATTCTATATGCTGCATCTAAATAATCATCATGCGCTTTGAGCGGCGACATATAACTTGGAATAAAGTAAAACAAATCTGGTTTAATAACATGATTCACTTCACTAGCAACAACCATGTGAGCCGTATGAATCGGGTTAAACTGCCCACCATATAAGACTATCGTTTTAGACATTATGGTAATTGAATTTGTTTATTATCATGTGATTCTTTATACAAGACAATCATAGACCCGATTACTTGAACAATTTCACTATGAGTTGCATCGCTTAAAGTTTGTGCTAAGTCATTTTTATCTTCAAAGTTGTTTTGTAATACATGTATTTTAATTAATTCTCTATTTTCTAAAATATCTTTTAATTGTTCTATCATATTTTCACCAACACCTGCTTTTCCGATTTGGAAAGTTGGATCAATATTATGTGCTTTACTTCTCAAAAATCTTTTCTGTTTACCTGTTAACATAAAATGCTCCTTTTATAAATAATCTAATACTGTGCGTTTCATTACTTCCACGTCTGGTTCTGTACCTGTCCAAATCTTAAAACTTTCTGCACCTTGATAAACAAACATATCCAAACCATTATAAATTGGGTTACCTTGGGCTTCAGCTTGTTCTAAAATGGGTGTTTTAAAGGGTATATACACAATATCACTTACTAAAGTTTCCGGGTCCAAATTTTTCAAACTAATTGGTATTTCTTGATTTGTATTCATCCCTGCTGGTGTCGTATTTATAATAATGTCGAATTCAGATAAAGCTAATTCAGCATCTGATAAGCGGATTTTATTTACATTCAAACGCCATTGATCAAACCTGTCTAAAGATCTGTTGGCTATAGTAAGTTTCGGTTGTACATATTTGGTTAATTCATTCGCAATACCTTTACTAGCACCGCCTGCACCTAATATTAAAATATAAGCCTGTTTTAAATCTGGGTACACGCGTTGTAATCCTTTAACGTAGCCGATGCCGTCTGTATTATAACCAGTCCATTTGCCGTCTTCTATTTTAACTGTATTCACAGCACCTACAGTTTCAGATTGTTCGTCAATTTCATCTAAAAAAGGTATAATGCGTTCCTTATGAGGAATTGTTACATTGAAACCTGAGAGTGCTTTATCTGAAATAATTTCTCTTATTTGGTTGAATTTATCTTCAGGAATATTAATCGCTTCATATGTTGCATTGCAATTTAAAGTTTCAAAATTGGCATTATGCATCACTGGAGATAAAGAATGATCGATAGGGTGGCCTATTACTGCATATTTCATACTCTTCACACCTTACATAATTGAATTTCTTAAAATAACATCAACATTTTTTGGCACGCGTACAATTACTTTTGCACCTACATCAATTGTGATAAAACCTAATCCCGAAATCATCACGTCACGTTTTTCTTTACCTGTTTCTAATCTTACGGCTTTAACATTACTCAAATCAAAATTTTCAGGGTTATGCGGTGGTGCTAATACAGATCCTAATTGATTTCGCCATAATTCATTAGCCTTTTCTGTTTTTGTTCGATGAATATTTAAATCATTAGAAAAGTAACAGACTAACGGTCTTTTACCACCACTTATATAGTCTATACGTGCGAGTCCACCGAAAAATAATGTTTGTCCTTCGTTAAGTTGGTACACACGTTGTTTAATTTCTTTTTTTGGCATAATTGTTTTAAGTTCATGTTCAGATACTAAATGTGTCATTTGGTGCGCTTGAATAATTCCTGGTGTATCATACATAAATGTTGTTTCATCAAGTGGAATATCAATCATGTCCAATGTTGTGCCAGGAAATCTTGAAGTAGTAACAACATCTTTTTCTCCTACACTGCGTTCTATTAATTTGTTAATTAGGGTTGATTTACCTACATTTGTAGTTCCTACTATATATACATCCTCATCATTTCTAATATTGTTAATAGAAGTTAATAGATTTTCAATACCTTCATTTTTGTCAGCAGAAATAAGTACTACGTCTTCGGCATCAAGTCCATATTTTTTGGCTGATTTCTTCAACCACTCTTTTACACGACGTTTATTTATTTGTTTTGGCAGTAGATCTATTTTATTAGCTACGAGAATAATTTTTTTGTTGCCAACAATACGTTTGATTGCATTAATAAATGATCCTTCAAAATCAAAAACATCTACAACATTTACTATTATTCCTTTTTTATCTGCTAGACCGTTAAGTAAATTTAAAAAGTCATCACTATCTAAACCTACATCTTGTACCTCGTTGTAATTCTTTAATCTAAAACATCTTTTACATACAACATCTTCACGAAATAAATTATGTTCCGGAACATAACCAGGTGCATCAGAATCTTCAGATTGTAATGGTGCACCACACCCTATACATTTCAATACATCCACTTCACTCAATCAATTTTCCTCCCATTTTATATATCCTTTTTTTCTAAAATGTTGTAATAATCTGCGTTCAATAAGGCGATTAAATTTAGTAATAAAACCATCCGTTTGTTTAACAGGTACTACCATAATAGTAAATAAACCGCGTCTATTCCCACCAAATACATCCGTTAACATTTGATCACCAATCACTACAATCTCTGATGGATTTAAACTCATAGAATGCATTGCACGATCAAACGCACGTCCTCTAGGTTTTTTAGCTTTAAAAATATAATCTACTTTTAATGATTTTGAAAAACTACCGACTCTTTTTTCATTATTGTTAGACACAATTGTAATTGTAATCCCTTTTTGTCTTGCTTCTTCAAACCATGTTTTAACCGCTTCAGTAGGATCGGCCACATCCCATCCTACTAGTGTATTGTCTAAATCAGTAACGATACCTTTTACGCCAGATTCTGCAAGCTTATCTATATCAATTTGAAAAATTGACTGTACATATTCATTTGGCATAAAGTATTTCTTTATTATACCCATTATTTCTATTCACCTTTTTTATATTTTTTTTATTAAATTTTCTACCATTGTACTAGAAGACTTTGCTGCTTTTGTTAAAAATTCATCAAATGTGATACCTGCGTCGCCATCAGCTAAATCTGAAATTGCACGCGTGATAATAAATGGTAAATTAAATTGATAGCAAGTCTGAGCAATTGCAGTTGCTTCCATTTCTGCAGCCATCGCTTGAGGGAAATTTGTTTTAATTTTCATTCGTTGGTCTTTTGTTCCAATAAAACTATCACCGCTTACAATCAAGCCTGTCTTTGCAGTTAACTGTTGATTAGTAATTACTTGTGTCGCTTTATCAATCAATGATTTATCTGCTACGAATTGCGCTGGCATTTGTGGAATTTGTCCTAATTGATAACCAAATGCTCTAGCATCAGCATCATGATAAGCAACCATATCACTTATCACGATATCTCCTACGTTTAATGATTTATCCAATGCTCCTGCAGAACCAGTATTTATAATTAAATCAGGTTTGAACTTTTCAATTAATAATGCTGTTGAAATTGCAACATTCACTTTACCAATACCACTTTGAGTTAATACGACTGCTTTATCATTTATATACCCTTTATAAAAATATACATGTGCAATATTAATCTCTTCAAAGTCAACAAGTTTATCTTTTAAGATTGCTACTTCTTCTTCCATAGCTCCTATAATACCGATCATCGTTTTTCACCTCAATTTAAAATCCTAACCTTAGTTATTCTACCACATTTAAACCAATAGCTCGACGATTGAACGATATTTATATCAATTTATTATTTCATTCTTTTCCATAAGAAACATAAGAATAATTTCTCTGCTTTCAATTGAATTAATCTGTAAATTTCTTGCTTAATATATCAAACTATTCGAGGCTATTTAGTGAAAAAATAATCATAAAAAATACCATTCCCTAAGTCCTTGTTTTGCATTAAGAACTAGAGAATGGTTTATTTGTCACTATTATTGTTTTATTAACTACCCATTAATTCTGTCAATCCTTGTAGTGAATAAACACCTGTAACAACTGTAACGATCACAGCAATTGCTCCAAAGACTAACATCCATGTTGGATGATGATAATCTCCGACGATTGATTTTCGTTTACTAGCAATTAGTATTGTCGTTAATATAATTGGTAAGATAAGTCCATTTAAAGCACCTGCAACGATTAATAATGTAACTGGTTTTCCTAAAAATAGAAAAACAAAAGTTGAAATGACTATAAATGAAATTACAATAATGTTTGTTTTATTATAGATAGATTTATGCAATGTTTTTAAGAAAGTTGCACTTGTGTATGCTGAACCAATAACTGAAGACATTGCTGCAGCAAATAAAACGACACCAAAAATATTTCGACCGACTGGTCCTAATACATGTTCAAATACAGAAGCTGGTGGGTTAGTATCATTTAAAGTTACACCTGTAACGACCACACCGAGTACCGCTAAGAATAATAAGGCTCTAAGTACACCCGTTGTTAATATTCCTGAAATTGCCGCCTTATTGACAAATGGCAAATAGTGTTTACCTTTGATACCTGAATCTAATATTCTATGTGCACCAGCAAAAGTGATATAACCACCAACTGTTCCTCCTACTAATGTGATAATCGGTAAGACAAGCGCTAATGGTTGCTCTGGCATCACGAGATGTTTAGCTGCGTCTGCATATGGTGGGTTTGCCTTAAACATTACAAATGCAACAACTACAATCATTAAAACGCCTAAAAACATCGTGACAACATCCATAATTTTTTGACCACTTTTACTTACAAAAATAAGTATTGATAATACAGCTGTAATAGCTGCACCAATCTTTACATCTAAGCCAAAAATTGCATTTAATCCTAATCCAGCACCAGCAATATTACCGATATTAAATGCAAGTCCTCCTATTGCAATTAATATCGATATAAAAGTACCCAATCCTTTAAAGATTTCATTAGCTACTTCTTGTCCACGTTTACCTGTAACTACCAACACTCTCCAAATATTAATTTGCGCCCCTATATCAATCAATATTGATAATAAAATTGCAAAAGCAAAACTTGAAGTAAACTGAGCAGTAAATACTGCTGTCTGAGTTAGAAACGCGGGTCCAATTGCAGATGTAGCCATTAAGAATACAGAACCTAATAATAATCTTTTATGATTTTTTGTAAATTCAAAATCCTTTGATTCTGTTTTTAATTTTTCTCCCATGTGTTAGCCTCCCAGCTTAGATATAGAAACGCCTTCTTTCGATAATCTGTCTCTTATTTTTGTAACAAATTCTAGTGCGTGTTCACCATCTCCATGAACACAAATTGTATCTGCTTGAATATCAATTTCCTTGTTATTTTTCGTAACGACTTTTTGTGACTTAACCATTTTGACAACTTGTTCAATAGCTTCTTCAGTGTCAGTGATCAATGCATCACTTTCTTTACGACTAACTAATTGACCATCATCTTCATAGCGTCTATCTGCAAACACTTCGGCAGCAGTAGTTAAACCAACAGCTTGCGCCTCTGTAACAAGTAGTGTATTTGATAATCCAACATAAATTAATGATTTATCAAAATCATATACAGCTTGTGCAATCGCATGAGCAATTGCTTTATCACGCGCCCCCATTTGATAAAGTGCTCCATGTGGTTTCACGTGATTTATTTTAACTTGGTGAACATTACAGAATCCGCTTAATGCACCGAGCTGGTAAATGACGATATCATAAATTTCTTTGGGTGACAAGTCCATATTTCTACGTCCAAATCCTTGTAAATCTGGGAGGCCAGGATGAGCACCTATACCAACACCATTTGCTTTAGCTAATTCCACCGTTTGATTCATGACATGTTGGTCACCAGCATGAAAACCACATGCAATATTAGCTGAAGTAATTAGCGGAATAATTTGATTGTCTCCACCGAATGAATAATTTCCAAAAGCTTCGCCTAAATCACAGTTTAAATCAACTTTCATCATGATTCCTCCTTAATTATTTGATGTCTATCTAAGAATTTAATATCTACATCTTTTGCATCACCATTAGCATATTGCGGATACGATAAAACAGCATATAAGAAATCAGCTGTCGTAGTAAAGCCATCGATTACCATTTCATCCAATGTTACTTTTAATTTTTTTATTGCTGAATCTCTATTTGGTGCTTTTACAATCACTTTAGCTACAAGTGAATCGTAATTTGGCGATACCGTATAGCCATGATAAAGTAAACTGTCGATACGGACGTTAAAGCCTTGAGGCAAATGTAATGCTTTTACTTTACCTGGTGAAGGCTGAAATCCTTTCTGAGGATTTTCTGCGTTGATTCTTGCTTCAATGACATGACCATCAAATATCACTTCGTCTTGATTGAACGGTAATGTACCGTGTTTCATTAAATAGAGCTGTGCGTGTAGTAAATCACGATTTGATCTCATTTCAGTTACTGTATGTTCTACTTGGATACGCGCATTCATCTCTATGAAGTAATAAGCATCTTCTGTCACTAAATATTCGATAGTACCTGCACTTCTATAACCAGATGCTCTTGCTACTTTCACAGCATCATTACACATAGATGTTCTCATATGTTCAGATAATGCAGCACAAGGCGATTCTTCAATTAATTTTTGATTTTTTCTCTGAACTGAGCAATCACGTTCACCTAAGTGTATGTAATTTTCTTTACCGTCTCCTAACACCTGAACTTCCACATGTTTAGCTACTGGGATAAACGCTTCCACATATACGCGATCATCATTAAAATATTTTTGCCCCTCACTTTTGGCTTCTTTAAATGACTTTTCTAAAGATTCTTCTTTTTTGACAATCCTTATCCCTTTACCGCCACCACCACTGGCAGCTTTTAATACAAGTGGATAACCAATATCTTGCGCAATTTCCTTAACTTCTTCGATTGACTCTACAGCAGAAGTAGAACCTGGTATGATAGGCACATTAGCTTGGTCTACTGTTTGTCGTGCTGTTATTTTATCACCCATCATCTCCATAGTTTGATCAGTTGGCCCAATAAAATAAATACCGTTTTCTTCAACATTTTTAGCGAATGAAGTACTTTCTGATAAAAAACCATATCCTGGGTGAATTGCATTTGCACCACTAATTTTTGCTGCACTAATAATTCTATCTTGGTTTAAATAGCTATCTAATGCATTGGCTTCACCAATACATATCGCTTGATCAGCTAAGCTGACATGTAGGCTAGACTCATCCCCTAAAGCATAGATAGCTACAGTTTCAATATCCATTTCTCTACAAGCGCGGATGATTCTTACAGCAATTTCTCCTCTATTTGCAATTAAACAACGATACAACTCAAATACCCCCTTTATACTTATTTCACAGTTATAATCGTTTGATCATACTCAACATTTGCGCCGTGATTGACATGTATTGTGTCGACTACTCCACTCACATCACTTTTTACTTCATTCATGACTTTCATCGCTTCTATATAACCAATGGTATCTCCTTTTTTAATTTCATCACCTTCATGAATAAGGGGATTTGTTAATTCCTTCTCGTCTTGTAAATAAAATGTTCCAACCATTGGTGATTTGACAACTTGATCGGATTGTTCTTCATTTGATGCACTTTGTTCATTTAAACTTGATTCATTATTTGAAACTAATTGTTGTTGCGCAGTTGATGCAGATGTATTATCGGTAAAATCTATAGTGATTTCATTTTCATAATCTTTATAATTAAATTTTTTAACCCCGTTATCTTTTACCATCTTTATTAATTGTTCTACTTTTTCAAAATTCATTATAATTCCCCTTTCAATAAATGATTAATACGAGTAGATGTATTTCTCAATTGTGAAATATCAAAAATTGGTTGCTCTTTAATATTATTGATTGTATTTTTAAACGCTTCTTCTTGTTGCTCTAATTTTTTAACTGCTTCTTCGATTGTCGTCCATTCAAAACGAATCGTATCATTAGGTTGCATTTGAGCTAATTTATGTAAATCAGATGCGCAAACAGTTGCTATTTTTGTATAACCGCCTACTGTTTGTTTATCATTTAATAAAATGATCGGATTGCCATCATTTGGCACTTGTATACTGCCTAAGGCAACAGGCTCTGATATTATGTCAGCCGATGTGTTTGGTGAAATCGCTTCACCTTGTAACCGATATCCCATACGGTCTGACTTTTCTGATATTTTAAATTCATTAGCTACTAGTTTTTGTTGTGCCTCTTCGCTAAAGCTATCAAATTGAGGCCCTTTGATGATTTGAATAGGTTTTTCTTCAACTTCACCAACATCTTTTGGTACACTCAATCCAAGATTTTGTGCATATGGATAATCGTTTTCGCACTCAATTACATCACCAGATTTTAATGCGCGCCCTTTAAAACCACCAATTTGACTTCGTGTGTGTGTAGAATAACTATTTGCTACTTTATGAATTGTCAAAGGTTTACCAAATAATAAGTACCCTCTAGCCCCTTTAGTGACCTGTCCAACTTTCAAAACGTCACCTTTTTTTACTGCTATTACAGTAGATTCATCAATAATTGCTTCGTTAACAGTTGCTTTGAACTCAGCACCTATTAATACAAAAGCATTGTCTTCTAAGAATTCAATTGTTGGGCCAATTATTGTACATTCAATTGCTGGCCCTTCATTGCCAATGAGTGCTTGTCCAGTTCGATAAGCGTACCGATCTAAAACACCTGCAGTAGAAAATCCTTGGTCTTGATAGCCGATTCTTCCTAAATCTTGAATCGTACTAAATAACCCTGGATTAATAATTTTAATACTCATATTGAATTTTCACCCATTTCTTAATATCAAATTCACCTTGCTGTTCTTCTATAATCTGTTCGAACGTTGATTCATCGATAGGATAGAATTTTATATAGTCACCAGATTCATATAAACACATAGGTGTTTTTGAAATATCAAATACAGTAATTGGTGTACGTCCGATGATTTGCCAACCACCTGGAGATTGTTTTGGATATAAACCTGTTTGATTATTCGCAATACCTACAGAACCCGCAGGAATGCTCGTTCTTGGTTCTTCTCTTCTAGGTGTAGCCAGCTCTGGATTTAAACCACCTAAAAACGGAAAGCCTGGCATAAATCCAAGCATATAAATTAAATATCGATTTTCTGTATGTAAATTAATGACGTCCTCTATTGATAATTGATGATGTGTAGCTACTTCTTGAATATCTGGACCATAATCACCACCATAAAGAACTGGTAAACTAATTATTTTTACTTCATTATTATTTTCATCAAAATCCAGTTGATTTAATTGTTCTAGATTCAACGCTTTAACTACTTCCGCTAAACTTTGTTTTGTAATATCTATATGTAGCATAATTGCCCGATAAGAAGGTATCACTTCAATAATTGCTTTATGTTGTTGATCTTTAATATAATTTTCAACTTTTTGAACTTCCTTAAATGTCGAAGGATTGATTTGTTGTTCAAAGTAAATCATAATTGTCTCTTCATTGATCAATTTATATTCCAACACATTTCCCCCTTTGTATTTTATACATTAAACTATGATTCAAACATTAATATGTGTGCAACATTATAATTGTATCATTAACTGTCAGACTATGTTTAATTAAAAATAGTTATAATTGTCGATAATAAACTACTATTGTTAAATACAAATTAATCCAAAATTATCTCAATATTTCAATTATTGTATCAATGATATAAATTTATCAAATAGTTGAAGATAAGTATATGTTTTTATTTATAAAGTGTAAAATCCCCCTAACAATAAGTGTTAAGGGGATTTTGATATTATTTGATATTTACAATTTTGACATTAATTTCTGCACCATTTGGTAGTGGAACACGAACTTCTTCGTTTAATTTTTTACCGATTAAACTTTTTGCCATTGGTGATTCATTTGAAATTTTACCATTAAATGCATCAGATTCAGCTGATCCAACAATTTGGTATTCCTCTTCGTCTTCACCAGGTAATTCTACAAAAGTTACAGTTTTACCAATTTGTACTTGGTTGTTATCACCAGTATCTTCGATTATTAGGGCATTACGTAGCATATGCTCAATTCTTTGTATATCTTGTTCGATAAATCCTTGTTCATCTTTCGCAGCATCATACTCAGAGTTCTCAGATAAGTCTCCGAATGAACGTGCTACTTTTATTTTTTCTACGACTTCTGGTCTCTTAACCGTTTTTAACTCTTCAAGTTCATTTTCTAGTTTTTCGAAACCTTCTTGCGTCATAGGATATTGTTTTTGGTTTTCCATATTGTCATCTTCCTTTACTATAATACTATTGTTTACTTACTAAAGTCTGAATTTTCGTCGTCATTATATCGATCGCAACTTTATTACTTCCACCTTCTGGAATGATAATATCTGCATATCTTTTTGTGGGTTCTATAAATTGATTATGCATTGGTCGAACTACATTTAGATATTGACTTATTACAGAATCCATTGTTCGTCCTCTTTCTTCTGTATCACGAAGTAAGCGACGTAAAATTCGTAAATCTGCATCTGTATCAACATAAATCTTGACATCCATTAAATCTCTTAACGTTTTATTTTCAAGCGCAAATATGCCTTCTACGATAATAACATCTTTTGGTTTAAATGCAATCGTTTCTTCACTTCTAGTGTGATTTGTATAATCATATGTTGGTACTTCGATTTGTTTGCCATTTCTCAAATCGTTTAAATTATCTATTAATAAGTCATTATCAAAAGCAAAAGGATGATCATAATTGGTCTCTAAACGTTCTTCGAAACTTAAATGCGATTGGTCCTTATAATAATAGTCTTGTGCCAATAATGCAACACTATGGCCTTCTAAATTTTTCATTATTTCATTTGTCACTGAGGTTTTACCCGAACCCGAACCACCAGCGATTCCAATAATAGTCGTACGTTTCATTATCCAATTTCCTTTCTCATCATGTTGTTGGTATAAATTGGATGATCAACTTTAATTTGCACGATTTGCAATGGATGTCGTGCAGCATCAAGTTGGTTACCTTCTTCATCATAGATAGTGTCAACAACTTGTCTAAATGTATCGATTTCAGGACCAAAAAACTCTATTTCGTCCCCAGGTTCAAATTTGTTCCGCTGTTGAATCGTAGCAAGCTTAGTTGTTTCATCATAAGCCAGAACCAATCCACAAAAATCATAAGCTGAGTTCTTTTTATTTTGTTGCCCAAACATTTGTTCCTCATATCCAGGTGTGCCTTCAATAAATGCAGAAGCAGTATCTCTATTAGCACATTTTTCCAGCTCAGTTAACCATTCTGGCTTAATTTTAAAGTTATCAGGATCTTCTGCATAAGCATCGATGACTTTGCGATATACAGACACTACAGTTGCAATATAGTGTATTGATTTCATGCGTCCTTCAACTTTAAGTGAATCCACACCAATATCCATCATTTTAGGGATTGATTCAATAAGTTTCAAATCTTTTGGACTCATTGCAAATGGAGTCACTGCATTTTCGTCATAATATAAATCTAATTCACCATCTTCATCAACTTCCAACAGATCATAATCCCATCTACAACTTTGACAACAACCGCCTCTGTTAGAGTCTCGAGCAGTCATGTGATTACTTAATGTACATCTACCAGAATACGCAATACACATCGCACCATGTATAAATGATTCAATTTCAATATCTACTTTGTCTTTCATTTCCTTCATTTCCATAGCACCAGTTTCACGTGCTAATACTACACGATCTAGACCTTCATTTTTCCAAAATTCTACAGCTTTATAATTCGAAAGAGATTGTTGTGTTGATAAATGAATTTCTAAGTTCGGCGCTACACGCTTGCAGGTTTCAATAATAAGTGGATCTGCAACAATAATACCAGTGGCGCCTGCTGACTCAATATTTTTTAAATACTCGTCCAATCCTTCAATATTTTCATCATGAGCAATAATATTAGTCGTAACGTAAATTTTCGCCCCATATTGCTGAGCGAATGTCACACCTTCGTTTATTTCTTCCAACGTAAAATTATCTGCATTTGATCTTAAACCATATGCTTGTCCACCTAAAAATACAGCATCAGCACCATAATGTACTGCTATTTTGAGTTTTTCTAAATTACCTGCTGGTGCAAGTAGTTCAGGTTTTTTAATCTTATTATTAGTACGATTTTCAACTTTTTCTAATAATTCCATTACTTAAACCTCCTTTAATAGACTGTTTGTTTATACAAGAATCCTTCATCAAACGGACGGTGCTCAGGCTGAATGGCCTCAATCGGATCTACAAGCATAAATTTTTCATCATCATAGGTTTCAGGATCTTCTTTGAACAAATCAATCGCTTCTCTATATTGCTCTGTACATACATTGATATATTCTTCAGTTTGTAATACACCATCGATTTTGAATGCATCAATATTGGCTGCTAAAAGCTGATCTAACTCTTCGATCAAACAAATATCATTAGGTGACATTATATGCGTTCCATTATAATCTTCAAAAACAGGATATTTGTTATCCCGTTCTTCATCATATAAAAGCAACTCATTCGCTTCTTTATTTCGTTGAATTTTCATTTGTCTTTCTTGGAAAGTAAAATAGTTACCTAATAACATACGTTTTGATTGAAACATGCAAGTCATACCATGTACTTGTACTTCAATCTCTACATCTGCATTTTGTTTTATATTTAATATTTCATCTAAACTTAATTCTCTAGCTAATTGCGCACGTTGTGCACCTTTTTTCCCCCAATAGTTACACTGGAAATAATTTGTGACTAGTGCTTCTGCATCCCAATTTAATGGAATCGGATTTGGTTGTTCATTCACATACATAACTACTGCTGGATCGCCAAATATGATGCGGTCAACGCTTACTTCGTGTAAAAAATCTATATATGATTTTAGTGCATTTAAATGATAATTGTGAAAAATACCATTTACTGCTACGTAGGCTTTTTTACCATGATTATGTATTAATTCCACTGCTTCTATCAATGCTTCTCTTTTAAATTCTCCTGCTAATCTTAAGCCGAATCTTTGCTCACCAATTACAAAAGCATCTGCACCTTTTTCAATTAGTGTCTCAATATGTTTAACAGATTTTGGTGTTACTAATAATTCTGTCATTTTGATTCTCCTTTAATCGAAATAGCTAGACCATCATCCATATTAAGGAAATTAGTTGTGAAATGAGGTTGAGCCATAAGCCATTCATTATATTCTTGTACTTTTTTTACCATTTGTCTAACATTTCTACTTCTCACTTCGGAAATATCAGAAACAAAACCATGATACAAAACGTTATCTGTAACTATTATCCCACCTTCATTCAATAAAGGGGCGTACAAAGAAAAAAACTTTTTTGATTGTGCCTTTGCAGCATCAATAAATATCATATCAAAAGATTCATGTTTGATATTTTCTAAAGCTTCTAACGCATCCTTTTCAATTAACTCAATTTGAGTTTCAAATCCAAATTTCGCAAAATTTTCTTTGGCTTTTAATTGCATATCATCATCACGCTCGATGGTAACCACTTTTATTTCATCAGAAACAGAAGCAAATTGCATACTGCTATAACCAATCGCTGTACCTATTTCTAAAATGCGCTTGGGTTTATGTATTCTGATCAGTTGTTTAATCATATCTAATGTTAGTCTATCAACGATTGGAACATGGTGTTCCAACGCATACGGTCTAAGTTGTTCAATAGCAATATCATTCTCTTTGTGCAATTCTAATAAATATGATTGATTATTTTCCATTTTAAAACTTCCTTCAATGTAGATATTTCAAAGCATTTTTGACAAATAAAATAAATCAGCCAATAATCGTGACTGATTGTATTATGGTTAATAATGACGTCTATAAGTTGTTATTTTCGAACTACTTTATATAATTCTTTGAAAATATCTCATAAATTTAAAATTTAACTTTATATATTTTACCACAAACCCATATATTTTATAAGTGTAAATTGTGATAATTAACTAGTTAATATAACTGTAGCTGATTGAGTACTTTTATTCTTAAATATAAAAATTGGGACTTAAAAGTCTCAGTTACGATAAGCTACATTTGTGTGTATTTTTGAAAAATTTCTTTTTGATTTGATATTAAAAATGTTCAAAATAAACGATACTTTTTTTAAAACAACAGAATCTAAAAATAGTTTGACATTATTAAATCGATATTTTTCTTCGACTTATTCGAATATGAAAACTAAACTGGCATCTGTAATAAAATAAAAGCCGGTAGAGACAGAGTAAATTAGCGCCAGTAGAATTCAAACACAAAAAGACTGTCAACAAAGCTGGAAACTTTGTTGACAGTCTGAGTTGAGACTTTTAAGTCTCGGCTTGATAATTTGAAATAAGCACTTTGTATCTCATATTTTATCCCTTAACGATTGTACAAGATTTGACTAACAAGCTTTGTCACCAAAGAAAAACATAAACATTATTAAATCAATGTGTCGTTCAGGTTTATGTTTTAATTAGTGGTGCAAATTATTTGAGTTGTTCAGATTAGAGGTTATTCATGGTTATGATCATGATCGTCCATTTCAGTGTTAACGACTTCTTCAATCATATCCCATTCTTCATCTGTTTCAACCGGTAAGAATTTTCCGCCTTCACCATCTTCATCAGGCTCATTAATCATTGGTACTAATTCGATTAAATCATCATCATCTGATTCTGCATCTTCTTCAGCAAGAATCACATATTCTTTTTTAAATTCAGGATGGAAAAATTCTAATACTTTACGGTAAAGTACTTCGTTTCCATCTTCATCATATAAAGTTAATAGTTCCTCTTGATTATTAATTTCTAATTCAGATTCATGGTTGTGTTCAGTCATTATAAAACGCTCCTTTTTATTGTATAGAATCTAAATAGCCTTGTAATATAAATACTGCAGCCATTTTATCTATTACTTTTTTTCGTTTTTGTCTAGAAACATCTGCTTCAAGTAAAGAACGTTCTGCAGCCATGGTACTTAAACGCTCATCCCACATGATTATCTCTACAGATGGCAATGCTTCTTGAAGTTGCTCCTTGTATTGTAACGAAGCTTCGCCTCGAAATCCAATAGAATTATTCATATTCTTTGGCAAACCAATGACAACAGTACCAACTTTTTCTTTCTCTATGATTGTTACTAGTCTGTCTATACCTAGTTCATTCTTATCTTCGTTTATATGGAGTGTATCTAATCCCTGGGCTGTCCAACCCATGAGATCGCTTATAGCAATGCCAACAGTTTTACTTCCTACATCTAAACCTAAAATTTTATGTTTTAGCATTAATTACTTTGAATTCTCTTGTAAATAATTTGAAACTAATTCTTCCATGATATCGTCACGATCAATACGACGAATTTGGTTTCTAGCTTCATTATTACGTGGAATATACGCAGGATCTCCTGATAATAAGTAACCAACGATTTGATTAACAGGATTATAGCCACGTTCTTTCAATGTGTTATAGACATTTTGAAGTACTGTTTTGACATCTTCTTTTGGAATTTCATCATAATTAAATTTCATTGTTTTATCAAAGTTTTCCATTTTGTAACACTCCTTCATATCGAGTAAAAAGTACTTATTGTTAATTCTACATGACAATAGTTAGAACTTATAGAGATTTAATGTAATCTTTAATGAAACGTAATGATTCTGTTATGTTTTCAGGTTGAGTGCCTCCACCTTGAGCCATGTCTGGACGGCCACCACCTTTACCACCTACAATAGGTGCCATGTTTTTAATAATATCACCAGCTTTTACACTGTCTGTTAAAGCTTTTGGCACTGTTGCTACTAATGACACTTTACCATCTATATTACTAATTAAAATTATAATAGCATCTTGCAATTTAGATTTAAAGTCATCCATTGTCTCACGAATCGCTTTTGCATTTGCGACTTCAACCTCAGTTGCAAGGACTTTAAATCCATTAATTTGTTCCACTTGATTTGTAATATCACCCATTTTTAGTGTAGTGATTTCTTTATTTTTTTGCTCAAGTTGTTTAGTTAATTCTTTTTCATCCGCTTGCATTTGGATGACTTTATCCAAAACTTGATCATCTGATTTCACTTTAATTTGTGCTTTCACTGCATTAAATTGTTCTTGAATTGTTTCTAAATATAGGAATGCTGATTTTCCAGTAAATGCTTCTATACGTCTCACACCAGCACCAGTACCTGATTCACTTACTATTTTAAACAAACCTATTTCAGAAGTATTATTAACATGGATACCTCCACATAATTCAATAGAGAAAGGAGACATATTCACTACTCGAACAACCTCACCATACTTTTCACCAAACAATGCCATCGCGCCTAACTTTTTAGCTTCAGCAATAGGCATTTCTTGAATATCCACATCTATACTATTCCAAATTTCTTCATTAACTCTTCGTTCAACTTGATCAATTTCTGCTTGATTTAAAGGTCCAAAGTGCGTGAAATCAAATCTTAATCTCTCTGCTTCAACAAGTGAGCCTGCTTGATTGACATGGTCTCCAAGTACTTCTTTTAATGCTGCATGTAATAAATGTGTAGCGCTGTGATTCTTTTTAATATCTCTACGTTCAATGTGGTTTACACTAGCAAACACTTCGTCATTCTTTTTAACAGTGCCAAATTGAATTTCACCTTTGTGTAAGTTTTGTCCATTGGGCGCTTTGGTAACTTCAGTAACATTGATTTCGAACTGTTCATTACTTATAGTACCTTCGTCTGCAACTTGTCCACCACTCACTGCATAAAATGGTGTTTCTTTTAAAATAAAGTAAATAGTTTCTCCTGCTTCAGCTTCATTTACTAATTCACCATTATATATGATGTCCGTAATAATCGTTTTTTGGTCCATGACATCATAACCTACAAATTGACTATCTGTTGTTATTTTTTTTAATATGTCACTTTGTACTTGCATAGATTGTGAGTTTTGACGTGCTTGTCTAGCTCTGTCACGTTGTTTTTGCATTTCTTCTTCAAAAGTATTCATATCAACGGTAAGATTTTCTTGAGTTGCAATTTCTTCAGTAAGTTCAACTGGAAAACCATATGTGTCATATAATTTAAATGCATCTTTACCACTAATTTCATTTGTCGTCGACTTTGCTTTTGTAATTAAATTATTTAATATCGCTAGGCCTTCTTCTAATGTTTCATGGAAACGTTCTTCTTCAGATTTAATCACACGTTTGATGAAATCTGATTTTTCTTTAACGTTTGGATAGTATGGTTCCATTATATCTGCAACAATATCAACTAATTTATACATAAACGGCTCATTAATGTCTAAGGATTGGCTAAATCTTACAGCACGACGTAAAAGTCTGCGTAGCACATAACCTCTTCCTTCATTTGCAGGTAACGCGCCATCAGCAATTGCAAATGAAATTGTGCGAATATGGTCAGCGATAACTTTAAATGCGACATCATAAGAATCTGTTTCAAGATATTTTTTACCCGAAACATTTTCAACTTCATTAATGATAGGCATGAACAAATCCGTTTCGTAGTTTGTACGAACATTTTGTGCGATAGATGCCATTCTTTCGAGACCCATTCCAGTATCAATATTTTTATTTGGTAATGGTGTGTACGTATGGTCTTTATTATGATTAAATTCACTAAATACTAAATTCCAAACTTCTAAAAATCTTTCATTTTCACCGCCTGGATACATTTCTTCTGCAGCATCATCTTGTCCAAATTGATCCCCTCGATCATAGAATATCTCTGTATTAGGGCCTGATGGTCCCTCACCGATATCCCAGAAATTACCTTCTATACGAATAATCCTACTCTCTTCTAAGCCTATGTCTTCATTCCATATTTTATAAGCTTCTGTATCCTCAGGATGTATGGTTACATACAATCGTTTTGGATCCATAGCCATCCATTTTTCATTCGTTAAAAATGTCCAAGCAAATTCAATGGCTTCTTTTTTGAAATAATCACCAATTGAAAAGTTACCTAACATTTCAAAAAAAGTATGATGTCTAGCTGTAAAGCCAACATTCTCAATATCATTTGTTCTTATGGCTTTTTGAGAATTGACAATACGAGGCTTTTTCGGTGTTTCTCTGCCATCAAAATATTTTTTCAATGTCGCAACACCAGAGTTAATCCATAGTAAAGAATCATCATCTATAGGTACTAAAGGTGCAGAAGGTTCAACCATATGTCCTTGTTCAACAAAGTAATCAATAAAATTCTGTCTAATTTCACTTGCTTTTAAGTTTTTCATACTTAAAATTCCTCCATCTCAACTCAAGTTATATCAGTTATTTGATAAAAATGAAAATAAAAAACGTCCATCCTATCAAAAGGGACGAACGTTTCGCGGTACCACCCTAGTTATAAGCATTAATCATAATTAATAATTCCGCTTATCACTTAAAATAAGTATATTTATTATTTAACATAAAGTAGCTTTCAACTATGCTATCTGTACTTTTCACCAGCCAGTACATCTCTTGTCGACTACCATAATTTACTCATCTTTATGCACAATCAATTATATTGTATTTACTTTAACCTACGTTGTCAATGTTCAACAAAATCATATGGTGAAATATCTCCCATATTAATCATAGGATTAATTTTATATATATTTTCTTCTGTTAAAATAGTCGTGGCATCAAACGTATCTTCAACTGCAACCTCATCTTTACGATCATCATTATTAAAATACGTTTTTAAGAATGAACAGAGCTGAGTCATTCTCACTTGACCATGTGTATTTAAACCGATTTCAAAAGCTTGTGGATCACCCAGAAATACTAGTGATTGCTTAGCTCTTGTTAATCCTGTATATAATATAGGTTTTTGTAACATTCTAAAATATTGCTTAACCATAGGCATAATTACAATTGGAAATTCAGAACCTTGCGATTTGTGTATAGACGTACAATATGCATGTGTTAATTCTAACAAATCTTGTCTTACAAAAGTAATTTCATTTCCGTCAAAATCAACGACCAATACATCTTTATTTAAGGCATTTTCTTTTGCCCAAAATATGCCAACAATCACACCAATATCGCCATTAAATATATTATCACTCGGCCTATTTACTAGCTGTAGCACCTTATCCCCTTTTCTAAAGACAACATCACCGAATTCAATTTCACGCGTATCCTTTTCTTTAGGGTTTAAGATTGTTTGCAATACAGCATTTAATTTTTTTATACCTGCAGAACCTTTATACATAGGGGCTAATACTTGTATATCACTCATATCATAACCTTTTTTAACAGCACTTGAAACAACCTTTTCAACAACTGAAGGTATTTGTTCAGTTGAACAATTAATAAAGTTACGATCATGAAATCTTTGTGTGATATCAATCGGTTCTCCCAATTTCATTCTATGCGCCAATTCTATGATACTAGATCCATCTTGTTGTCGGTAAACTTCAGTCAGATTCACTCTAGGTATAACTTTAGAATCAATGAGATCTTTAAACACTTGTCCTGGGCCTACGGAAGGCAACTGATCTTCATCACCTACTAATATCACTTGGGCATCAATAGGTACCGCGCTAAGAAATTGATGAAACAGCCAGGTGTCGACCATTGACATTTCATCAATAATGATTAGTTTAGCTGAAATCTCATTATCTAAAATATCTTCTGGCTGTGTGTCTTGATTCCAACCTATCAATCGATGTATAGTCATAGCTTCCAACCCTGTAGATTCAGCCAATCGTTTTGAAGCTCTACCTGTAGGTGCTGCTAATACAACTGGATAATCATCGTTTTGATAATCATCATAATCTAAAGATAAACCATGTATTTCTGCATATAATTCGACAATACCTTTAATCACAGTAGTTTTTCCTGTTCCTGGCCCGCCAGTTAGCAGCATAACTTTACTATTGATTGCAGTCTGTAGCGCATCTCTTTGGGAATTAGCATAAGTGACTTGATTGCTTTGTTCGATTTCACCAATTTCTAATAATAATTCAGACTGCTCAATTTCTTTTAATTTATTCGTATAGGTGTAATTACGATATAAGTTTTGAACACTTTTAAGTTCCGAATAGTATAAACTAGGAATTGCTAATTCGTGTTCCTGTTTTACTAATTTGGTATCTTCAACTAAGATTTGAATCATATTTTCTAATTGTTGAAGTTCAATCACTTCATTTGGTGATTGTGATAACATATCTTGTGTCATTTCTAATACATTTTGTGTTGGTAAGTATGTATGCCCTTGCTTAATACATTCTTCTTCTAATACATATAATAAACCCGCTTTTAAACGCTCATCATCATTAAATTGAATACCCACATTTCGTGCTAAAGTATCCGCTTTGTTAAAACCGATTCCTTTCACGTCGTAAACTAATTGATAGGGTTTATTTTCTACAATATTAAGTGTATCACCTAAATAAACCTGATAGATTGCCATAGCGAGTTTAGGCCCAAATCCTAAATCATGTAATCGAATAATAATTTGTTCTGTTTCTTGATTACTCGCAATTTGTTCAGCAATTTGCTTTTGTTTTTTCCCAGGTAAACTAGGTACTTTTTCTAAAACAGATGGGTCATTTAAAATGTCTGAAATAGCATTTTCTCCAAGTGTATTCACAATATTTTGAGCTGTTTTTTTACCTATTCCTTTAAATAAATCACTAGATAAATAGCTAATAATAGCCTCTTTGGTTTGAGGCAGCTCTTTTTCAAACGTTTCAGCTTTTAACTGTTTACCATATTTAGGATGTGAAACGACTTGACCTTTAAAAGTATAAACATCGCCTTCAGCAATTTCTGGAAAGAACCCTACAACTGTAGGCATAGAATCAAAATCTTCATTAGATTCTATCGTATCTACTTTTAAAACAGTATAAAAATTGTCTTTGTTTTGAAACAAGATAGCATCTACAGTACCTTTAATCATTGAATTATTGAATAATGTAGGGTTGTCCATTTAATTACTCCTCCTCTGCGATGGATTTAAACGTTTTGATGGCATGTTGACTCATCAAATGTTCTGGGTTGATAGCAACTGCACGTTCAAAATATTCGATAGCACATTCAGTATCCTCTGTTAACATATAAGTTGCTAGACCTAAGTTATATAAAGCGTCTGTATGTTTGTCATCTAATGAGACTACATACTGTAATTGTGAAACAGCCTGTTCGTACATTTCTAAGTGACATAATACCAATCCATATTGAAATTGTACCTCTACATCCTTGCGATTATCTTTTTCAGCAGCAGTCATTAAAAAGGGAAGTGCTTCTGTAAATGCTTCTAACTGGTTAAACGACATACCTATCATATAATTGGTGTCGATTTCGTCAACTTTATATTGTAATGCTTGTTGGTATAATTTAACCGCTTCTTTATATCGCCCTTCATTATAATAAACATTAGCTAAATTGTAATAAACAGCCCCATTTTTTGGGTCAATGGTTAGTGCTTTTTGGAAAAACTTTTCCGCTTTATCTATTTCACCCGCTTCTGCGATTAATATACCTGCATTGATATAATTTTCGACTTCATTCGGGTTTGCTTCTATATTTTCGAATAATGCTGTTAAAGCTTGCTCAAAATTACCTTGTTTAATCAATGTATAAATTTGTTCTTGATTCATGCTATCCCTCTCTCTCAACATCTTATTATAACATTTAAGAATGAAAAAACAGTAAAAAGGAGTAAGTCACAAATCAAAAATTTAAAATTTGATATTGTATGCTTACTCCTCAAAATACGATTAAACTATGAAACTTTATATTTAATTAACAATATAGCAATGTCATTTTGCTATTTTAATCATTACGAAGCATTTAATTAATTTGTTTAAACAACATAACTTAATTGACCTGATGTTTTATATACATCATCTATAGTAGCGCCACCTAGACAAACATCGCCATCATATAAAACGACTGATTGACCTGGCGTAATTGCGCGAACAGGTTCGTCAAATGTTACTCGAATTGCATTATCATGCTCTTTTTGAACAAAAACTTTAGTATCTTTTTGACGATATCTAAATTTCGCTGTACATTCAAATCCATTTTCTAAATCAACAGGGTTAACAAATGAAATATCTGAAGCAATCAAATAGTCACTGTAAAGCGCTTCATGATGAAAACCTTGTTCTACATATAAGACATTATCATTTAAATTTTTGCCTACTACAAACCAAGGGTCTCCATCTCCACCTATACCTAGACCGTGACGTTGACCGATAGTATAGTACATTAATCCTGCATGTGTACCTATTTTCTTACCAGTTAAAGTTTTCATTTCACCTGACTGTGCGGGTAGATATTGAGATAAAAATGTTTTGAAGTTACGTTCACCGATAAAACAAATACCAGTTGAATCTTTTTTCTTAGCTGTAGCTAAATCTTGTGCTTCTGCAATTCTACGCACTTCTTTTTTATCAATATCGCCAATTGGGAACATCACTCTAGATAATTGTGATTGTGATAATTGATTTAAGAAATAAGTTTGATCTTTATTATTGTCAACGCCCCTCAACATTTCAACATGTCCATCTTCATGACGTCGTACACGAGCATAATGTCCAGTTGCTACATAATCTGCACCTAATTTAAGCGCATGCTCTAAAAATGCTTTGAATTTAATTTCTTTATTACACATCACATCAGGATTTGGTGTACGGCCTTTTTTATATTCATCTAAGAAATAAGTAAACACTTTATCCCAATATTCTTTTTCAAAATTAACTGCATAATATGGTATACCTATTTGATTACATACAGCTATAACATCATTATAATCTTCTGTAGCTGTACAAACACCATTTTCATCCGTATCATCCCAATTTTTCATAAAAATACCAATGACATCATAACCTTGCTCTTTTAATATATGTGCTGTTACGGAACTGTCTACGCCGCCTGACATGCCTACTACAACACGTGTATCTTTATTTGACAACTAAACTTCCTCCTTGAATTTATGATAAATTTTGTGAATTTCGGTAACTAAATATTTAATTTCTTGTTCGGTCGTTTGTTCATTAAAACTAAATCGCACAGAATGATTCGCTCTTGTATCGTCATCATACATTGCTACTAAAACATGTGAAGGTGATGTAGAACCTGCAGTACATGCTGAACCAGAAGCTACATATATATTAGCTAAATCTAACAATGTTAACATAGTTTCCACATCAATAAATGGAAAATACAAATTAACAATATGACCAGTAGTATCAGTCATTGAACCATTTAATTCAAAAGGCACTGAACGTTCTTGTAAAGATACAAGAAATTGGTTTTTTAAATTCATCAAATGGACATTGTTTTCATCTCTATATTGGTTTGCTAGTTTTAAAGCTTCAGCCAATCCGACAATTTGAGGTACGTTTTCTGTACCTGCTCTTCTTTTCACTTCTTGTTCTCCACCTAATTGTGGAAACTTAATGTTTGTACCTGATTTTATTAGTAATACACCGACACCCTTTGGTCCACCAAATTTATGTGCCGTAATACTCATTGCATCGATATCAAATTCATGAAAATCTATGTCTAAGTGCCCTATAGCTTGTACAGCATCTACGTGAAATAAAGCATTTGAATGACTAACAATTTCATCAATATCGTACATTGGTTGCACTGTGCCAATTTCGTTATTAACAAACATGATTGAAACAAGGATTGTCTCATCAGTCATTGCACTTTTCAATTGTTCTAACGATATCAGACCTTCTTCATCTACATCAAGGTATGTTACATCAAAACCTTCTTTTGCTAATTGTTCAAAAACATGGAGTACAGAATGATGTTCTATTTTAGTTGTTATAATATGCTTACCTTTATCTTGGTTTGCATACGCAATACCTTTAATCGCTGTATTATTAGATTCTGTTGCGCCACTAGTAAAAATTACTTCACTAGGCTTCGCATTGAGTTGTTTAGCTACAAAACGACGAGACTCATCTAAATATTTACGTGCATCTCTACCTATACTATGTATAGAAGACGGATTACCGTAATGTGTTGTATAGATTTCCATCATTTTATCTATTACTTGTTGTTTAACAGGCGTTGTAGCAGCATAATCTGCATATACTTCCATGTTTGACACTCCTTACAAATTTATCAATGTTCCAATGATAGCACCATCTAATTAATTTTTCTAGTTGTCTGTTTCAAAATGACCATTTTCATCTATCATTTCATATCCATCTAACAATGTTAATGTTTCGTTTACATTTGATTTTGTCTTTTTATTTTGGGTTAAGTTATATAATTTTTTATTTCTAATTTCCCAGTGTGTCGCTTTAAACCTAGCTTGAAAATACTCATCATGGCTCACAACTAATACTTGACCGTTAAAACTTTTTATCATATTTAAAATTAAGTCCTGTGTTGAAATATCAAAATAATTAGTTGGCTCATCTAAAATTAATAAATTGGCACCAGAGCAATATAGCAGTACAAATTGAAATCTACTTTTCTCTCCCATAGATAATTGACCAATTGGTGCATTAATTTTTTCCTCTTTAAAACCAAATGAAGCTAATATAGTTTGCGCTTCGCTTCTTGATATTTTATTCGTACTTAATAGCATCATCAGTGGAGATTCTGCTTCATTCAAATTTTTGTTCGTCTGATCGAAATATCCAATTTTTAGTGAAGGTGTGATTTTTAAATGTCCTTGATTAGCAAATATCTTTTGTCTGATCATCGCAATTAAAAGAGATTTTCCGCTTCCATTTGGTCCCGTTATTAATACGTTTTCTTTTTGTTTCATTTCGAAATGCGCATGTTCAAATACATGATGTTCACTTATAACAACATTG
This sequence comes from Staphylococcus sp. GDY8P196P, assembly GCF_017891705.1. NCBI lineage: Bacteria > Bacillati > Bacillota > Bacilli > Caryophanales > Staphylococcaceae > Staphylococcus > Staphylococcus sp. GDY8P196P. The sequence goes on along the minus strand of NZ_JAESJS010000009.1, from coordinate 29,242 downwards.
AAGTCTTCAAAATGAATTAAAAAACGCTTACGTAATTGGGCTTCATGATTAAAATGATAATGTTTTTGTTCGTTATCTGGCTGGTTTATGGTCTTCTCATTTAATTTTTCGGTCATTTGTTTTTCTTTTACTTTAGCCTTTTGAGCTAACTTACTAAGCTTCTTCTGCTCAATAGGGCTACGAACACTTGCTTTTTGTCGTGCTGAATGATGCCATGTTTGGATTCGTTGTATCGTGCGATTAAGTTCTGCTATTTCTTTTTGTTGCTTTTCGTACATATTTTGTTGTGTTTGTAACGTTAAATCTTTAATTTCACGGTACTTGGAATAATTACCATTATATTTATTCGTTTTTTCAGATGTTACTTCAATGACATGAGTCGCTGTTTGATCGATAAAATCACGCTGGTGTGATACATAAACAATCGTACGTTTTGATTTTTGAATTTTTCTAATCAGTTGTTCCAACATTTCTAAATCTAAATGATTCGTGGGTTCATCCAGTAAGATCAGTGGTTTGTTTGACATGAATGCTTTTAATAACGCCAGTCGTGTTTGTTGACCACCACTCAAATCTTGAATTTGTTTTTCTAAATCTTTTTCTGTTAAATTCATTTGATTCGCTTGCGTAATAATACTCTGTTCAAATTCGTAACCATTTAATGCACTATAGTCTGCAATATATTCATAATTGTCTTCAAGTTTTTGCTTTATCTGCAATATTTCGGGGTTTATTTCCATTACATAATCTAACCCTGTTAAGTGTTCATCAGCTAACATATTTTGGTACATTAAATAAGTTTCATCTTTATATTTCGATTTTATCGCTTCTAACAAAGTCGTTTTGCCTACGCCATTGTTACCTATCATTGCAATATGTTCGCCTTTATCAATTTGAATTTCTACAGAGTTAATTAAATTTTTACCAAATTTTTCAAATGGTTTTTGAACAAAATAAAAAGACATACCAATTCCCTCTTTCTTAAGGGATACGACATGCCTTAACAATCCGAACATTATTTATGTTAGGTACTTGAGTGATAATTTTGCATTAAGACATGGTCTTATCCCATATATTACTTTTTTGATTAAATAATTGATATTGTTTGTTTTCATGAGATTTATCCATTGTCTTAATAAGGCCACCTAACTTTTTAATTTCATATAGTATAACAGTGAGCAATTTCTTACGCAAGTTTTATTTAGACTGTTATACTGCAATATATTAATATATTTAAGGAGGACATAGTGAAATGAGCGATATTAAATTATCTGCACTTAATCTAGTTCCAATTAGAGAAGGTCAATCGGACCAAGATGCAATTAGTGATATGGTTAAATTAGCACAAAATTTAGAAGAACTGGATTATGAAAGATATTGGATTGCAGAACATCATAACGCACCTAACCTTGTCAGTTCAGCCACTGCGTTATTAATACAACATACATTAGAACATACTTCTAAAATAAGGGTAGGCTCTGGTGGCATCATGTTACCTAATCATGCACCTCTCATTGTTGCAGAACAATTTGGGACAATGGAAACTGTATTTCCAAATCGCGTTGATTTAGGTTTAGGGCGTGCGCCAGGTACTGATATGATGACTGCAAGTGCGTTACGTAGAGATCAACACAATGGCGTTTATGAATTCCCTGAAGAAGTAGAACAACTTGCAACTTATTTTGGTCCAGGTAATCAACAAACGTATGTCCGTGCATATCCAGCCGTTGGTAAAAATGTACCTCTTTATATATTGGGTTCTTCAACTGATTCTGCACACTTGGCTGCACGCAAAGGATTACCTTATGTCTTTGCAGGTCATTTTGCACCACAACAAATGAAAGAAGCAATTGAAATTTATAAAGAACTATTTGAACCTTCAGAGGTATTAAGCAAGCCATATGTGATTGTTTGCTTAAATGCCATCGTTGCTGATACAGATACACAAGGAGAATATCTGGCAACAACACAGGCTCAGGTAATGGTAAGCATTACTAGAGGAAGAATGCAACCTGTACAACCACCAACTGACGATTTAAAGGGACTACTCACGCCTACTGAATATGAAATTGCCAAACAACGTATGCAAAGTTCACTCATCGGTTCTGAAGAAACGGTTAAACAAAAATTACAATCATTTATTGATGAATATGGTGAAATAGATGAATTAATGGCAATTAGTTACATCTATGATCAAGAAGCACAACTTGAATCGTATCGTAAACTTAAAAATATTATTTCAACTTTTTAATTAAATATAGAAAAGCCCAGTTTCTAGTTAGAAACCTGGGCTTTTCTATATTTAAGCGAATAAACTTAAACTTTAAAGACAATTTTATTTTTTGTCGTCTTTTTTATCTTTGTCATCTTTTTTATCGTCACTGCCACCAGTGAAATTATCGATTTGTTCAGATGCTTGCTTTGCTTTTTCGTTATCCGTATCTTTTAATTTATCAGAAACATTTTTTGCAGTTTCTTTTGCTTTATTTAAGAAATCAGACATAATAAAACCACCTTTTTAGTATTAGTTACCGATTATTATTTTTTAAATTTATCGATAACTTCATTTGCTTTATCTTTTGCATTTTCTACTACTTCTTTGGCTTTACCAGAAGTTTTATCTTCTTTGCCTTCTTTTTCTAAGTCTTTATTGTCGGCAACATTACCAACTGTTTCTTTAACGTTTCCTTTTGCTTGTTCGAATTTATTTTCATCTGCCATAAATAATACCTCCTTAGCAATGTATTTATTAAATACCACAATACTTAAGACGTAAACATTTAAAACAAATTTTTTTAAATATTTTCAGTTAATGACAAAGAAACGTTTTAATAAATAACAATTTTACATCTTATATATAGAACATATATCCATCTAAATTATTAGTTTCATTATAATCTGCTAAATATTTTAAAGTTGTATTATCTAATACTTCTCTAACTGCATCTCTCATTCTAATCCAAAGTTGTTTTTGCGCAGGAGGTTCAGAATCAATACTTTCTACAAATGTAATTGGTCCTTCTAACAAACGAATAATGTCACCAGCAGTAATTTCTTCAGCTGATACTCTCAATTGATAACCACCTTTTGCTCCACGAACACTTCGGATTAAACCAGCATTTCTTAATGGACCTACGAGTTGTTCTAGATAAAGATCACTTAAATTATTTTCTTCAGCTATAGATTTTAACGAAACACATCCTTGCCCTTGCTTTTTGGCTAAAGATATCATTAGTGTTAAGCCATATCTGCCTTTTGTTGATATTTTCATTATATAACCTCACTTAATTCGAATACTATATATTAACATTCTATCATTTTTTACGTTAAGATAATATTAGAAAGGTGTGAAAGATTGTGACGAACGAACCACTCGCTTCAAGAATGCGACCAAATAATATTGATGAAATTATTTCACAAGATCACTTAGTTGGTGATAAAGGTATTATACGTAGAATGGTCAATACCAAACGACTATCATCCATGATTTTTTATGGTCCACCTGGAATTGGTAAAACGAGTATTGCTAAAGCAATTTCAGGTAGTACTCAATTTAAATTCCGTCAGCTAAATGCTGTTACAAATACTAAAAAAGATATGCAACTCATTGTTGAAGAAGCAAAAATGTCTGGACAAGTCATTTTATTATTAGATGAGATACACCGTTTAGATAAAGCTAAACAAGATTTTTTACTACCGCATCTCGAAAGTGGAAAAATTGTGTTGATTGGTGCTACAACATCAAATCCATATCACGCAATTAATCCTGCAATTCGATCAAGAGCGCAAATTTTCGAATTATATCCATTAGATGATAATGATATAAAAATTTCTTTAGAAAGGGCTCTCCACGATGAATCACGTGGATTAGCTTCATACAATCCAGTCATTGATGAAGATGCGATGAATTATTTCACTACACAAAGCCAAGGTGACGTTAGAAGTGCACTGAATGCTTTAGAATTAGCTGTGCTCAGTGCTGAAGTTAAAGAAAATCAAAGACATATTACATTAGAAGATGCTAAAGATTGCTTGCAAAAAGGTGCTTTTGTCAGTGATAAGGATGGTGATATGCATTACGATGTGATGAGTGCATTTCAAAAGTCAATTCGAGGAAGTGATGTAAATGCAGCATTGCATTATTTAGCACGTTTAATAGAAGCTGGAGACCTACCCACCATTGTCAGAAGATTATTAGTGATTAGTTATGAAGACATAGGTTTAGCTTCACCTGGTGCAGGCCAACGAACTTTAGCAGCAATTGAATCTGCTGAAAGACTAGGATTTCCAGAAGCAAGAATTCCTTTGAGTCAAGCGGTAATTGAATTGTGTCTGTCTCCTAAATCTAATTCTGGAATCACTGCTATCGACGCAGCACTGTCAGATATTCGAAAAGGTCATGTAGGACAAATTCCCGACCATTTAAAAGATGGTCATTACTCAGGTGCCAAAGCTTTGGGTAGAGCAATAGGTTATAAGTATCCTCATAATTATGATAATGGATTTATCGCACAACAATATTTGCCTGATAAATTAAAAAACAAAATTTACTATACACCTAAAACAACATCAAAAACAGAACAACAGCTTAAATCTATTTTTGACAATATCAACAAGGCACAACAAAATAATCATTAGTTTAAGGTTATATCAAACAACCGCGTTAACACATTTGAAATGACTTCCTGTGTTAACGCGGTTCGTTGATATCTTTATTTATCTTTGATTCTTGTTACAGGTATATCTTTGAGTATGTCATTAACCACATAGCTTGCACATATCAACCCCACAACACTGGGTACAAATGCATTTGATGAGGGTGGCATTTGCCCTTTCCTAGTTGGTGCATTTGCATCGCCAACTGTTTCTTTGACATCTTCTCTTATAACGATTGGACTTTCATCTGAAAATACTACAGGTATCCCTTTGTATATACCTAATTTTTTCAATTTACGACGTATCAATTTAGCCATTGGATCCATATAAGTTTTAGAAATATCTGCAATTTGGAAACGTGTCGGATCTGTTTTATTTGCGGCACCCATACTCGAAATTACAGAAATACCTCTTTCAAGACATTCTTTCATAAGATGAACTTTATATATCAGTGTATCACTTGCATCTATAAAATAATCGATATCATAGTTATTAAACAAGGCTTCGTATGTTTCTTCTGTATAAAACATATGGAGTGATGTAACTTCACATTCAGGATTGATTAATTTGATGCGCTCTTCCATTAATGTGACTTTACTTTGACCTATTGTAGATGTTAAAGCATGTAACTGTCGATTGACGTTCGTTATATCAACATCGTCTTTGTCTATTAATATAATATGACCTATATTCGTACGCGCTAATGCTTCAGCTGCAAATGAGCCAACGCCTCCTACCCCTAAAACAACAACGGTTTTTTGTTTTAATAATTCTAAACCCTCTTTGCCGTATGCCAATTCATTTCTTGAAAATTGATGTTTCATTTTTAAACTCCTTATTTAGCGAATACTATAATCATAACATTTTTACGATCCGATTAATTGTAAAACAATAAATTATAACGATAAAAAAAATACGCAAGACCGAAGTCTTGCGTACCGATAGAGTCCGTGCGTGCCGTAGTTATAAATTGCTTAATCATTCGGCCTGCTATTAACAGGTGGGTGCCCTGTTTCTTGTTTTGCAAGTCCTCCTTAAGAGGCGTGTGCGCTGCAAGAAAACCTATTGGGCTCCCGGATCAAAGAGTGTTAGGCCCAAATATGAAGCAAACTTACGAACACTACAGATGACTACCTTATGCAAGTATAATAACACATTATTAGAATTTAGCAAGAATAAAGACTTAATAAAAATTAATGTCTAATTCTTAATGAGAGTTCTTCCAATTGATTTTCTGATACTTCACTAGGTGCATTTGTTAATAAACAAGTTGCAGATGCAGTTTTAGGGAATGCAATTGTGTCACGTAAGTTTGTACGTCCAGTTAACAACATAACTAAGCGGTCTAAGCCTAAAGCAATACCGCCATGTGGTGGCGCACCATATTTAAATGCATCTAATAAGAAACCAAACTGTTCTCTAGCTTGTTCTTCAGTAAATCCTAATACTTCAAACATTTTTGATTGTAAATCTTCATTGTGAATTCTAATTGAACCGCCACCAAGTTCATAACCATTTAAAACAATATCATATGCATTAGCTTGAGCATTTTCAGGTTCAGTATCTAATTTGCTAATATCTTCTTGTTTCGGTGCTGTAAATGGATGGTGTGCAGCAGTATAACGTTTTAACTCTTCATCGTATTCAAGTAATGGCCAATCTGTTACCCACAAGAAATTCAACTTACTTTCGTCGATTAAATCTAGTTCTTTAGCCAATTTTAATCTAAGTGCACCTAAGCTTTGAGCTACAACATTAGGCTTGTCAGCTACAAATAAGACTAAATCTCCAGATTGCGCACCAGTCAAGGCTTTTAATTTTTCAACATGGTCTGCTTCAAAGAATTTAGCTATAGGGCCATTTAAACCTTCATCAACTACTTTAACCCATGCCAAACCTTTGGCACCATATATATTAACAAATTCAGTTAAAGCATCAATATCTTTTCTAGTATAATTATCAGACGCACCTTTAGCTACAATTGCCTTCACTTGTCCATCGTTATTTACTGCATCTTTGAAGACTTTAAAGTCCATGATTTCACCAAGTTCTGAAACATTCATTAATTCCATACCAAATCGTGTATCTGGTTTATCAGAACCAAAACGCGCCATTGCTTCATCATAAGTCATTCTTGGGAATGGACGAGGCACTTCCACTTCTTTTACATCTTTTACAACTTTTTGTAACATTTCTTCACCCATGTCCATGACATCTTCTTGATCAACAAAGCTCATTTCAATATCAACTTGCGTAAATTCTGATTGACGGTCTGCACGTAAATCTTCATCACGGAAACATTTAACAATTTGATAATATTTATCAAAACCACTAATCATTAACAATTGTTTAAATATTTGTGGTGATTGAGGTAATGCATAAAATTCACCTTCATGAACACGAGATGGTACTAAATAATCTCGCGCACCTTCTGGTGTTGACTTAGTTAACACTGGTGTTTCAATATCATAAAAACCTTCACCATCTAAATATTGTCTAATTGAACGTGTCGTTTGATGTCTCATCTTAAACGTTTGTGCTAATTCTTGACGTCTTAAATCTAAATATCTATATTTTAGTCTTATATTTTCATCCACATTTTGATTATCCTCATTTAAGGCAAAAGGTGGTGTTTCAGCTTTATTAATAATCTCAATATCTGATACTTGTACTTCAACTTGACCTGTAGCAATTTTGGGATTTACTGTTTCTGGATCACGTTTTTTTACAATACCTTTTACTTCAACTACATACTCAGATCTAATTGTTTCAGCTATACGTAATGCTTCTTCAGAAAAATCTGGATTAAACACAATTTGTACATAACCTTCGCGGTCACGTAAATCTACAAAGATCAGTCCACCTAAATCTCTACGATTGTGTACCCAACCTTTTAATATAACTTCTTGTTCTAATAGTGATTCAGTCACTAAACCACAATATGTTGTACGCTTACTCATGATATCTTCTCCTTAATTTCTAAAATAGTTAACAAGTTCGTTCAAATCAATACGTTCTGATTCCCCGGTCTCCATATTTTTTACATTAATATTTTTTTCTGCTAACTCTTGATCGCCAATCACAACAGTATATTTGGCATTTAATCTATCAGCTTGTTTCATTTGCCCTTTCACTTTACGCTCCATATAATCTTTGTCCGCTTTCACACCATTTTGACGTAAATCATTTAATAATTTTACTGCATAACGGTCTGCTTCTTGACCCATCGTAACGATAAATAAATCAAAGTCGTGGTCTACGTCTAATTCAATGCCTTCTTCTTCTAAAGCCATTAATAATCTCTCAATACTAAGTGCAAAACCAATACCAGTTTGACTTGGACCATCTAACAATTCAAGTAAACCATTATAACGGCCACCCCCACATAATGTCGTAATTGCACCTTCATAATTCGGATTATCAATCATAAGTTCAAATGCTGTGTGTGTATAATAATCTAGACCTCTTACTAAGTTAGGATCTTCTTCATATTCAATGTCTAAATCATTTAAATGTTGTTTTACTTCCTCAAAATAAGTCTTTGAATTAGCATTTAAATATTCCGTAATTCGTGGTGCGGTTTTAACTGATTCTTTATCTTTATCAATCTTACAATCTAAAATTCTCATTGGATTCGTGTGCAGGCGTGCTTGGCAATCTTTACAAAAATCGCCAATTACTGGTTCAAAATGTTTAACCAAAGCTTCATTATATTCTTTACGAGAATCAATATCTCCAATACTATTAATGACTAATTTTAAATGTTTAAGACCAAATGACTGATAGATATGCATGACCATTGCCAAAATTTCAGCATCGATACTTGGATTTTCTGCACCTATGGCTTCTACACCAAATTGTGTAAATTGACGATAACGACCTTTTTGTTTTCGTTCATACCGGAACATTGGCCCATTGTAGTACAATTTTATTGGTTGATTAGGTAACCCTTGCATTTTATTTTCAATATATGAACGTACGACTGCAGCAGTACCTTCAGGTCTCAGAGTGATACTGCGATCACCTTTATCTTTGAATGTATACATTTCTTTTTGTACGACATCCGTTGAATCACCAACACCACGTGCAAATAATTCAGTACTTTCAAATATCGGTGTACGGATTTCTTCATAATTATATAATTCCATCAATTCATCTAATTTTGCTTCAATATATCGCCATTTTTTTGTTTCACTTGGTAAAATATCTTGTGTTCCTCTAGGAATATTTATCATAAAACCTCTCCTTTTATACAATAAAAAGTCCCTTGCATAACTATTCAGTTATACAAGGGACGAATATCCGTGTTGCCACCCTAATTGATTAGAAAAAGTCATCAATGAATTTTTTCTAACCCACTTCATACGGATAACGTTCGTCACACGGCTTTAATTTCATAAAGCACCTCTTCTTGTGTTTTTATAACTAAACTACTAAGCATAATTTTCCAGCCACGAATTATGTCTCTACACATTTAAAAATGTTGACGTTTCATTTAGCATAGTCAAGAATAATAACGGTTTTAATATAGAATTCATATTTAATAATAACGAGTTATTGATTAATATGCAACCTTTTTATTCTGAAAAATATGCACGTAAACCATCGACAACTGCTTGTTCAACAATATGGCGATGTAATTGATTTGTTATCATATTTTCATCGGTTGGGTTGCTAATATAACCTAACTCTAATAAAACAGCGGGTACATTCGTCTGTCTCAATACTTGGAAGTTTTCTTGTCTAGCGCCTTTATTTGTCAGTAAGGCTTTCTTTTGTATGTACATATTTAATGTTTCTGCAAGTGCCTCTTGGTTGTTTTTAAGCCAATAAACTGTCGTCCCATTAGCTTTAGAAGATTTGAGTGAATCGTTATGTATACTGATAAAAGCATCACCTTTAATATTACGATCGTCCAAGCTCACATAACTATCTGAACTTCTCGTCATATTTACGGTAGCACCTTCTTTTTCAAGCATTTTTTTCATTTCTTTAGCTGTCTTCAGTGTGTAAACTTTTTCAGTACTTTTCTTTTTTGTATTACTTGAAGCACCCTGGTCACTTCCTCCATGACCAGGATCAAGTACAATTGTTTTATCTTTTAGTGGTTTCTCGTTTGCGTTCGCATCTGCCTGAATATTTAGATTCGTATGCCAACCAGCCACCCATCCTTTATCTTTATGATTACTTGACTCAACTTCTATCCATTTACCAGACTTACCAATTTTATTATAACTTTGACCTTGGTTTGCCGGCTTAATAGTTGGATATACAGCATTAGGACCTGTTCTCAAATCAGTATCTTCAGTAATATATATCGTATTCGAATCTTCATCATTATGATTTAGAAAAGCGATGAGCATAAAAATAAATATGACAAATGCTAACGCAACAATTAGCGTTGGAAAATTTTTAAAATTATGTTTATCTAGCCAAGTATTGATTGTTTTCATACGATTTTGCCATCCTGACTTTCATAAATAATCGTCACTGGTCCATCGTTAGCAATATTTACAAGCATATCTGTACCAAATTCACCTGTTAATACATTTATGTCATAATCGCGTAAAGCATCATTAAATTTTTCATAAAGTTCATTTGCTTTATCAGGCTGCATTGAATTGGAAAACCCAGGTCTATTGCCTTTTCTTACATCTGCATATAGCGTGAACTGTGAGATAGAAAGAATCTCGCCTTGTACTTGCTGCAAATTCAAATTAAGTTTGCCATTATCATCTTCAAACAATCGGGCATTCACGATTTTTCTTACTAATGTATCAATATCAGCTTCTGTAGATGATTTACCTACTCCAACAAACAAACAATAGCCTTTATTAATTTTATTATCTATTGAACCATTAGAAACAGATGCTTCTTTCACTCTTTGAACTATAATCTTCATGTATGTTTCACCTCTAATTCCAAACTCTTGTTACTGTGTAAACATCACCAAGCTGTTTTATTTTATCAACAACTTGATAGACTTCATTTACATTTTTCACCATAACACCAATATTAATGATTGCATTTTTATCAATATCTGAACGACCAGAAACTTTAACTAAGTTACTTTTAGTGGAATTAACGGCTTGTAAAACTTCATTTAATAAACCATTGCGGTCATAAGCTGTAACTTCTAAGTCAACCTGATATCGTTGTGTCGCATCTTTAGAGCGTACCCATTCGACACTAATTAATCTGTCTTTTTCATTTTTGATATTAGGGCAATCCGTTCGATGCACTTTAATACCATGACCTTTAGTGATATATCCAACAATATCATCACCAGGGATTGGATTACAACATTTTGATAATTTAATCAGTACATTTTCAATTCCTTCAACGTAAACGCCACTATCTGTTGTAATGTCGTCTTTAATGGGCACAGATTTTTGTACTTCTTGTACTGAATTCAAGGCTTTTTGTTTGTCTTGAATCCGTTGTTTTTCAGTTAACTTATTTACGATTTGTAAAGCAGTCACGCCACCAAATCCTACTGCAGCAAATAAATCTTCTTCGTTAGAAAAATTATATTTATCTTTTACAACTTCTATATTGTCATCCGTTAAGACTGCATCTACTCGGTAACCCTGATCTTTTATTTCTGCTTCGACCATAAACTTACCTTTTTCAATATTAGAAGACCGATCTTGTTTTTTAAAGAAGCTGCGTATCTTACTTTTGGCACTAGAAGATTTAACAATTTTCAGCCAATCACGACTTGGACCGTAAGAGTGCTTACTTGTTCTGATTTCAACGATATCACCGGTTTTTAGCACATAATCTATTGGTTCAATTTTTCCATTAACCTTAGCACCAATCATCTTATTTCCTACCTCGCTATGTACAGCATATGCAAAATCGATTGGCACAGCACCATAAGGTAACTCTATTACATCACTTTCTGGTGTAAAGGCATATACTTTATCGCTTTGTAAATCAAATTTTAAAGTTTCCATAAACTCTTCTGCATCGGTCGTAGTACTATCCGTTTCAGCAAGTTCTTTGATCCAATTTAATTTTTTATTGAAATTTTGTGTTTTCTCAGTAACTTTTTTACCTTCTTTATATGCCCAATGTGCTGCAACCCCATGTTCTGCAATTTCATGCATTTCATAAGTTCTTATCTGAATTTCTAAAGGATCGCCATTGGGTCCAACGACCGTAGTATGTAGAGATTGATACATATTTTGCTTCGGCATAGCAATATAATCTTTAAATCTACCAGGCATAGGTTTCCATAGTGTATGCACAAGACCCAATACAGCATAGCAATCGTTGATTGAATTAACGATGATTCTAATAGCTAATAAATCAAATATTTGATCAAATTGTTTCTTTTGTTTAACCATTTTTCTATAAATACTATATATATGTTTAGGTCTACCATTAATATCGCCGATTATATTCATTTTTCCCATTTCTGTATCTATGCGATTGATAGCATTTTGTATATATTCTTCTCGTTCACTACGTTTTTTCTTCATGAGATTAACGATTCTGAAATATTGCACACTATCAATATATCTAAGTGCTGTATCTTCTAATTCCCATTTAATCGTATTAATCCCTAATCTATGTGCTAAAGGGGCATAGATTTCTAAGGTTTCTTTTGAAATCCTTATTTGTTTCTCTCGTGGCATTGCTTTCAATGTTCTCATATTATGTAACCGATCCGCTAATTTAACAAGAATAACGCGGACATCTTTAGCGATAGCAATAAATAGCTTGCGATGGTTCTCTGCTTGCTGTTCTTCTTTAGAACGATATTTTACTTTTTTTAACTTCGTCACGCCTTCTACGATTATGGCAATTTCTTCATTAAACATGCCTTTTACATCATCAAACGTATAAGGTGTGTCCTCAATCACGTCATGTAAAAAACCTGCAACAATGGTTGGACCATCTAAATGCATTTCGGTTAAAATCCCAGCTACTTGTATAGGATGCATAATATATGGCAAGCCATTTTTACGAAATTGACCTTCGTGTGCCTCATAAGCTAGATGGTAACTTTTCAATACATATTCATAATCTTCTTTTGACAAATATGATTTTGCTTTAGATAATACTTCGTCCACACTGTATGGATATTCATTGTTCACTTAAGACACCCCTATACTAAATATTAATCATGATTAGATACCCAGTATTATTTTATATCGATTGTAACGTATTTTTACGCTATTAGGTCAAATTATGTATAATAGTTATATAATACTACATGTTATTAAATAAATAAATGCGTACCTTTGACAATTGGCAAAATGTAGTTGAATTTTAATTTTTTTAATACACATAAAAGATGTTTCAGTTAATTAATCATAAATACTATTTTAATAAATATAAAGAGCCAAATGAAATCATCTTAAATGTTTTCATTTGGCTTTAAAATTTCGTCAATTATAAATATTATTATTCATCATATGAGATTAAACTCATTACATCATACGCTTTAATTTTTTCAATACCTTTTAAATATTTTAATTCTATAATGAAAGCGATACCTACAACTATACCACCTAATTGTTCAACCAACTTAATTGCCGCTTCAATCGTACCACCTGTAGCTAGTAAATCATCCGTAATCAACACACGTTGCCCTGGTTTAATTGCATCTTTGTGCATAGTTAATACATTTGTGCCATACTCTAAATTATACTCATACCGAATGACTTCTCTAGGAAGTTTGCCTTCTTTTCGCACTGGTGCAAAGCCAATACCCATTGAATATGCGACAGGACAGCCAATGATAAAACCTCTAGCCTCTGGTCCTACAACGACATCAACATCTCGTTGCTTTGCATATTTAACAATTTGATCCGTTGCATATCCATAAGCTTCACCGTTGTCCATTATTGTTGTGATATCTTTGAAGTTAACCCCTGGTTGTGGCCAGTCTGAAACTTCAGATACATATTGTTTTAAATCCATACAAACTTCCTCCTATTATTGTACCAATTCATCTTTTATCCATTGCTTTAAGCGATTAAAATCTTCATAAAGCAATAACTTTTCAACTTCAATTCTATCAATACGACTTTGATAATATTTACTCGAAGCAATGTCACGTTTCGTTGAAACATCTTTTAATTTGATTATACCATCTTCAACTTGAATAAACTCTAAATCCAAGAAAACTTTCAAGATAAATTTAAGCATGTTTGGTTGAATATTTAAAAATTTACATAGTTGTACGCCTTCATTAGCTAAATTTGTTTCTTTTTTAGTAGCAAGTGCCTTAAAACATTGTTTAAATGTTTCCATTTTTGGCATACCTTCAAAGTATATTGATCTATCATGATTTAACACGAGATATATTTGGGATATATCAACAGTTTTTAATGTTGTTTTTAAATCATTTATAGACGTTGGCAGATCTCTAAAGACGTATTTTTCATAGTTATTACTAATTTCATCACCATAATAATGATAATTTTCACCTAACTTTTCACTTCTTTGATGAATTAAATAAGCAACATCCTTAGCATCAGCATTTAAATCATTTACTTTGTTTTTACTTCTATAGTCTAAAATCTGTAAATTATGACTCGCTAAATCTTCAATCATAAATTGAGGCGATTGAAATCCATTCCATTCATTAATTTGTAATGTGCCAATGACATTAATAGGCTGTTGTACACCCAATTCTTTTACTAAAGCACCATTTTGCCAAAAAATTGCTTGTAATTGACTTTCACCGATAACGAGTTTCAAATGTTTTTTCTCCTGACCAATGCCTTTAACTTGTTGTACAAGAACGTCTTGTAATTCAAAGCACGGGCTAGTGAAATCTGTGCCAAATGGTCGTAATCTCTGAATATCTTTGATGTTTTGTATCGTAATGTCACTTTCTGAAATCAATACATCAACTTTTTTACGTGGTTCAAGTGAAGTTGTTTTGGCTAATTGTGCCATCCACTCATTTAAACTGTTTTGTAGTTGTTGAATATTTTCTATAGGCATTGTGATCCCAGCTGCCATATGGTGACCACCGAATTTTGTAATTAACTGAGAATAATCACTTAAAATTTCAAACATCGACACTTGATCGATGCTTCGAGCTGAACCTTTTGCGTGATTTTGAGCTTCATCTATATTTAAAATTAATGTTGGTAGACTGTATGTTTCCACAATTTTTGACGCTACAATACCAAGTACACCCTCATGCCAATCTGCTTTGGCTAACAATAAAAATTTTGAGCCTTGCTGTACTTGTTCTTCTGCCATTACAAGTGCTTCTTCGGTAATTTGAGACACGATGTCTTTACGCTCTTGGTTAAAAAATTCAACTTGTTCGGCTAAAAACATCGCTTCATCTTCTGTTTCAGTCATTAGTAGCTCTGCAGCAAGTGCAGCATCTTCTAATCGACCAACAGCATTTAATCGAGGCCCTATAATAAACCCGACGGTCTCCTCGTTGATTTCATCATTATAACCTGCTTGGTTAAGTATAGCTTTTATTGATGGAGGACAATATTTATTTAATGATGCTAAACCGTTTTGAACCAATGTTCTATTTTCATCCGTTAAAGATACTAAATCAGCGATTGTTCCAATTGCAACCAAACCTAAAAAATAAACAGGTGGTTCTTCCAATAAACATTGAGCTAGCTTATAAGCAACGCCCGCACCACATAAATATTTAAAAGGATATTCAAACTCAGGATGCATTGGATGGACAATAGCGTATGCATTAGGCATCGTTTCACCAATTTCATGGTGGTCTGTGACAATAACATCAACACCCAAGTCTTGAACCATTTGTATTTCATCATGTCCTTGAATACCATTATCTACGGTTATGATTAAAGATATCCCCTCATCATAGGCATTCTTAAAAGCCAATTCATTAGGACCATAACCTTCAGAAAAACGATTTGGTATATACCAACCTACATGGGCACCAAGTTCTTTCAATGTAGTGACCAATATAGTCGTTGAAGTAACACCATCCGCGTCATAGTCACCATATACTAAAATCTTTTGATTTTGATCTATCGCCACATTGATACGTTCAATAGCTTTTTCCATATCGCTCATCTTCCAAGGATCATGTGTCATTTGGACTCCTTCTAAAAGATTACGAATATCGGTTTCATCTGTAATACCTTTACTTTCCAAAACTTTTTTTACAATAGGAGTTAGCTTTAAATCTGCTGAAATATGATCTGATATTTCAACTTCAGGTAATTTAACGTCCCAATTATATTTTGATTTAATCATACTATTCTCCCTCATTTCCATAAGCAATTATACAAAAGAATCCAAAAAATAAAAAGTAGTAACCTTTAATTCAACCATAACTTAAAACTCCTATTCTTAATAGTTGAATAGTTTATGACATAAATAAATCATTTATCTATGAGTACATGCATAGTCAAAAATTACAATATATTCAATATAAAAAATGACTAATCCGCTTTTACCACGGATTAGTCATCTATTTTAGAAACGGACTTTTTCTCCCATACTGATTTATGATTGATTTTTAAGTTAGTACCTATTAGATATTAATTAAACTAATATTTTTTCATCATTTGATTTTTTCTCTTTATATACAATAAGTTTATCGTCGTCTGATTTTTTAAGCTGACGTTTTTTCATAATTCCCCATAAAGGAACAGCTATAAATACTGATGAGAACACACCAGATATTAAACCAATTAACAACGCTAATGAGAAATTGAAAATACTTGGTGCACCGAATGCTAGTAGCGCAACTACAACAATGATAACTGTCAGTACTGTATTGATAGAACGCGTCATTGTTTGACGAATCGATCTATTGACAATATCATCGATTTGTTCAGGTTTCGTAATCACTTTTATTTTATGCAAGTTCTCACGCACCCTGTCAAACGTTACAATCGTATCATTAATTGAGTAACCAATGATAGTTAGCACGGCTGCAATAAATGTAATATCAACTTCTAATCTAAATAGACTGAAAACTGCCACAATCATAAATGCATCGTGTAATAATGCTAGTACTGAAGACAGTCCCATACGCCATTCAAATCTGAAAGTGATATAAATAATGATACCAATGGCAGCATATAATAATGCCATCATCGCATTTTTAGCCAATTCTTGACCTATAACTGGTGAAACAGTATTTACCGTTGGATCATTGCCAAATGATTTATCAATTGTGTTCTTAATTTTTGAAACTTCATCTTTAGATAAATCATTTTTAAATTGTACTGTTGCATTTTTACCATTTTCACCTAAAGAAACTTGTGTAGGTTTAAAATCTTGATCTTCAAGTGTTCTTGTCACTTTCGCTTCAGATATTTTATCTTTTGATTCAAAGTCAACTCTTGTACCACTTGTAAAATCAATACCTAAGTTTAGTTTGAAAATAAACAGTATCACTGCACCCACAATTAAAATTAGTACGCTTAGTGACAACAATGGCTTGGCTAACTTCATGAAATCCCAACGCTCATAAGGGGTTTTTAAATCATGAACTTCCTTACCTTCATTTATATCTGCAATATGATGCTTGTTCACACCAAACAACCAAGATGATTTTTTGAAGAAATTTGAAGAAACAAGCAATGATAGCAACCATCTGGATAAAAATACTGCTGTTACAAAAATCATTAATATGCCAAGTAACAACATCGTTGCGAAACCTTTAACAGAACTTTCACCAAAGAAGAACAATACAGCAGCAGCAATCACAGTTGTAAGCTGCGCATCTACTATGGTTAAGAATGAACTTTTATTCGCTTTTTTGTAAGCTTGTTTAAGTGTTCGTCCAATTTTCAGTTCATCTTTAATCCGTTCATACATGATAATATTCGCATCGACTGCCATACCGACACCCAACACTAAAGCTGCAAGGCCTGGTAACGTTAAGACACCAGAAATGAAATTAAATGCTACTAATGTTAAGTAAATATAAACAGTAAGTGCAATAACAGCTACTAATCCTGGTAAACGATAGAAACCTAACATAAATAAATAAATAACTGCAATACCAATTGCCGCAGCAAATATGGTTTTATCTAATGCATCTTGTCCAAATTGTGCACCTACTGAATTTGAGTAAATTTCATTTAAATCTACAGGTAATGACCCGGAATTTAATAAATCAGCAATTTGTTTTGCTTCTTCAATCCCTTTTTCACCTTTAAATCCACCAGAAATTTCCACACTATCTGAATTGATAGGTTTGTCAACTGAAGCAGCAGACACGTATTTTGGATCTTTTTTATTCATTTCTTTATGGTAAGTATCACCTTTTTCGTGATCTAGCCATACAACCATGACATTTTCATCTTTTTTTGAAATTTCTTCTGTTACTTTTTTAAATTTATCACTATCTTTTAATTTAAAAGTAACCGCGGGCTGATTCGTATTTTGTTTGAATTCTTGTTTCGCTGAACCCTGTTGTATATCTTTACCCGTAAGTTTGATATTGTCATCAGCATCACGAATCGTTAAATTAGCTTGTGATGATAAAATTTCTCTAGCTTGAGATTGATTTTTTATACCTGCTAATTGTACACGGATTCTATTTTTATCTTCCACTTGAATTTTAGGTTCAGAAACCCCTAAAACGTTCACACGGTTTTCAAGTGTTTTTGCTGTGGCTTTGACAGCTTTATCATCAATTTTATCTCCTTTTTGTAAAGGATCAACTTGATATAAAACCTCAAAACCACCTTGTAAATCTAATCCGAGGCTGACATTTTTAACTACATTTTTATATGTAAGTCCTATCCCGCCTAACAATAGAACCACAAGTAATATAAATGCAACTATTCTACTACTCTTCTTCACTTGAACACCTCATTGTAAGCTTATGTTATAATTTTTTCAGAATTCAATCGCCATCTTTATCATTTACTCGACGATTAAACTTTTTCTCAATAACCTTACATATTTTAACACATTACATGTAGTGTAAAAACAAACTTAACTTATTTGTAACTTCTTTTTAAATGTAAGTGTTATCAATTGTAATGATTACTTAAGCTATATAAAATATTTGCTTTTGTCTATCTTTCATTATAACACCAACTATATCTTTAAAGTCCAATATCTTTAGGTTTTGTTAAACAAAAAACGAACTGATAGTATATATCAGTTCGTAATTATAACGTGATTTATGAAGGATCAACTTGTTTAATAGCTGGCTTTTCTAGAGTAATTTCTGTACCGTTGCCATTTAAAGTTAATACAACTGTAGTTTCGTCAACGCTACGTACAGTTCCTTTAATGCCACCTATAGTCGTAACGTGTTGTCCAGATGAAATCTGACTAATCATTTCACGATGCTCTTTAGCCTTTTTCTGTTGTGGTCTAATTAAGAAGAACCACATTAATACTAATAATAATATCGGTAATATCAATGAAGTAAATTGCATATAGTTATTGCTCCCTTTTAAAAGTTTTTTGGGTTTTCTACATTTAGTCCATACTGTTCAAAAAATTCTTCTTTAAAATCAAGTAAACGATCATCACGAATAGCTTGTCGGATGTTTTCCATTAATTTCAGCAAGAAATGTAAATTATGATAAGTAGTAAGACGGATACCAAAAGTTTCTTCTGCTTTTATTAAATGCCTTATGTATGCTCTACTATAATTTTTACAAGTATAGCAGTCACAATTATCATCAAGTGGACCTAAATCTTCAGCATATTTAGCATTTTTTATAGTAACACGGCCATGTGAAGTCATACATGTACCATTACGTGCAATACGCGTAGGTAATACACAATCAAACATATCCATACCTCGAATGCTACATTCTATTAATGCATCTGGCGAACCCACACCCATTAAATAGCGCGGTTTGTCTTTAGGCATAAATTGTTGTGTATGCGAGACCATATCATACATTACTGGCTTTGGTTCTCCAACAGATAAACCTCCAATTGCATATCCAGGAAAATCCAACGCCACTAACTCTTCAGCGCTTTGTTGACGTAAATCTTTATATTCTCCACCTTGGATAATACCAAATAAAGCTTGATCTTCGGGTCTTTGATGCGCTTGTAAACATCTAGCAGCCCATCTACTTGTTCTTTCGATTGAATCTTTTACATATTTATATTCAGCTGGCATAGGTGGACATTCATCAAATGCCATCATAATATCTGAACCAAGGTCATTTTGAATCTGCATTGATTTTTCAGGACTCAAGAATAATTTCGAACCATTAGTATGATGACGGAATTCAACACCTTCTTCAGTAATTTTTCTTAAATTACTTAAACTAAATACTTGAAAACCACCTGAATCTGTCAGTATTGGACCATTCCAGTTCATGAACTGATGTAATCCCCCACTCTTTTTGATAATATCATTTCCTGGTTGCAACCACAAATGATATGTATTTCCTAATATTATTTTTGCTTCCATCTGATGCAATTCTTCAGGACTCATCGTTTTCACTGTGGCTTTGGTTCCAACAGGCATAAACATTGGTGTTTCAAACGATCCATGAGGTGTATGCACGATTCCTAATCTTGCTCCAGATTGTTTACATGTTTTTATATGTTCATACGTTACAGCTGGCATACAAAAACTCCTTTCGTTTCATTCCTATAAAATTAACATTGCATCGCCGAAACTAAAAAATCTATATTCCAATTTGACTGCCTGTTGATAGGCGTTCAGTATGTAATCTCTTGAACTAAATGCAGAAACTAACATAACTAATGTGGATTTCGGCAAGTGAAAGTTGGTAATTAATCCATCTATCGCTTTAAATTTAAAGCCAGGATAGATAAAAATATCAGTCCATCCACTGTCTGCTACAAAATTGTTACGTGATTGCATGATTGTTTCCAATGTTCTAGTAGAAGTCGTACCTACTGAAATAATACGATGTCCATTTGATTTTGTATGGTTTAGTAAATCTGCCGTATCTTGATCCATCTGATAATATTCACTATGCATTTCGTGATCATCTATATTTTCAACACTCACAGGTCTAAATGTACCTAATCCAACATGCAAAGTAATGAATGCGATATTAACACCTTTAGCTTGCAATTGCTCAAGTAGTTTATCGGTGAAGTGAAGTCCAGCTGTAGGAGCCGCCGCCGATCCGGATGCTTTTGCATAAACGGTTTGATAACGATCTGGGTCATCCAAACGCTCTTTAATGTAAGGAGGTAAGGGCATTTCGCCTAATTCATCCAAGCGCTCTTGTAATATACCTTCATAGTTTAAACGCATGATTCTTCCGCCTTGATCTAATGTTTCGATACATTCAGCTATTATTTTGCCTTCACCAAAAGACAATTTGTCTCCTACTTTAATTCTTTTGGCTGGTTTCAATAAGACTTCCCAGTCATTATCCTCGAGTTGCGTTAGCATCAGCATTTCCACTTTTGCACCTGTTTCTTCTTTCAAACCAAATAAGCGTGCAGGCATAACTTTTGTGTCATTAAGTACTAATGTATCTCCTGCTTCTAAATAATCAATGATATTTTTAAAGTGTTTATGCACAATATTTCCAGTTTTTCTACCAAGCACAAGCAATCTACTCTCATCTCTAGTTTTTAGAGGCGTTTGAGCGATTAATGATTCTGGCAAATGATAATCAAATGCTTCAATATCCAAAACTATTCCTTCTTTCCATTCTTACTAAAATGTTCATAAGCATAAGCTGTCGCTCTACGCCCTCTTGGTGTACGTTCAATAAAACCTTTTTGTATTAAAAATGGTTCATAAACATCTTCTATTGTGACACGTTCTTCTCCAATAGAAACAGCAATTGTATCTAAACCTACTGGGCCACCTTTATATTGTTCTAGGATGCAGTTCATCATCTTATGATCAATATAATCTAATCCTTCATCATCTACTTGTAACAATGCTAGTGATTGTTTTGTCGTATCAATACTAATCAATTCATCTTCTTTAACTTGTTGAAAATCTCTTACGCGTTTTAATAGTCTGTTCGCAACTCTCGGTGTACCTCTACTTCTTTTCGCAAGTTCAATTGCACTTTCATCATCAATAGTCGTACCTAATACTTCTGCGGTGCGTATTATAATTTCTTTTAATTCATCTTCTTTATAATATTCTAATCTCAGGTGAACACCAAATCGATCACGTAAAGGCGCAGTTAAGCTTCCTGCTCTAGTTGTAGCACCTATCAATGTAAAAGGCGGCAAGTCTATACGTATACTTCGTGCTTCTTCTCCCTTGCCTATTACAATATCAAGAAAGAAATCTTCCATTGCTGGATATAAAACTTCTTCCACAACACTACTTAACCTGTGTATTTCATCGATAAACAATACGTCTCCAGGTTGTAAACTAGACAGAATGGCTGCTAAGTCACCCGGTCTTTCAATAGATGGTCCAGATATGGTTCTAATATTAACTTCCATTTCATTCGCGATGATATTGGATAAAGTTGTCTTGCCCAATCCAGGGGGACCAAATAATAGCACATGATCTAACGGTTCTTTCCTAATTTTAGCTGCTTTGATAAAAACTTCTAAATTTGATTTAATCGTTGACTGTCCTATATATTGGCGTAATCTTTCTGGTCTTAAAGATAACTCAAATGATGATTCATCTTCATGCATAGATTGATCTACCATTCTATCATCCATTTGTAATTCCCCCTTCTTAAAATTTCAACAAACTTAAGCTATGAGCAATTGTAAACCATGCTTCACTGCATCGTCTATTGAGTCAAAAGATTCTTTATTTAAAGTTTTTTCAACTTTATTTAGCTCTCTCTTAGAATAACCTAGCGCTTCTAAAGCTAGTAACGCTTCTTTAACAATAGCAGAATTTTGCTGATCATCATGTTCTACATTAAATAAGTGACTACTATCTTCCTCAGTTATTTGTACTTTACCTTTAAGATCTAAAACAATTTGACGCGCTGTTTTTTTACCTATACCTGGGAATTTTGTTAAATAAGCATCATTTTCATTCTCAATTGCGACTTTCACTTCATTTGGTGAACTACTAGCTAAAATTGCTAATGCTGATTTAGGACCGATACCTGTCACTTTAATTAAACTTAAGAACATATCTTTTTCTTCTTGATTAATAAACCCATAAAGCAGCTGTGCATCTTCTCTTACAATCAATGAAGTATGGATCAAAATCTCTTGATCTTTATATTTTTGAAATCGATATGAGTTTGGCGTTTGAATCTCATAACCTACACCTGAAGCTTCTAACACTACATGAGTAGGATTTAAAACAGTTAAAGTTCCTTTAATATATGCGTACACAGTCACACTTCCTTATATAGTCATACTAATGAGTTCAACATTAGAAATATGTTCAATCTTTTTCAATGAATTTATAACTTCATCTATTTCTAAATCTGTGTCTTTACCATCTAATGATAGTGTAATGGTAGCTCTACCGTCCATCGGTATACTTTGATGAATCGTCAGCACTGACAAATCTAATTTAGAAAGTGTATTTAAAACTTTGGCTAACATACCTATGATGTCATTTACATACAATATCAATGTAAATTCTCTTGTTTCCTCTAATTTTTCGTCAACTGGAAATATCGTGTCTCGATATTTATAAAACGCACTGCGGGATAAATCGAATTGCTTCACTGCTTCGAATATGGACAATGATGGGTCATTTTTCAAAACTTCTTTGATTTGTAAAGTTTTAACCACTGATTCAGGTAAAACATCTTCACGAATTAAATAAAACTTTTTATTTTCATTTTTGTCCATATCAAGCACTCCTATTCAACAAATTCAAATTCTCCACCAAGTATTCTTACAATATCTCCATTTTCACAACCACGTTCACGTAGTGCATCGTCAATACCCATTGAACGCATTTGACGCGCAAAACGTCTAACGGCTGGATCACTATTAAAGTCAGTCATTTTGAACATTCTTTCTATGGCTTTACCACTCACTACGTAAGCAGCATCATCGTCTCTTGTAATCGTAAATGCATCCTGGCTAGGCGTGTGTTTATAGACAACTCTATTAACACCCAAATCTTCTTCTTCCTTATTAAAATCTACATCTTTAACTTCTTCTAGTGTATCAGCAATAGCATATAATAATTCATCAATATTGTCGTGCATTACTGTAGACAACGGAATAATACGTACACTGGTATCATTTAATTGTTCTTTAAAAATAGTTAGATTATCTTCTGCATCGGGGATATCCATTTTATTAGCAACAACTATTTGTGGTCGGTCTTCTAATCTATGTTCATAAGCTTTTAATTCTTCATTAATAATTTGATAATCTTCGTAAGGATCTCGACCTTCTGAACCACTCATATCAATCATATGCACAATTACTTTGGTTCTCTCAACGTGTCTTAAAAACTGATGACCTAATCCGATACCTTCAGAAGCGCCTTGTATAAGACCAGGTAAATCCGCCATCACAAAACTTCGATGATCTTTGGTAGAGACAACACCTAAGTTAGGTTTAATAGTCGTAAAATGATAAGCTCCAATCTTTGGTTTTGCTTTAGAAACTGTTGATAGTAATGTAGATTTCCCAACACTTGGGAAACCGACTAAACCAACATCTGCAAGTAGTTTTAATTCCAAAGTAACCTCAATTTCTTCACCTGGTTCACCATTTTCACTAAAATCTGGTGCAGGGTTTCGTGGAGAAGCAAAGCGTGAATTCCCACGACCACCACGACCGCCTCTAGCAACTGTAGCACGCTGTCCATTCTCTACTAAATCTGCTAATACTTCTTCAGTTTCAACACTTTTAATGATTGTACCTGGTGGCACTTTTAATACTAAATGCTCAGCGTTTTTCCCGTGCATATTACTACTTTGGCCACCTTCACCTCTTTTAGCTTTGAAATGTGTTTGATATCTGAAATCTAATAACGTTCTTAGACCTTCATCTACTTCGAACACAATTGAAGCTCCGTTACCACCATCACCACCAGCTGGTCCACCAAATGGTACGTATTTTTCTCTTCTGTATGCAGTTATGCCATTACCACCATCACCAGCTTTAAGTGATATTTTAACTTGATCAACAAACATGATTTCACCTCTTTTTTACTAAATTTAATTTACATATCTTGTATATTATAGCATTTTCTAGATAACTAGAAAATAAAGACAAAAATAAACACCAGAAGTCATCACTTCTGGTGTTAACATTAACAAAAATTACTCAGCAGCTGCGTATACAGATACTTGTTTTTTGTCTCGACCTTTACGTTCGAATTTTACAACGCCGTCGATTTTAGCGAATAATGTATCGTCGCCACCACGACCAACATTTTCACCAGGATAAATTTTAGTACCACGTTGACGGAACAAAATAGAACCGCCAGTAACGAATTGACCATCCGCACGCTTAGCACCTAAACGTTTTGATTCAGAGTCACGTCCGTTTTTTGTAGAACTTACCCCTTTTTTAGATGCGAAGAACTGTAAGTTTAATTTTAACATTTGGTTGCACCTCACTTATAATTTAATCTAATATTTTCTTTGTATTCTTCTTCAATTGTCTGCAAAGAGACTAACATTGCCTGAAGAATTAATTGCGCTTTTTCGTTATGTGTATCGACACTTCTAACATGGAAGTATCCACCGTCATCACTATAGTCAATGTCGGGTTTCTCGGTTGTTAATCCCATTATAGCATTAACACTACCGAAAATAACTGCAGATGCTCCTGCACATACAATGTCATAACCATACTCACCATGTTCGGCATGACCATCCATGACAACGTCTGTTACTTGGCCCGAGTCATTTAATGTAACATCTACTTTAATCATAATTATGCGTTGATTTTGTCGATTGTTAATTTAGTGTATGGTTGACGATGACCTTTTTTACGTTTAGAGTCTTTACGACGTCTATAAGTGAATACAGTAATTTTTTTACCGCGACCTTGTTTGTTTACAGTAGCAGTAACTGTTGCACCTTCAACTGTTGGCGCACCAACTTTAACTGAATCTCCACCTACAAATAATACTTTATCAAAAGTGAAAGAATCACCTTCATTTACGTCTAATCTTTCAACGAAAATTTCTTGTCCTTCTTCAACTTTTACTTGTTTTCCACCTGTTTCAATAATAGCAAACATACTTTGCACCTCCTATAATTTAAGTCACGCCAAAATCAGGTGACATCACTGTACTTGAACCTGAATTTGAGCGGTTGTATGTAGCTAGAAACTACTCAACTACTGCATTTTAGCATTACAATCTTTTACTGTCAATCTTCAATTGGATTTTTTTGAGAAATTTTGTTATTAGCGGATACAAAATAATTAATAAAATAAAGTTTAGTATAAACGTCGGTAACATTCTAAAAATCACAAATTCAAATAAATTAAATTGAACTAATCCTAAAGCACTATATATAATTGCTACATAAATTTCTAACACGAGTGTACTCAACAATACGATTGTAAATAGCATCGAATGATCTCGATAAAATACTTTGAAGAAAAAATCCATGATGACAACTAATAAAATATAACCAAATAAATATAGTCCGTAAAAACTTCCATAATATAAATCGGTAATTAATCCTAAGACAATTGAGAAAACCATTGCTACACCAAAACCTCTATAGACACTCATGATTAAGATGTACATTATCGTTAAATGAGGCACGAAGATGATTTCATTTCCAGAAATTTGCATAGGTATCACTAGTGCAATTGCAGTATCAATATAAAAAAGAATGATACCAATAAGAAAGTAGTAAAACGTACGCATTAATTATCACCACTTTCAGTATCAGGCACCGTATTAGGGTCTCTTTTAGCAACATAAACATGGCTTAAATCAGCTAAATCAGTACCAGTTTTCACTCTAACTTCTTTAGATAAGCCATACTCATCATTTTCAACTTTTGCTACTTCACCTATGTATAACCCTGTTGGAAGCTGATCAGCTAATCCACTTGTAACTACTTTATCTCCTTTTTTAATACTGTCTTTATTGTTTATATCAGATATTACTAGCTCTTCAGTTTTAGCATCATAATGGTCTATGAGACCAAACACATTTTTGTCATCATGTTGAATATTGACAGATAAGCGATTCGCCCTTGTATTTGTTGATATTAAATCTACTTGTGAAGAAAATTGATTCACTTTAGAGATACGTCCAACTAATCCATCAGAAGTCATTACTGCCATATTATTTTTGATGCCATCTTTTGCACCCTGATTAATCACTAATGTATTCATCCACTGATCAGGATTTCTTGAAAGAACTGTGCTTGAAATTGGATCAAATTTAGATATATCTTCAATATCTAATTCTTTTTTATACTTTTTATTTTCTGATTTTAACCTTTGATTTTCTGCTTCTAACTGTTTTATTTCACTTGATTGCTTTTTGGAGTCGCCATTAGAAAAAATACTATTGATAGATCCAGTAACAAAGTGGACTGGATAACTCACAGCTTTTTGGCCAAAAGCAACCGTATCTCCCACATATTGTTCAACATGTGATTGTGATTGTGAGCGTAATGACACACCAATCAAGGCTATAAACACAATGATTGCACATAATATAACAATCAATTTGTTGTTTCTAAAAAACTTTGACAACCTAAACACCTCTATTAACCAACTATTTTATCTTCTTCTTATCATTTTATATTACTACTAAAACGAAATAAAGCACGAACATAAAGAATATAGAACAAAATTTATTTACGGATTTAAATATGAAGATAAGTTTATTATATTTTATATTCAAACATTGTGATAACTTGTATTATAGCAGTAATTATATAGAATAGTGTATTATTTAGTATTGATTTTAACACATCAATTAATTTTTATAATAGGCAACTAAAAATAACGTCAAGGTAACCCATTATTCATTTCAATAAATATCCAACCGCATAAAAAAAGAACGAGTCAAAATCAATCATATCCAAATCGACTTTAAAACTCGTCCTGCTTATTTATCCTATTTATTTTTAAAAATCTAAGAAATGCTTAGAAGCAGTGTAAACTGCTCTTACATACACATTCGATTAACTTTTAGTACTTGATTAAATAAATCTAATTTTTTTCTTCATCTGATGATGTTTTAGAGTCGTTAGACTTACTAGATTCTTTTTCATCTTCTTTATAAAGCGTTTCTTCTTTACGCCAACGTGCAAATAAATTTTGTGCTTTTGCTTGTTCGTCTGCTTTTTTTTCATTAGATTTTTCACTCATTATAAACACCAACCTTTTCTTATTACTTATATAAGGCTAACTTATTTATTAAAAGAATTCAAATCCATTACTCATAATTTGATGCTGGCTTTAATTCTATATGTTCACCTAATTGATTAAGGTCTTGATTCATCTCTATTTCAGTTTTATAAACTCTCATAGATTCAGAACCAAATTTATATATAATAAATTCATCGCCACGTTGCCCAGCCAAATAAGAGTCGTTATATCCCATTCTTTCAATACCAGTTACTGACATAAACTCTCGTTTATCAATCCAATTAAACATATTCTTCGTTTGACTAAGTGGAACGTTATTTAAAATATCATTATCTTCCACTGAATATCTTTGTCCACCTGTTAGATGCCCTTTATTTGCGCTATTATTTAAGGATGATTCATCATTGTGCATTGGATTCCAATCTTGGTCTTTTAAAAAAGGCGCGTATTTGAGTGCGAAAAATACAATTACTATAATGGCAATAATAGCTATAATATTCTTTATAATGCTAAATATGAAACGCATGAACCATCCTCCTATTTTATTCATCAAAATTATAGTATGTTTAATAAAGTTTATCATCAGACTATAGGTGTATTTATATTTTAACTATAGACCGATGTATGTTTCATGCATTAATATTAAACTATATTAAAAGGAGTGAATAGACAATGAGTATTTTATCTATAATCCTGCTTGCACTCTTAGTTATCTTATTATTTAGAGTAGGTTTATCTATTTTAAGATTTTTAATCTATGTTGGCATAATTGTATTATGTATTTACCTAGGATACCAAGGCATTCTTTGGTTAATGGAAAATTATAATCAATTTTTCAGTTTTATAAATTAAAATTTTAGCGCTTATAGACATTGATGTCCAATAAGCGCCTTTTTTTAATTCATATGACTGTTTTCGCAATTACACGCTTACATTAATAACAAGCACACAATAATAACGCCCAAATTAATCTAACGACGACCGTACTAAAAATGAATAATCCTAATCTTTCAAAAATTAAGACGCGTTGATGAAACTATACCGCCAACCGTCAAAATCAAAATAGTACTATATAAATGCATTATAATCATTTTAATCATTTGCATTTAATAAATCACAGGTAATAATAGCTCAACTAAAAGTATATTGCCTACTGCTTAACCAGCTAATTTGATGTCTCGGATACAAAATAACTATTTAGTATATAATGACAGAGCCATTCAATATCATCAGCAATATTAACTCCATTTAAACTAACACAGTTTAATCAAAATATCCTTCTTCTACCATACTTAAATATTCATGGTCTCCTATAATGACATGGTCTAATAAATCAATACCTAAAAGTTGTCCACATTCTCTAAGTCTTTCGGTGGTTTTAATATCTTCATTTGAAGGTGTTGGATCTTATCAAGAGTAAATTACT